>PWFS01000247.1 GCA_003554145.1 Halobacteroidaceae bacterium | reverse complement strand
ATAATTAAAAATAAGCCCTTTTCTCCACTTCCTTTTCTTCCTGCAGGGGGCTTGAATTTTTTTCCGGTTAATCTGCCAGAAGTATGATCTGACGGGTCAGGATTTAAGTTCTGCGAAAAGGAGGTGTTTAATTCCCCTGCTGTGGAGTAGAGGACTTCGAAAAGATTAGAAAGGAGATTGGGGTTTTATGATTTTTTTGCGAGAATCTATTTTTTCGAAGTTACAGAGGCAAATCAATTTTAAGACTGCAGCAACACTGGTTTTGGTACTGACGGTACTGCTTTGGGGCGGGGGCTGTGACTCTCCTACCGAAGTCACTGACCCCTTTGAAGATGCAGTGAAGGTGGACAGCGATGATGGACTGGTTAGCCTCTTGATCCCGGCGGGTTCTGCCCCAGAAGGGACCAATTTTTCCATTGAAATCAGCAGTGAAACTGTCCCCGAAGGAAGTGTTGGCAAAACCTATAAACTGGGGCCGGAGGGCATCCATTTTGACCCCCCTGCCCGATTGATTTTTAACTATCAAGATACGGATTTGCCCCCCGGTATTACGCCTGATAACCTGGCTGTGGGCAAGGTGGTCCAGGATTACTGGCTGCCCCTCTACACCAATATTGATGAAGAGGAAAAGCAGATAAAAAGTCCAGTGGGTAAGTTGAGCACATTCAGTTTAATCCAGGTGGACCCGGAAGAAATGGTGGATTTGAGTACAATAAAGACCTGGACCGGCAACCTATATGAAGCCCTGGAAGATGAACAGGACCTGGTCCCCGCAATTGAAGATATTCTCTCTTATTTTTCCCCGATTTTTACCACAACCGATAATAGCCAGGAGGAACTGATCTTTGAGTGTATTTATGAAGGAGTACCATTTTTCGTGGACTATCAGGTTGAAAAAATCGCCAGCGGCTATTCCCAGGGCATGATGGTTGAAGCCCAATCATATTTTGATTCCATGAATCAGGCCGGATTTGAGGAGTCTACGGAAATAGGGTTGTTATACTCTCAATTTGTCTGGGCCAATCTACAGCTTTTAGTTTCGGACCCCTCAATGATGCCCAGAGATGAATTTTACCCCCATGAAGTTCTTCCCGCCCTGCTCTTTTATTTATCCGATGAACGGGTCGATAGTTATATTAATCCCTGGGGAGATGAACACCTGGACCCGCTGCAGTTCACCCTCCTCAACTATGCCCTTAATTTTGCGGCAGTGGATATGAGTGGTGAAGTGGAAACCGCTTTATTTGGAAGACGTAACATCCGGAGGGCAGTTGTGGGGTGGGCCGGAAGGATAATTGGGGTTCCCACCAGTTATAAGGAGGCTGCCAAGGAATGCCTGATTGCGCCCCAGTTCCTGTACAGTTATTTGATAGACCTGGAAGCCCAGCCGGAACTGATTTATAAAAAGCAGACGGAAAAGCCGTCGCCACCTCCCTATGAGAGCCAGGCCCTGGTCCAGGTTAGCTTCTACCACGAAACCGGCCCCTTTAGACAGCGCCTTCTGGATGAGCTTGATTTTGAGCTGCCGGAAAATGGTCCCCAAGCAGATAAACCAGTGGAATGGACCCTGCAGACCCCTATAATGTGGAGACGTCCTGAGGATGTGGACCTGGCCAAACACGGGGATTATAGCTCTATGGAAATAAAAACTGATGAGGCAGGAATGGCCCGGGCTACCTACACGGCAGAAGACGAAATTGACGAGAAATATCGCGACTATTTAACCGCTGATACGGGACACCTCTACGTCAGGATCAAAGATTTGATGCTGGGCCGAATGAGGGGTGTGGAACGAGCTGTGGTGGCCTTGAACCCCGAAGTCGGGGAAGATAGATCCCGGCTCACAGTAAATTACTATTTGCCCTCACCCAAAAACAGCTGGGCTGAACCTTTAAAGCCACCCCATCTGGACTTGTAATCCAAAAATATAATTACCGCAGGAAGGGGGATTGTTCTTGCACCCCAGAAAGGCAATTGCAGGCAGCGAAAAGAAAGGGGGAGACAAGAGTGTTCTCCTGTTCCCCGTGGGAATCCTGCTATCTTTGTGGCTGGGAGCTGTAGTCCTGGGAGTCTGGCCAAATGCTTTTGAGCCATTTGGTCCGGAAAAAGAACTGGCCCTAATAATCGGAACCTTTATCCCCCTCGGCCCTGCGATCCTGATAATCATAAGAAAGATAAAAACAGGGACCCGGCTGCCGGGCCCCTGGATGATGCTCCTCTATTTAGTGGTGCCCTGGACCTGGCTCCTCCTGCAGCAAGACCCGGTAAGCAGTCCAGGCCATTTGCTGGATTCTTTCCTGTTTACCGGTTTGGTGGCTGCAGCCGGTCTGGCTGCCCTGTTAATGGCCCTTAACTGGAGTAGATTACTGCTTCGAATCTGGGTGGGCCTGGGCTGGCTGCAGGGGGCCCTGGTGCTCCTGCAATTGGGGGGCCTTGATCCCTTTTATTACTTAACCGGAACTGCCGGGATCTGGCGGGTCTATGGGACCCTGGGCAACCCCAACCTGGTTGCTGCCTTTCTGGTGCCCATTTTTTTCCTTACCCAGTGGTCTGAACTGGTGCCCGATAAGAAGTGGCGGCTACCCGCCCTTATCGGCCTGGGCATGGCCATTATTGCTACCGGCAGCCGAGCCGGAGCCCTGTTTTTTGTCCTGGGGCTGACAGTTCAGTTTGCCGGAGCTTTTTTAAAAAGACCGGCGGGGCAACGGTTAAAAAAAGCCCTTTATTTTTTGTTGCCCCTGGGAATCCTGGCCGGGAGTTTTTCCGTCGGTTTTTTCATGGGCAAGGGGCTGGAAGGCATCGGAGGGAGGCTTGTCTTCTGGAGAGCCACCTGGGAACTGATCAGGGATCGCCCCTGGTTCGGCCACGGTCTGGGTAGTTTTCGAGGGCTGTATCCGGAAGGCGCTGCCCGATTGGGCCTGGAGGAAGGGGCTCCCCTGGCCCTGCCGGTGCAGGCCCATAACGACTGGATTGAACTGGTCCTGGAACTGGGCATTATTCCAGGTCTGCTTCTTCTGGGTATTGCCCTCTGGGCTATTTATAAGGCTTGGGTCCAGGGCTACACCTATCTGGCCCTGGCCCTGGGGGTAATGGTTCTGCAGGCAGGCTGGGATGCTCCCCTCCATACTGCACCCACCGCCCTTTTATTTTTTATGCTCCTGGGCTCCATTCCCGCTGCAGCCAATTCCTATAAAAAACAGGCCCCCAGGGTTTTAAAGGCCACTGCTGTCCTGATAATTATTTTTTCCATGGTGGCCCTCTCCGGTACCGGCTTATTCTATCAGAGGATGGAGGCTCACCGGACCGGGGCCCGGGCCCGGCAGGTGGTCCAGGAGGAAGGATGGCTGGCATCAGCCCCCCTCTGGCAAAAGGCCTGGAATCTGGCCCCTTCTGAAGGCGTATTTGCCTACTGGTACGGTCAAACCCTGGCCCTGACAGGAGATTATCCCCGGGCCCTGGAGTTAATGGAACAGGCCGGTAAAACCTATTCCGATTTCAACCTCTATATTCTCCAGGCCCGCCTGGAAAATAATCAGGGAAATAGAGCAGAGGCCCTGGCCATATTAAACTGTTTAAAAACCACATTTCCTGATTATAGGCCGACCTATTATTACCTGGAGCAACTTGAGGGGGAATAGGGGGCAGTCAGCTGGCGGGACCTGATAATGATTTGGATCCCGACCTTTAGTTGCAATGCTAAATTATAATAATCCCCACAGGATAATCAAACAGGGGCAAGAAAAAATTTCTTTTTTATAATCTAGCAGAAGGGGAAGGGGAAGAAGGTACGGCCCAAACCATTAAACCCCTGTCGATGATCTCTAGATGGCTAACTAACCGGATAGTATTTTAGCCGGCAGTATTCCAGAAAAAAACTGCCCGGGGCTCATAGGAAATAGAGGGAAAAGGAGAAGATGAGGGAGAGGGGGAGAGAGAGGTAAGCAGGTCAGCTGGAATAAGGTAATATCTCCGGGAATCATTCCACCGAAAAAAGGTGGAGTTCTTTTTTTCCCTGACACAGGGATGTCATATGTATTTGCTATCCTTTCTTTACAGAGGTCCGGGAGAAAAAACAACCCCGGGAAAAGAGGCAGCAGAATAACAGGCCGGGGAGAAGAAAAAATTTTTTGCCGGGCTGGAGCTGTGAAAATTAACAGCAGGGGAAAAAGAAAAAGTTAAAATCAGGGATCGGGGAACCTGCTGGCCGGTTTTGCTGACCCCCGGAGAGGAAGGGGATTAAAATGAATGGTTTTTTGGAGTGGATTATTTCCTCCCTGATTAAAAAGGAAGATTTGTCCGAGGAAAAGATTTTTTCGGAAATGAAAAGAATATATTATTCTCATTCTCCCCGGGAAATAATTAAAAGGCTGGAGGGGGTGGGATCAGATCTTTTCCAGGAATGT
>PWFS01000065.1 GCA_003554145.1 Halobacteroidaceae bacterium | reverse complement strand
GTTCCAATAACAAGGGTTTTAGCTTCTGCTATCCCACCGGTCCAGACCAAAAGGAAAGCCAGTAGTAGAACCAGTAAACCTAACCTTTTTTTCATTAAATAATCCTCCTTCTTTTGGTAAAAAAGTCAGACCAGTTCCAACTGTTTGCCCTTCTACAACCACCTCCTTCCAGGGGAGCAGATGACAAAAAAATAAGAATTATTTTTTATTGGTTTTAATTTTGTTAATTAATTTTATTCGACTTTAAATTGACAAAACCTTTTTCTGGTTTCAAAATTTAATGTTGCAAAGTAATAGGAAAGGGGGAAAAAGTTGGAAAAAGAACAATATCCTTTCTGTTTTAGGCTGGAAACGAAAAAAAGATCCCGATGGACGATCCTTTTCGAAAAAAAGGACGGATATCAGCTATCAAAAATTTGTGAAATCAACTGGTTTTATTTTGCTGGGGAAAAGATAGGTCAGGAACGGTTCAGGAAGAGAAAATTCGGTAAGCGGAAGTTTCTCCACCAGGCTAAAGAAAATTAAGAATAGGGGTATTTTGATTCCGGTTTCTCTCCATTTTTTGCAGGAGAAACAAGTTTTGCCGGCAAAGTTTAAACAGGAAGGGAGGGCTAAAATGAATCTTGATGATTTCAGAAAAAATGGTTATGCTGTGGTGGACTGGATATGTGATTACCTGGAGCAGGTGGAAAAATACCCGGTCAAAGCCAGAGTCAAGCCGGGAGATATAAAAAAGCAGCTGCCGGGTACCCCTCCCGCAAGAGGGGAAGAAATGGATACTATATTCCAGGATTTTAAGGACATTATTATACCCGGTATTACTCACTGGCAGCATCCCGGCTGGTTTGCCTATTTCCCTGCCAACAACAGCCCCGAATCAATTCTGGCGGAGTTTTTAACTGCTGGCCTGGGGGCGCAGTGCATGGTCTGGGCCACCTCCCCTGCGGCGACCGAACTGGAAGAAGTGGTGGCCGGGTGGATGCGGCAGATGCTGGGTCTTCCCCCCGAGTGGTCAGGAGTTATTCAGGATACTGCTTCCAGTGCAACTCTTTGTGCGCTGATTACTGCCCGGGAAAAAGCCACCGATTTTAAAGTTAATGAGCAGGGTATGGAAAAGAATTTAACTGTTTATGTTTCCCATGAGGCTCATTCCAGTGCTGAAAAAGGGGCAAAAATAGCGGGTTTTGGTCGGGAGAATATCCGCTATATTCCTACTGATGAAAAATTTGCCCTGCAGGCCGAAGAATTGGAACGACAGATTGTTGAAGATAAAGCCCGGGGGTTTATTCCCACTGCAGTTATTGCCACCCTGGGGACTACTTCTTCCGGGGCTTTTGATCCCGTCCCCGATATAGGTAAAATATGTCAGAGGCGAAAAATATGGCTCCATGTTGATGCAGCTTATGCCGGGCCCGCGGCGATCCTCCCGGAAAAAAGACATCTTTTTCAGGGCCTGGAAAACGTGGACTCCTTTGTTTTCAATCCCCATAAATGGCTTCTAACTAATTTTGACTGTTCCCTTTATTATGTTCGGGACCCGGAGTTATTAACCCGATCCCTTGCTGTAGATCCAGAGTACCTGAAAACTGCCCACGACAAGGAAGTGAAAAATTACCGGGACTGGGGAATTCAATTGGGGCGGCGGTTCAGGGCTTTAAAACTCTGGTTTGTCCTGCGATCTTATGGGGTTAAAGGACTGCAGGAGTTTTTGAGAAAGCACATTTCCCTGGCCGAATTTTTCAAAAATTTAATTGCTGAGGAGGATAACTTTGAGCTAGTGGCTCCTGCCGAACTGGGACTGGTATGTTTCAGATTTAATGATGGGCAGAAAGAAAGTCTGGAACTGGATGAATTTAATCAAGAATTACTGCAGAGAATTAATGGAAGAGAAGAAGTTTTCCTGACCCATACTTTGCTTCGCGATAACTTTACTTTGCGAATGGCTATAGGTCAGAGGACTACTGAAGAAAAACATGTAACTCGGGCCTGGGAGATAATTAAGGAAGAAGCCCAAAAAATGCAGCCCTAAAATTTTAGAAAATTAACTGAGGAGTGAAAGCAGTGAAGGAACAAGTGATAACAGACCTGAAGAAAATACTTGGTCCCCGCTGGGTTGATGATGATCTGGAGAGAGTTGAACAGTACAGTAAAGATCATACCCTGCAATCCTATGGTTTAGTTGCCCCTGCTCCCGCCGGAGAGAACCTGGTGGTTAAGCCGGGGAATACCCGGGAAGTGTCTGAGGTTATGCGTTATGCCTATGCCCGAAACTTACCTGTAATTCCCAGGGGAGCGGGAACCGCCCTGGCCAGCAATTCCGTTCCCTCTCAATCCAGCATCATCTTATCCCTGGAAAGAATGAATCGGGTTCTGGAAGTGGACGATGTAAACCTGGTTGTTACCTGTGAGGCTGCTGTCAGTCTGGGAGATCTGATTGGCTACTTAAAAGGAAAGGATAAACTATACTTTCCATTGCACCCCGGAGATGAAGGGGCCCAGGTGGGAGGAATGGTGGCCATGAATGCCGGAGGAGTCAGGGCTGTGCGCCATGGAGTAATGCGGGATCAGATCCGGGGCCTGGAGGTAGTTCTGCCAGATGGGGAAATCATTCAGACCGGTGGGAAAATGGGAAAACTGGCTAAAGATAACGCCGGGCTTAATTTAATGCAGCTTTTGATCGGGAGCGAGGGTGTTCTGGGGATTATTACCCGGGCCATGTTAAAAGTATATCCTGAGCCCTCATATACCGCCACTCTTATTGCCTCTTTTGCCCGGAGGTCCAGTGCTTTCCGGGCCGTCCCTCGGCTGATAAAAGAGGGAATAATGCCCATGGCGGTGGAATACGTGGAAAGGGATCAGATAATTACTACTGCCCGGGACCTGGGAAAGGAATGGCCTGCCAAAGAGGGAGAGGGAGATTTAATAATAATAATGGCGGAAAAGAGTGAGGACGACTTTTATTCCCTGGCCAATGGTATTGATAAAATCTGTACTGAGGAGGGCGCCACGGATATTTTGATGGCAGATAGTGCAGAAGAACAGAAAGAAATTATTGAAATCCGCAGTCATATTTTACCTGCTATTGAAGATCAAATTGTTGATTCTCCTGATATAACGGTACCCCGCAGCAAACTGGAAGAAATTCTGGATTTTTTGGACAGCCTGGCAGAAAAATACCGGACCCGGATACCGGTCCTGGCCCATGCTGGGGATGGCAACCTGCATACCTTTATTATCAAAGAAAATGGCCAGGTTCCTTCTTTTTACGAGGAATTGAAAGAAGCCATGTACAAAAAAACCCTGGAATTGGGTGGAACCATTACCGGGGAGCACGGTATTGGCAGCCTGCGCCGGGGAGAATTGAATCTCCAGTTTTCCGATAGGGAGCTAGAAATTATGTGGGGGATAAAAAAGGTTTTTGATCCCAAAAATCTTTTGAATCCCGGGAAAAAAGTATTTCCCCCGCATACTGGAAAAAACTTATAAAATGGAGGCTGGAAGTTACTGGAGCAGGAAAAAATATTTGAATGAAAGGTAATAACTGCATTAATTTTCCTTTTGTGATATACTTTATTTAAAGTTCACACTTTGCTTGGTTAGGCGGATAAAGGAAGAATTCAGATTATTATTGGGCCTGCTAAATTGGCCCCGGAATAACAATCGGGGCCCAGAAAAAATTCCTGATTGAAGGGAGCGGATTAATGAAAAATAGTAATGAACTCCAGGGATTGCGCCGCTTTAACCTGTCTATGGGTGTTCTGCACTTTCTGCAGGGAGGCCTGATGTTATTTTTTGCAATTGCCATTGAACGATTTGCCAGCTTTAGAATACCGGTATGGTCCTATTTTTTAACCTTTGATACTCAGCAAATGCGACTGATCACCGATCCTGAACAGATCGGAGAGGTTCCCTTTGCGATAATGGTTTCGCTTTTTCTTTTCCTGTCGGCAATTGCCCATTTTACCATAGTTTTTCCCGGGACCAACAAAATCTATAACCGGGATCTTGAAAAAGGGATTAACCGTTTTCGCTGGTATGAGTATTCCCTCAGTTCATCATTGATGATTGTCCTCATTGCCCTTTTATTTGGGGTGTATGATATTGGGGCCCTGATTTTAATTTTTATTTTAAATGCAATGATGAATCTATTTGGCCTGCTTATGGAAGAGATTAATCAGTTTAAAGAAAAAACAGACTGGAAACCCTTTATTTTTGGCACTATTGCCGGACTGGGTCCCTGGGTTGTAATAATTATGTATGCTTTTGGCAATGCGGACCCGGCAGAGGTGCCCTGGTTTGTTTATGCCATTGTGGGCTCATATTTTGTTTTCTTTAACCTCTTTCCCATTAATATGATTCTCCAGTATAAAAAGGTGGGGAAGTGGGCCAGCTACTTATACGGGGAGAG
>PWFS01000104.1 GCA_003554145.1 Halobacteroidaceae bacterium | reverse complement strand
CTTGCATTACTTTGCTATAATATATTATAAAGGGATCGGCCCGGGAAAAAACCGCCTCCTTCCCGGAGGTTTTCCAGGCCAGAAACATCTCCAGCACCACAGTTTTCCTCCTTCTTTTCTTAAGAGAAAAACACCGCAGTCGGGGAAAACGGTGCCAGCCAAAGGAGGGTTATTCTTTGTCAGCAAAACGGAACAAAAAATTCTCGATGATCCTGGGCTTATTTCTTATTTCTCTACTTTTGGGGGGAGGCCTGCTTATCAGTGCAGCCCCGGGAGAAAGCGATAACACTTTTGCAGGAGGCAGCGGAACTGAAGATGATCCATACTTAATTTCCACTGCCGAACAGCTGGATGCAGTTCGACATCACCTGGATAAGAATTTTCTGCAAACCACTGATATCGACCTGGCTGATTTCCAAAACAACTCTTCCTGGGAACCAATTAAAGAAGATTGGTCCGGTTTTTCAGGCACTTTTAATGGCAACGGGTTTTCCATCTCCGGCTTGTTTGTGGAACAGGAAGAGGAAAGCCGACTGGGTCTCTTCAGCACTCTGGAAGTTGATGGATTTATCAAAAATGTTACTCTGAAAGACGCAACGGTTATCACCACCGGTTTTGGCGGCTCCGTTGGAGGGCTGGTAGGAGAAAATAGGGGACACATTATCAATTGCAGTTCTTCCGGCCACATATCCGGGAGCCGCCTGATTGGGGGGCTGGTTGGTTTCCAGACTGCAACCGGGGTAATCAGCGACAGCCATTCCAGTGCCCGGGTAGAGGGTGTATCAGGTATAGGAGGACTGTTAGGAATTAATTACGGAGAAATTTATGCCAGCCATGCCAGCGGCAAAGTAACAGCTACGGATGCAATCGTTGGGGGGCTGGTTGGCAACAACCGGGAGGGTATCATTTTCCGGAGTTACGCTACCGGAAATGTCGAAGCCGAAGGACAGGGGACAACCTATGCCAACGCCGGAGGACTGGTGGGAGATAATAATGAGGGTCAGATTTTAGAAAGCATGGCCCGGGGTGATGTTGAAGCAGAAGGACTCCCCAATTTAGGGGGATTGGTTGGTTTTAACCGCCGGGATGCAACCATATCTGATTGCTATGCGCGGGGCAGTATCTCCGGTTTTGGCGAAGTTGGAGGCCTGGTGGGAACCAATACTGGAAGCATTAGCCGTTGTTATGCAACGGGATCGGTAGAGGGTTTCCGCAATGCCGGCGGCCTGGTAGGTGCTGATGGGGGAGAAGTTTGCCCTGATAGTTTTTTTGACCGGGATACCAGCGGGCAGGAGGACGATGAAACCCGGGGAGTCCCCCTGAATACCGATCAGATGTTTATAAAGGAAACCTTCAGCAGCTGGGATTTTTTGGAAATCTGGGGCATCGAAGATGGAGAAGGGTATCCATTCCTCCTCTGGGAAAAAAAGTGACATCCGTCCAGTTTCTGCAGCCTCTCTTTTCCCGGGGGGCTGCATTTTTTTGATCTTGCTTTATCCCGATATTTTTGCCTGGATCCAACCGGAACTGTCTGCACCCTTTATCTTTAAGCAACTCTCATATTTTGCAGGATTCCAGAAAAAGCAGGGCGAATTAACAGTTGGAGGTGAAGATATGGCCAGACTTTTTTTCCCATTACTTCTTTTTATTCCCCTTTTTCTTTTTGCTGCATGTTCCCCGGGTCCACAGTATAAGGACGGGACTTTTTCTGCTTATTCTGAGGCAGATGATTACGGCTATGCCCGAGCCACAGTTGAAATTGTCGATAACGACATAGTCGATGTTGAACTGAAAGAATTCACCGGAAAAGGAGAAATTCTTGATTTTTCTACCTACCCCTATCAGCCTACAGTGGAAGGGGTTAAAGTGATGCGGGAACGCTTTATTGAAGCTGATTCAGCAGAGGTGGACACCTATACTGGTTCCACCCACTCCAGCGAAAAATACAAGGATGCCGTAGGAAAAGCCCTGCAGAAAGCCAAAGAAGACCCGGAAGAGGAAATTGAAACTGAACATTGGGATGGCACCTTCATGGGGACTGCCGAGCAGGAAAATATCCGGGCCGTGGCCTGGGTTTCCATAAAAGATGACCGGATTATTGATGTTTTCTTTAACGATATTGATCTGGAAACAGGTGATTTCTTTGACTGGGAGGACCGAGAGCATGATATTCTTCCCGAAGCCAGGCGAGAAATGCAGGAAAGAATTGTTATGGCAGGGTCCCTGCAGGTAGAAAAGTTCAGTGGAGCCACCCAGAGCAGTACCCTGTGGCTGGAGGCAGCAGAAAACGCCCTGGAAAAAGCCAGGATCGAATAATTAATTGGAAATCAAACCTTTAATCGAAAACGATAAACCCCCTTACCTTTTTTCTTTTGTTATCCAAAATTTTTGTTCAACCGGACAAGAGCCTGGACCCTGCAATTTCACCGGGCCTTTCCAGGACCGTAAATTCTCCCCCAGAAAAAACTTTGCTCTTAATCCATTTTCCCCACTATCCTGGTAGTTATCATTCTTTTCGGTGGGAAAAAACTCTTCAGGGAACATCTCCCCTCTGAAAACAACAGGCTCCCTGGACTGATTTTATTCCTGCCGGGGAGACAGGCAGATTTTCCAAAAAAAAAGGCTGGACTCCATGGTCCGGCCTTTTATCTTTTTAAGCTCCTCTGGTTTTATATTTTTTCCCAACTACTGATCTCCCAGGGCCAGCACCTGAACAAATACCTCAATCAGTTCCGGGTCAAACTGACTCCCTGCACACCTTTTCAATTCCTCAATTGCTTGAGCTCGGGACATGGGCTCTTTATAAGGGCGGCCATTGGTCATTACATCATAGGCATCCACAATAGAATTAATCCGGGCCAGGAGGGGAATGTCCTTACCTTTCAGACCCCGCGGATAGCCCTTCCCATCCCAGCGCTCGTGGTGGGCCAGAATTTCTTCGGCCACGTGGGATATCTCCTCGGTAGACCGGGCAATTCTATAGCCGCTCTCAGGATGGGTTTTAATCAGAGCCCATTCCTCTTCATTCAAGGGACCCGGTTTATTTAATATCTCCTCAGAAATAATGATTTTTCCAATATCATGCAGGGAGATCAGGAGTTCCAACCGGTTTAATTCCTCCTGCAATAACCCTATTTTTTCTCCCATTCGCCGGGCCATTTTCCCCATGCGGTAAGTATGTTCCTCGGTTTCCTGGCTCTTTTCCTCGAGAGTTTTTATCAGGCTGGTCAAAACCGCGCTCCTGGCACTCCTGCTTTCTGAAAGCTTATTGCGATACATCCTTTTTTCTGCCAGGGCCAGAATTTCAAAGATTTCCTCCTCTTCCCCCTCCTTGCAGGCCACCCCCAGGGCCATAGATAGGGGCACATCGCCAGAAAAAGCCTGCTCACATTGGTCTAAAAGACGGGTAGAAATGGAATTGGCCTCCAGCAGAGTAGTCTGGGGTAGCAGAACCACAAACTCATCGCCACCCCAGCGGGCAATAATGTCCTCCTGGCGGAACAGTTTCTTTAATATTTCTGCCGCCTTTTGCAACAGCTTATCCCCCTCAATATGGCCATAAGCATCATTTACCAGTTTCAACCCATTTATATCTCCCATTATAATACTGATTGGACACTGCCGGGAAGTATCCAGTCGCTTAATTTCCTGCTCCAGGAAGGTCCGATTATAGAGGCCGGTCAGGCTATCGTGAAAACTCATATATCTGATATCCTGTTCCGATCGGATCCTGGTTATGGCCTCGGCTGCATGGCTGATCAGAATCTCAGTCATATTCACATCTTCTTTGCTGAAAGCATTGGGGCTGGTAGAAACTGCCTGGAAAATCCCCAACCTGCCTATGGGAGTGCTGATCAGGGAGCGAAAAGAATCTCTTATGGGGTTTTCTTCATCATTGGCTGGCCCCAGGTCATTGTCCAGAATGGTCCGCCTCTCCCGGTAGCACTGTCCGGCTACCCCTTCGGTAATGGGTGAGTCAGTGGAACCCCCTTCAGGCATACCCCGTGAAGTTGCTTTAACCACAAAATAATCGCCTTCCACCATATCCACGGTACAGATATTAAAGTTCATGATTTTTTCTGCAGCATCAATAATCATTTGATAGACTTCATCCTCGGTTTTAGCCAGGCTCATTCCCAGGGTGTTGTTATGTAGTTCTTCAATTTTGTCCCTGGTTTCCCGGACCTTTTTTTCAGTTTCTTTACGCCCGGTTATATCTCGAATGGTAACCAGGAAGGATAACTCCTCCTCCCGATTTATAAAGGTGCTGCCAACAGCTTCCACCCAGATGTATCCTCTATCGGGATGGAGATACCGAAATTCCTGGCGCTCTTCTTTTCCACTTTCAGCAGCATGGACAAAAGCACTTTCTACCCGATCCCGATCCTCAGGGTGAATAAAATGAAAGTTGGACTGGCCGATTATTTCTGTCCCCTGGCCCAGAATTTTTTGATGGGAGGGAGAGATGTAGTTGTAAACCCCATTGAGATCCATTTCAATTACAACATCATGGTAATTTCTGACCATGATCTGCAGCCTTTCCCTGGTTTCCCTGAATTCCTGTTCCGCCAGTTTCCTCTGGGTAATATCCAGGTGAGTCCCAAAAACCCATTGAGGTTCTCCCTCTTCGGTCCAGGAAATAACCCGACCCCGGTCCTGGATCCAGATCCAGTGGCCATCCCTATGCCGCATGCGGCATTCCAGATCATAATGCTCGATTTCACCCTGAAAATGCTTTTTCAGCATTTCATCGCTTCTTTTGAGATCCTGGGGATGGGCAAACTCCCGCCAGGTAGCAATGGACACCGGCATTAACTCGGCCAGGGTGTAGCCCACCATTTCTGCCCATTTTTCATTAAATATTGTTTCCCCGGTCTGCGCATTCCATTCCCAGGTCCCCACATCGGTGGCTTCCAGGATATGGCTCAACCTGTTTTTCTGATTGACCATCTCCTGTTCAGCTTTTTTACGCCTGGTAATTTCGGTATGAGTTCCCACAAACCGGGAGGGTTGTCCCTCCCCGTCCCATTCCACTATCTGACCCCGCCCCAGGATCCACATATAACTCCCTTCCTTACGCAGGAAACGAAATTCTATCTCAAATCTATCTGTTTCTCCAGCGAGATGAGCCTGTATGGCCTCCCGGGCAGTTTCTAGATCCTCGGGGTGCACTCGCTCCCCCCAGGCCTCAAAAGAAGCCGGGAATTCCTGAGGCTCATAACCGGCCATGGTATAATAGCGGGGATCGAAAAATACCTGATTATCTTTTAAATTCCAGTCCCACATTCCGTCATTGGCTACTTTTAGAGCCAGGTTCAAACGTTCTTCGTTCTTTTTTAACATTTCCTCCAGGCGATATTCCTCGGTTACATCCCGGAATACTAAAACCACCCCTGTTGTTTCCCCATCTTTATTCAATATAGGCGCCGCCGAATCAGCTATCTGGTACTCCTGCCCCTCCCGGGAAATCAGGGCGGTGTGATTGGCCAGGCCCACAATATTTCCGCTTTCCAGGACTTTTTCCACCGGGTTTTCCACCGGTTCTCCAGTGCGAGAATTAAAAATTTCAAAAACCTCCTGGAGGGGCCGCCCCCAGGCTTTTTCTTTTTCCCAGCCGGTCAGTTTTTCTGCAACCCGGTTCATCCGGATCACCTGACCCTTAACATTGGTGGCAATTACCGCATCCCCAATAGAGTTCAGGGTTATCCTCAAATTTTCCCGGCTGTTGCGCAGCTTTTCTTCTACTTCTTTTCTTTCCGTTATATCCCGGATCAGGGCCAGGATATAATGCTGACCTCCAAAAGCTACCTTGCGGGTGGAAACCTCGACAGGCATGATGCTGCCATCAGCATTAATATGATCCTGTTCAAACAGGTGGGCCTTCCCACCGGGTTCCCATCGAAACCACTGGGAAAGAATTCCTTCCCGTTCAACCGGCTCCGGATGCAGATCAAATACATTCATCTGCAGCAATTCCTGGCGGGAATAACCGGTTTTTCGGACAACTTCCTCATTGATTTCAACGATTTTTCCATCCTGATCGTGAACAAAAAACATTTCTGCAGATTGTTCCACCAGGGCCCGAAATTTTTCTTCGCTTTTTTTCAGCTTCTCTTCCGTTATTTTTTTCTGGGAAATATCCCGAAAAATGGTGGCAAAAAAACCCTCTTCTTCGCTAAAAGCAGTAACCTGGAACCAGCTGTTCAGGGGCTCGGAATACTCCTCAAAACTGGCACATTTCTTTTCCCGGCTAATGTCGCCATACACAGCGATCCAGTCAAAACTGGAATTTAAAATTTCCGGCAGGACCTCTGTGACTTTTTTGCCGATAATCCGGTCCCGGGCCAGGCCAGTCATCTCTTCGAAAGCAGCGTTAACCTGGCGGAAAATATAATCCACGGGCTGCCCCTTTTGATCCCAGACCACTTCATGGTAAGCAAATGCATCGGGGAAATTCTCCAAGAAGAAATTATACTTCTGCACTGAGGATGACATCGGGTTAACCTCCCTGTAATCTGGATCCAGGTCCTTCTATTATATCCATCAACCTCTACCGGGCATTAATTGCTATTTTTTACCCGGGTCAGGACTGCCTGTCCGTTCTCTATCTTCTTCCATAACTCCCAGGAAAATTTCAACCAGTTTGGGGTCAAACTGCCCTCCTGAGCAGTTTTTAAACTCATTAATAATTTCTCCCCGACTCAGGGGCTCTTTATAGGGGCGGCCGTTGCTCATTACTTCATAAGCATCAGCAATTGCCGTTATCCTGGCCAGGAGGGGAATGTCCCGACCCTCCAGTCCCCGGGGATAACCAGAGCCATCCCATTTTTCGTGATGAGCCAGAATATCCTGGGCTACATGAGCAAACTCGGGCATGGCCTGAGCAATGCGATAACCGCTGGCTGGATGTCTTTTCATAATTTCCCATTCGGCGGAGTTCAGGGGCCCCTCCTTGGTCAATATTTCTTCCGAAATATTAATTTTCCCAATATCGTGCAGGGTAATCAGGAGGCTGAGGCGGCTCAGTTCGCTTTCGGCCAGGCCCAATTTCAAGCCAATCTTATGGGCAATTTCCTGCATTCGCCGGGTATGGATTTCTGTTTCAAAACTCTTGGCCGCCAGGGTTTTCAATAGGGCATCCAGGGCCGCATTACGAGCACTACGGCTTATGGTCAGCTTGTGCTTGTACATGCTGTCCTCGGCTTCCTTCAAAACTTCATATAGATCTTTGCTTTTCCTTTCTTTACTTCCTACCCCCAGGGATATGGAAAGGGGAATATCTCCCACATACTCCCGGGAGCAGACAGAAATAATCCTTTTGCAGATCTTTTGGGTTTTCTCCAGGCTGGTTAAAGGCAGGAGGATTACGAACTCATCGCCCCCCCAGCGAGCAATAATATCTTCTTCCCGGCAGCACTTTTTTAGAGTCCGGGTGGTTAATTTTAGCATTTCATCCCCCTGGGAATGACCATACGTATCATTAACCAGTTTTAACCCATTGACATCGGCCATAATAATACTGATAGGGAGCTGTCTCTCGGTATCAAGCCTTCTCATTTCTTCCTCTAAAAAAGCCCGGTTATAGGTGTCGGTCAGGCTATCATGAAAACTCATATAGCGGAGTTTTTCTTCTGCTTCTTTGCTTTCCGTTATATCTATATGGGTACCCACCGTCAGATTGGTGGGATTGCCCTCCTGATCACGGAGAGTCTGTCCCCTGGACCAGACCCAGACCCAATTGCCTTTTTTGTGCTTCAGGCGGAAATAGTTTTCATACATACCCTCCGGGTTCTCCAGGTAGCTGGCAAACTTTTCTGCAGCCCTTTTTCGATCATCTGGATGAATAAAGTCCAGCCAGGTTTTTTGCAAATTGGAACAGCGCTCCATGGGGAAATCTTCGGGATCATGGCCCAGCATGGAGAAGTATTCCGGGCTGCACCACAGATAATCCAGATCATAATGGTATTCCCAGGCCCCGGTATTGGAAACTGTAATTATCGATTTTAATCGTTCTTCGCTGGCCCGCAGGGCTTCATAGGCCTTTTTCCGATCATCGTTAAGGAATACCTGGGCTATTAAAGAAGCAATAGTAGAAACAAAAGCCTCTTCGTCAGGATGCCACCGCCGGGGTTCTCCTTTATTTTCCAGGCAAATAATCCCGGTCAACTTATCTTCAATTACCTCCCCGTCCATCATGGCAGTAAGTCCCAGGGGCTTGAGGTATATTTCTTTCAGCAAATCCTGCCCACCATCATCTTTTTGGTCTCCTGATAAAACACTGCTATCTTTTAAAATCGCCTCCAGGTAGCCGGGCACACTCTCAGCGGGTCTGGTTTCTCCCCTGTAAAATTGCCCACTACTGGCTTCATAGAGGGCCAGGCAGCGCAGTTGGCCTGACTTTTCGCCGGGAACCCAGATTCCAGCCCTTTCCACTGCCAGGGTATCGGTTAAAATCCGGGTGATTTTCTGCAGGGCACCCTCCACGTCTCCCCTGACAATTTCATCTTCCAGAACCAGCTGACCCAGGGCCTGGCGCTGTTTTCTGGCTCGGGCTTCACTTTCTGCCAGTTCTTTTTCCCTCTTTTTGTTATCGGTAATATCCCGGACAATTGCCAGGGCCTTATCCTCTCCACAGGGGAGCATTCGGCTTTCAAATTCCCGGATTTCACCCTTAATATTTAGCTGATATTCATAGGTCTGCAATTCCCCGGTTTGAAAAGCCTGCTCCAGTTTTTCTCCAGTTAGTTCAGCCAGTTCGGGAGGCAGGGCTTTGTGCAGCGGTTGGTGGAGAAAGGAAGAGGGTGGAACCAGAAGCCTTCCTTCCTGCCCCGCCTTATAATCAATTGTTCGCCCTTCTTTATCAAACAAAAACATTAAATCGGGAAGGGCCTCCACCAGGGCCCGATTGCGCTCTTCGCTGGCCTGCAGTTCCTGCTGACTTTGCACCCGCTGCAACGCCTCCAGGGAATGACCAATCATCAATTCCACCATGTGCAGGTCTTCATCATCGAAGGCTGCTAACTGATCGGAACAGGCCTGGAATACGCCGATATTACCCAGGGGCACACTTAATCCGCTTCTATAGCTCTTTTTGCGGGGACTGGCCTCGGGATGATTCTGAATATCATCAGCAACAAAAGATTTTCCAGTCCTTAGAGTCTTGCCAATTATCCCTCTATTCAGAGGATATGATTTGATATCCTCCTGCAGAGAGGTAGCCCTATAAACAATTCTATCCCCTTCTTTAATTCCCACGAAAGCATAGCTGAAGTTGAGAATACTGCGGGCTGCCTCCACTGTTGCTTCATATATTTCCTGCTCGGTTTGCAGATGCATCAGGCTCCGGGCAAAGAGATTCAGGGCTTCAACTTTACTTTTTTGCTCCTGGATTTTTTTATCCCTTTTCTTTATATTGGTAATATCAGTTAAAACCCCCTGGGCCCCAACAACTCGGCCCTCCTCTTCCCTTTTCTGAGCCCGGGTCTTTACCCAGTGTAAACTGCCGTCTTTTTTTAAAAAAGGGAACTGCACCGGCTCATTGGTTCCCTCTAAAACCCGGGAACACACCCTTTTTCTCCTGGTTCCATCCCCGGGAGGGATTAAATCAATAAACTTTCTCCCCTTTAATTCCTGGAAAGAATAACCGGTTATGGCTTCTATATTGGGTGATAAGTATTCTATTCTTCCCTCCAGATCGACCCGGTAAACAACTTCATTCAGATTTTCAATCAGAGACCGATATTTTTTTTCATTGTCCCGCAGCCTGGCCTCTGCCTTCTTCCGCCGCAGGGAAATAGCCGAAATATGGGCATAGGATTCCAAAAATTCTGTTGATAGTTCCGGGTTCTGCTCTTTCAGGCCCAGGATGGACACCCCATAAAGCTCCTCATTTTCCAGGTGAGCCAGACCCACCATTTGTCGGATCCCGGTTATTTTCTGTATTGCCGTTGATATGCTCTCGGGAATTGCTCCCTGAGTCGCAGCCGTAAGGGTGGGGCGACATCCTACAACCGAAGACACTATTTCTTTATACAAATCGGGCCCCACCGGGGTTTCCACATTCAATATTTTGGGGCCCCCTATTTTTTTCACCATTTCCAGGAGTTTATGGTCGGTTTTGATATTGCGGGAAATCAGGGCCTTTTTTTCGGGGCTGTACTCGCTGAAGGCGGCCAGGACAGCTCCGGTGTGGCCCTGAAGCTGGGTTAAAATCAGGTCGATGAGGTCCTCATAATCCCCCGCTCCAGCCTGGGCCACAATGGCCTCATTTAACCTCTGGATAATGTGGCTTTTTTCCATAATAGCCCGTTCATTTTCCCGCCGTTGAGTAATATCCCGGGCCAGAGACTGAATGGTCCCCCTGTCGTTATAGGAGACCACCCGGGAGCTGACCTCCCCACTGATTAAGGATCCATCTTTACAGCAAAAATCCCCGGTGAACTGAATCCGGCCCTCTTTTTGCAGAGTTTTTAATCGCCGGGGCATTTTTTGATTTTCCTCTTCACTATTTATATCTCTAAGATTTTTCTCCAGCATTTCCTCCCGGGAATACTTCAAGTGCCGGCAGGCATTTTCATTAACCTCCAGAATATTCCCATCAAAATCATGAATATAAAGGGCATCATTAGAATTTTCTACCAGGGATTGATATTTCTTTGCTTTTTTTTCCAGGGCCAGTTCCTTTTCTTTAAATTCCGTAATATCCCGAAGAATAACAGTCATGAAATCCTTTTTTACCGCAAGAACATCCATCTGCAACCATTGATTGCTGGAAGTAAAAAACTCCACAGGAGAGGCATTTTCCCCATTATTCTCCAGTTCCTTCAGAAAAAAATCCCATGTTAATTTTTCCCCGCAGAGGGGGAGTTCAATCCGGGATGCTTTTTGCCCGATTAAATGTTCCCGGGAAAAACCAGTAAGCCTTTCCAGGGCCGGGTTGATTTCCCGGAAAATATAGTCAGGGGGATCGGAACTATTCCCTCCCGTTTTTTCTATTAAGGCCAGGCCATCCGGCCCCTCTCTGGCCAGAACCTGATTAAGATTGTTATTCTCGGGCATTAAGCTCCCCCCTTTCCAGCAACAAAATCTAGCCTTCTACCTCCCAGCAATATGGACAAAAAAGTTCTAGGTTCCCAGTAAATTAACCCCGATAAAAAATTAAGAAACCATTGGGAACGGGCTGATTTGATGCGTTTTTTTCAACTGGTTTCGGATCATATATATGTTGTTTCCAGTATAAATTATTTCTATAACCAACCATTTTTCCCTTTGCTTTTTTTTTTACAAATAAAACTCATTATCGAGAGGCTGGTAAAAAACCTTCCTTCCGGGGCAGGTGATTTGGGGCTGATCTTTAGTCAAAATTTATGAATAAACAATTGTGGGGGTGGAAAAATGACTGTTTGCAGTCTTCCTTCATTTTTGCTTGCTTCTTGCTGCAGTTGATATTCACGGATAACCTCCCGAAAAACCATTTCCATTCCTTTTATTTCTCCTTTATCGGAACGGATGGGGGCCCAATCCGCAATTGGAAATGATCCCAATTTTTATTTTTTTCCAGGTTAAAAGGACTGCCTGTAGGTGAAAAATAATCGCAGGAAACTGTCCCCTCCTGTAAAACCTGGATGGAGTAGTTCATCCCCTGGAACTCAGGAACCTGCTGCTGTAGCAGTTACATAGCTTCTGGCCCGGTGGGGTTTTTAGTCGGGACAGGAATTTTTTTGCCTGTTTTTTGCCGACAATTAATGTCTATTATAAACAATTATCGGCAAAAGACCTCCGTTTTTTAACCCCTGCTGTCTTTGGCCCGGGTTTTTTTCCGGTAATTTTGGGGTTTTGCCGCAGGGTTTTATTATTCAACGTAGAAATCAGTTAAATCATCAAAGGCCTCAAAAACTTTAATGGAGGAAGAATTAATGCGCTGGAAGGAAATGACGGTCCAAAATCTACAGGAATTTTTTATTCCCCTGGGATCATTTCCGGTTGAATTCCGAAAACTGAGGGTTGTGGCCCTGGTCCGCCTTTTTCTAATAATCCCCACCCTTTTTCTTTTTACCCTCCATTCCCTCTTGACGATGAAAACCCAGGCCCATGCCCCGGAAGTAATGGATAGGATCATTCTCACCTGGGGCTTTATGGCCCTGCTTTATCTGCTGAGTAACCTGGCTCTGTACCTGCTGCCCGAAAACAAAAAAAAGCTTAGCTTCAGCCTGATCTACCTGGGGATTATTCTGGAACTGGGGACCAATCAACTTCTTCTCTATTCCCTGGGCTCTTTAACCTCTCATGCCACCCTGTTCATTATATTAACTGTCGTGGTTTACCGGGTATTTTTTGATTTTTTTTCTTCTCTCTTCGCAGCTATTAGCGGTGTATTATTTTTTTCAATCAGCGCATTGCTGGAGGTTGCGGGGATTATAACCCTTGCTCCCGGTCTTCCTGAAGCAATACAGCACCCCATTTATACTGGAGATCCGTCATTTTTCCCTCTTCGGATCATTCAGGCTGTTATTCTGGGTATTTTCACTGCTTTTATCATTATCAATTTTGGGATGAATCAGGCTCATAAACTGGAAAACACTTTACATAACCTCAGTATGAAAGATGGCCTTACCGGGCTTTTCAACCGCCGCTATTTTGATCAGCAACTGCTGCAGGAATTGAAAAGGGCCCAACGCAGTTCCAACCCCCTGACCCTGATTCTGATAGACATTGATTTTTTCAAAAATTTTAATGATCAATTCGGCCACCTCAGGGGAGATGATTGTTTAAAGGAAATCGCCAGTTCCCTGAAAAGCTGCCTGCAGCGACCGGGGGATATAATCGCTCGTTATGGCGGGGAAGAATTTGCGGTAATCCTTCCGGAAACTTCCCTGGAAAAGGGGGCGCTGGTGGCTGAAAAACTGCGGCAAAAAATTGTAGCCCTGCAAATCCCAGCCCCCCCTTCAACCGGGGATGCCTGGGTTACCATAAGCCTGGGGCTGGCCAGTTCAAATTCCGAGGAAGATGCTCCCGAACTGCTCCTTGACCGAGCGGATCTGGCCCTCTATCAGGCCAAGGAAAAAGGGCGCAATCGAATAGAGCTAACAGCTTGAAAAGGCGGGACTTTTTCTGCTTGCTTCGAAAGTCGGATCCAGCTCTGGATCCGACTTTTTTTCAGCAATTTTTTCTCAAAAAAACCACCCGGGATATTCTTCAGGCCCCTCCAGAATTCTTTCAATCTTTTTCTTCATCCTGTAGCTATAATTCCTTTCTTCTAACAGTCGGGTCAGGGGCACATAAATCAGATCCAGGGGAGCCCTTTCCAGTTCCTCCAGAATTAAGGTGTACAGCTGTCTGCTGGTATTATTGGAGGGTGTTCTTTTTAATTCGGCTATCAGGGCCTGCACCGTCTCCTCATCCATTCTTTCTTTCAGCACCTCGACAATTTTTACCCGGGTATGAACCTGCTCCAGGCTTTCTGCCTCCGGCAATTCCCGATAGTAATCGCGCAGGGCACAAAAGGCTTCATCATTTTGTCCCCGAGCATAATTGATTAAGGTTATTAAGGCCTTTTCTGCTTTTTCCCGGTCTGAACTGTGCAGTTCTTTAACAACCCCCTCCATCGAAGCTCCCTGAATAGAATCCCAGAGAGCTTCCGCAATAGATTCATCAAGGTCTTCCAATTCATAAAATCGGGCAGGAGAAAACTCAGAACATATGGGATGACTTAGAGGCATTCTTTTTTCCAGGTATAGCTCCCAACAACATTCAAAACCGGCATTTTCCAATATTTCCTCGATAAAAGGTTCAAATTCCTCTTCCTCCAGGCAGGCCCCATAATCTGATCCTTCTTCGGGGAAAAAAGAATTGCAATGAAAACAGGTCTTTTCCCCTTCCATCTTCTTTTCTTTCATTTTTTCCCTCCTAACTTTTTGTCCTTTTTTTTCCTCCATTTCTCGCCTCTTTGCCCTGCCTGCCCCAACTGCTAGAAAGCAGCTTCCATAACTGCAGGGTTAAAGCTGGGGAAACGACGGTCCAGCCTTTTTAAAACTCCTTCCCGACTGCCCATCCTAAAACTCATAACAGAACAGTATTCATCCAGGGCCAGTTGAAAAAGGTACTCCAGGTCCCGGGTGGTCAGTTTGCTGGTAGCAAAGGTGGGAATACTCCGCCCATCATAGGTGGAATAATTCGGCGATTGCCAGGTCACCCCGTATTGAGAGGGATTCTCATAAAATGGGGTCCCGGGATAGCCCACCAGCAAATTTATTTCTGCAGAGGAAGAAACCCCTTCCTGCAGCCAGAGCTTCATGGTAGCAATGGTGGCGCGAGCTGTATCCCTGCTTTCTTCGGGCACCCCAATAATCCAATAGGTATGAGTATGGATACCCTCTTCCCGGGCCATTAAGCACAACTTCCGGGCCTCTTCCAGCTTAATATTTTTCCCCATTGTGTTGAGAAGCTCCTGGCTGCCGCTTTCCACTCCCAGGTGCAAACATCGGCAGCCCTGCTTCGCCAGTTCCCTGAGATTTTCCCGGGTTACTCCCGGGTTAACCCGGGTCTGGGCTTCCCAGGCAATTTCCCCATCCATTTCTCCCAGGACCCGGGCCACTTCCAGAGCAGCAGGGATATCATGAAAAAAGTCATGGGTCCCCAGGTAAAAATAGCGGCTGCCCCTTTCCTCCCGCAATAGTTGAACCTCCTCCTGAAAACGGGAGGTATTCTGCCAGGTTATATCCTTTTTCCAGAAGTCAGCGCACCAGATACAATCGTTCAGGCATCCTGTAGCGGGGGTAACCCGGGCAATGGGAATCATAATTTTCTTTTCGGGAAAAAGTTCCCCCGGGGCAAAATTATCCTCCAGGTGCTCATATGCTGGCAGGGGCAAATCCCATCGATCCAGGCGGGGTCGATCCGGGTTGCGAATTATCCGATTCCCTTCCCTATAGGATATTCCAGCAACTTTATCCAGTGAACCACCTTCTTCCAGGACAGTTAACAGTTCGCTGGTGGTGGCTTCACCTTCCTTGCGAACAACTACATCAAAATCTGAATTCATCAGGATTTCCTGATCCCGGGCCCAGGCATGAGGCCCCCCAATTGCCAGCCAGACATCGGGATTTTCTTCCCGGACAGCTGCAGCCATCCTGCGGGCTGCAGGATAAGAAGCAGTAATAGGGGAGAAGCCAATCAGGTCAAACTCGGAGGCCCTGGAGAGAATTTTTGTTAACAGCTGTTCCTCCCGGTAATCTGTTTCATCTTGATGGCCCAGGGGGCCAAAAAAAGAACATTCATGGCCTTCTTTTTCCAGGAAGGCAATTAAAGCCAGGAGTCCCAGATGTACAGGCTCCAGGTATTTAAAGCGCAAAAAGTCAGCTTCATCCAGGTGGCCCAGGACCCCCTCAATTCGGGAAGCAAAAAGGTAAAAATAATAATCCTGTTGAATCAGGCTGAGGGGTGCCGGTGGAACGGGTACTGCTGTTAAAGCAATTCTCATTGTCTTCCCCCTCCATCATACTGATTTTTTTCATATCTAAAACAACCGGGATCCGGAGCCTGCAGCTTCTTAAAGACTGCATAGGCCACGGCCCGACAACCATAGCACCTGTTCCTTTCTCCACACTGACCACAGCTTCCCTCCAGAAGGGAGTTAATATTGCGGCTGACCTTTAAGACCGATGAGCCTTCCCAGATTTCTGTCAGCCCCTTTTCCCGGACCGAACCCGCAAAAAGTTCAATACAGGGGCAGGGCCGGACCAGTCCATCGCTACCAATATAGCAGCCGGTCCGCAGCCGATTACAGGGGGAATTCAGGGAAAAAGGAACCCTGGCTCCCGGTTCCAACAGTTCCCGCAGTTCCCCCGGGCTGATAAGTGCCTCCTGATCCATCGCTCCTACTGGGATGGGGCGATTCAGGATAAAAAGAGCCCCCTGTTCTGCAGCCCATTGCTCCAATTGGGGAATTTCCTCGATATTATCCCGGGAGGCTACCGCCTGCACCGCCAGCAGGGGCGGCTTCTCTCTACCCAGACCTGCTGTCTTCAGCATTTCTATACCTTCCAGGACCCGGGGCAAGTTCCCCCGGGTTCCCGTCATTCTATTAAACTTTTCCTCCTGCAGGGTGGTCAAACTAACGGCGACCATGGCCTCTTCCCGGGCCAGTTTAGCAGCAATTTCGGGCTCAATCAAACTCCCATTGGTCACCAGCAGGGAGGTAATCCCCCTGTCCTTTAACTCCCCTATCAATTCCATTATTCCGGGAAAAAGGAGGGGCTCACCCCCGGTGAATTCAACCTTTTGCAGGCCCAGTTCCCGGGCCTCCTGCAACACCTCTTCCAGCAAAACCGGGTCCCATTGTTCTTTTGCAGAATCAGCCTTGGAACAAAATATGCAGTTAAAATTACAGGCTGCGGTCAGGCCAATGGATAGGTACTGCAATTTCTCTCCCTGTTCTGGAACCGTATATTCCCAGGGATTAAAGGTAAAAACCCCTTCATTTTCTTTCATTTAAAGCCTCCTCGATAAGGCCATAAGCTTCCCGGTGAAAGCTTCCCGTCCTACGGTGAACCACGGCAAAACAGGTGTTATGGCATCGATATTTTCCCTCCCAGAATTTACAATCCCGGCATTGTTGAGGACGGATAACCTGTGATTCCTGGCGCATTCTGCTCTCCTGCCAGATCTCAACCAGGGATTTTTCCTTTAAATTGCCCAGGGGCTGGCGGTGATCCCAGAAACCACAGAGAAAAACATGGCCGGTTGCATGCACATGAACATAATTATAGCCACAGGTGCATCCCACCCAGATTACATTTTTGCGGGGCCGGTACAGGTCAGGATAACGGCAGGGAACCAGGGAGCAGCAGCATATCCGGAGGGGAACTGTCCCCTTCTCCGCCCGCTCCAGCAGATTTTTTAAGGCCTGATGCTGAGTGAGAGGGTCCGGATACAGGGGAAATATATGGTCTGCAGTTGCCACCAGGAATTGAACTCCCATCATTATGTTGCTGGAATTAAAACTCTCAACATATTCATAAACTCTTTCCAGTTCCCCGGTATTATATCTATTCAGGGTAACCTCCAGATCTACCGTAATTCCTGCTTCCAAGAGGCCCTGCACATTGTGATTGAATTCCTCCCATAATTCCCGGCTGTTGGTGCTCTTCTGCCCCCGCATCCAGGAAAAAAGATCCGGATCCGTGCTATCACAGGAAACACAGGCAAAAGACAAACCAGCCCTGGCCAGTTCCCGGCTGAAAGCGGGACTGCATTTCTGGGCATTGGTATTAATCCTGCTCCGGATCCCCAGCCTCTGGATCAATTCAAGGGCCTGGAGTAAGTAGGCCCGGGAACTGTCATCCATGGTTACCTCCCCGCCCTCCAGCCAGACCCACTCCGGGGGACATGGCCCCAGATCCTGAACCAGTGTCCTTTCCATGAGCTCCAGGGGGAGATAATCTCCGGTTCGAGAAAATTCCTGCTCATACCCACAGTACAGGCACTGGACATTACAGGCCTGCTGCAGTTGAAATTCAACCACTTTGAACCGGGGTCCTCCCGGTTCAGAATTACTTCCTATACCTGAATAGTTCATTTTTTTCTGCCCCCTGTAATTATTAGAAATCCCTGACATCCAGATAGGCCAGTTCCAGGGTTCCCGGGTCTTCCCCTCTTTTCGCGGTGCGCATCAAAATTTCCCCCCTCACGGAAAAAAAAGACTGTTTCTGCACCAGCGGGACCAGGGGATCCCGGGCATCCAGGTGGCACATAACAATTGTCGCTCCCCGGTTCGCAGCTTCTGTTCTCAAGTCCTGGAGCAACCGGGCAGTTTTTTTCGGATCCTTTTCTGTCCCCCCAATATCGAAAATATGGTACAGGGGGAGTATCTGGCCGGGGCGGGGCAGAACCGGGAGTTTCAGGGCTTTTTTCCCCCGATCCGGCAACAACCCCAGCAACCGGAACCAGAAGGGGACCCTATCCACAACCTTGGTAGAAAGAACCGAGCTATTCCAGAGACCTCCCGTTATTTCCATATTTTCCCCCAGTTTAAAAAAACCAACCAGGGGACCTCCCTCCCCGGAAAATCTCCAGGGCAGTTTTTTTACTTCAATGAGATCATATTTTTCCTGCTGCTTTTCCAATCCAATCCTTTCCAAGCCCTTTTTTTCAGTAAGTGGCTCCAGTTCCGCCTCCCCGGGCCAGGCAGCCAGGAAAAAAACTTGAAAAGGGGCCGCTCTGAACATACCCAGGCGCCGGGCCAGGACCTTGCTGATCTGATTGGAGCCCAGGACATAAGTGTAGCCATACTCTGCCCCCTGTTCCCGGATATATTCCTCGGCCTTCTGCAGTAAAGCCCGGGCTACTCCTTTGCGGCGATGGTCGGGG
>PWFS01000066.1 GCA_003554145.1 Halobacteroidaceae bacterium | reverse complement strand
TAGAAGGCCTGGGAAAAGAGGAGGAAACCCTTCCACCTGAACAGCTGCTCACAGACCTGTTAGAAAAGGCAGGAGATGAAGGAAAGGTCTCTTTGCTGGATCAGGTCAGGGAAGGATCTCTTGGAGAAAAGGACTGGGAAAGGCTTTTATCCCTCCTGGAGCAGGTGCAGTCCCGGGTAGAAGGCCTGGGAAAAGAGGAGGAAACCCTTCCACCTGAACAGCTGCTCACAGACCTGTTAGAAAAGGCAGGAGATGAAGTAAAGTTCTCTTTGCTGGATCAGGTCGGGGAAGGATCTCCTGGAAAAAAGGGCTGGGATAAGCTTTTATCTTTCCTGGAACAAATGTTGTCCCTGGAAAAGAAACTGAATAACCGGGTCCAAAGCCCTTCCCTGGAACAGTTGATTGGGGAACTGAAAAATAATCCTGAGGATTCCAAAGCTTCACTGGTTGCGGAGCAGCTTTTCCTGGAAAAGGGCCCATTATCCTCAATACCAAAAATCTGGAATCTGGAGGAAGGGGCAGAAATCCTGGAAAAACTGTCGGACAGGAAGGAACTGGTCCCAGGTCTGATTAAGGCACAGGCCTATCTTCTGGAAAACAGTGGAGAAGAAGAACTCCGACATCTCGAAGAAAAGGGTTTGACTCTGGAAAAGCTTCAGTCTCTCTGGCGGAAATTGCAATCAGCAGAAGATACGGGTAAATCAAAGACGATTGAAACCACCAAATCAAAACAGGAATTGAAGGCATCAATACAGGAGCAGGGCGAACTTTTGGAAAAGTCCGGGAAAAAACAATGGCGCTCTTTTACAATTAAACAGGAAAATAGTCCGCAGGAAGCTGTATCGGAAAAATCTCTAACCGGGAGCGAAAAAACGGAAAAAAGTGAAAAACCTGCCCCGGAAAGGGCAAATGAGATCCCGGTTTCTGAGTATTCCTCTGGCAGATCGCATAAGCAGCCAGCAAAACCAGTAATCGTGGAAGAAATCCTGACCCGTAGTGAAAATAGTAAAAAGAGTGATGCCCTCTCCGATAGGGCCAAAGAAGATAATCTACTCCAGGGACTTCTCAAAGAACTAAGGGGTGAGAAATCCAGGCAGGAGCTCCATTATGGAGAAATACAATACCACCAGGGCAGCGGAAACCCAGGAAAAGAACCCCGGTTCATTTTCCCGGGCCAGTCGGAACTGGAAAATAGCAGTGAAAACAGGACCGGCGGCCAGGTAGATGTTAAAGCTTCTGGCCGGGAACAATTCGGGGGCAGCAGAGAATCCTTTTCCGGTAATCACTTTAACTTCAATCAGAACCAGCAGGAAGGTCAGGGGAATACCAATGACCGCCCGGATTCAGGTTCCGGTTTTGTACCGGAAAGTAATCGCTCCGAATGGCAGTTAAGCACCACAGGAGTGAGGAGATCCCCCGTAGATGGAAGCCGTTTCCAGGAAACATTCGAACAGATTGTTGATCAGGCTCGACTTAATCTCAAGAACCGCCAGGAAGGGACCATGGAAATTAAGCTGCGACCGGAATATCTGGGTGGCCTGCGGATGAGAGTTGCGCTGGAAGAAGGGCAGCTCCGGGCACATTTCCAGGTAGAAAATCACCTGGCCCGGGATATTCTGGAAAATAACATGGGTAATCTGCGGGACAGTCTGTCCAGAGAAGGGTTCACCTTTGATGATGTTGATGTCAACGTTCAGAGTGATTCCGAGGATGCCCCGGAAGAAAGAGAAGAACAATTCCAGCCTGAAGATCATACAGCGGGTGAGCCTGCTGAAAGTGAAGGAGAGAGTATTTATAGTGGTCTGCAGGGCAACCGGGTTGATTACCGGGTTTAGGAGGTGAAACAGTTTGTTCATCCATACCACCAGCCACAATCCAGCGGCAGAAATAATGGAAAAATCGAAGGAAATGGGATTTTCGATTCAAAAAGAGCAGGATTCAGTTGCTTCTTCTGATGAAATGGGTCTGGATCGGGATGCTTTTTTGAAACTCCTGATTACCCAGCTAAGATATCAGGATCCCTTGAATCCCATGGAAGACAAGGAATTTATCGCCCAAATGGCGCAGTTCAGTTCCCTGGAGCAGATGCAGCAGATGAACCGGTCGCTAAATAATTTTCTGGAAAGCAATTTTCTTTATCAGGCCGGTGCTTTGATTGGCAGGGAGGTGGAAATTAAAAGTTTGGATGGTGAGGAAATTACCGGTTTAGTCAAGGAAGTCATCTTTACCGAGCAGGGACCTAAAGTAGTTCTTGACAATGGAGAGGAATACTCAACTCAGAAAATTGTTGGTATTAAGGAATCTGGGAGTGACAGTGATGACGGATAAAATACTGCCTGGCGGAAAACTGATAAAACCCCTTACTACCCCTCAAACCAAACCCCAGCCCGAAACTCCGGAAAAAACCAGAACGAGTTTCCAGGAGATTTTGGAGCAAAAGGTTCAGAAGCACCGGATACAATTTTCCAAGCACGCCGCTGAACGACTGGCCCGGCGAGCGATAGACATTGATACCGGGGAACTGAACCGACTGGATGAGGCGGTGAAAAAAGCCGAAGCAAAAGGGGCACGGGAATCCCTGGTGGTAATGGGGGATAACGCCTATGTAGTGAGCATCAAGAACAACCTGGTAATCACTGCCCTCGATGGTGACAGCATGCGCGAGAATGTTTTTACCAATATTGACAGTGCAATAATTATGGATTAAGGCTGGACCTCTTTTGAGGAAGCCGCCGCTGTTGATGGATGGAGACAGCGGGTCCTAAACTAAAAGGAGGTTTATTAAAAAAATGATGCGTTCACTTTATTCCGGTGTTGCCGGCTTAAATGCACATCAGACCAGAATGGATGTAATTGGCCACAACATTTCCAATGTAAATACAGTTGGTTACAAGAAAGACAGAGTTACATTTCAGGAAATGCTCAGCCAGATGGTGCAGTGGCCCGCGGGTCCTACTGCTCAGCGGGGTGGAATAAACCCCATGCAGATCGGCCTGGGCGTTCAGGTGGGAAGTATAGATACCAACCATGAGCAGGGAAGCATGGAAACTACCGGACATGGAACTGATTTAGCAATTGATGGGAATGGTTTTTTTATCCTGCGGGATGGGATAAACCACTTTTATTCCCGGGCTGGGAATCATTCCCTTGATAACCGAGGCTATCTGGTTAATTCCGGTAATGGTATGCATCTACAGGGCTGGACAGCAGATTCGGCAACCGGGGCCATCAGTACTGAGGGAGATCTGGAGGATATCCGCATACCCATGGGAGATATAATGGGGGCTGAAACAACAAACTATATGGATTTTTCTGGAAATTTGGACTCTGATGCGGAGATAGGAGAAGTTTATCAAACTGCGGTTTCGGCTTATGATGAATTTGGTTCTCGCCACGAAGTGGTTTTGAATTTTGAAAAGACTGCTAACAATGAGTGGGAACTGACTATGGATAACGATGGTTCTTTCGAAATAGATCTGATTGTTGGTGATGCAATTTCTCTTGAGTTTGAGGAAGGTAGACTGCAGTTGGTTAATGGTGAGGATTTGGACACCGGAGGGCTGATTGCTAACATCGATTTATTTAATTTTGATAATGGGGCCAGCGATATAAATGAACTGGATATTCTGTTGGAAAACATAACCCAGTTTTCCGGTGCATCTTCAGTTGAAGCCAGTGATCTGGATGGAAACAATATGGGCTCCTTACAGTCGTTTACCATTGATGAAGATGGAGTGGTTGTAGGAACCTATACCAATGGAGTGACCCGGAACCTGGCTCAGGTTGGACTGGCCAATTTTAACAATGCAGACGGCCTGCTTAAAGAAGGAGACACCCTGTTTTCAGAATCAATAAACTCCGGGATTCCGCAGATTGGTAGAGCAGGAACAGCAGGCCGGGGGGATTTGCGAACCGCCTCCCTGGAAATGAGCAATGTGGACCTGGCCGAGGAATTTTCCAACATGGTAATTACCCAGCGTGGTTATCAGGCAAATTCCCGCATTATTACCACGGTTGATCAGATGCTGCAAGAACTGGTAAATATGGGACGGTAATAAAACAGGGGAGGGCTGGCCATAATGTTAAAACTTACTCGTTTTGATGGCAGCCAGATAGTAATTAATGTGGATTTAATTGAATTTGTTGAAAAAACACCCGATACAGTAATTTCCCTTTCCTCCAGCCGCAAGATCCTGGTGCGGGAAAGTGTGGATGAAGTAATCGAAAAGACCGTTGAGTTCAAAAGGAAGATTTTTTCCGGGGAAGGGTGGGGCTGATGGACCTGGGAACCTTGATTGGCCTGATTGTAGGCATAACATTAATCGGTGGAGCTATTATCCTGGAAGGCGACGCCTACATGTACGTCAGCATGACCTCGCTGATGATTGTTCTGGGGGGAACCCTGGCCGCAACCATGGTCAGTT
>PWFS01000028.1 GCA_003554145.1 Halobacteroidaceae bacterium | reverse complement strand
GTTGTGGGCAGTGCTGAAAACGCCAAGGTACTTTTAAATGCCTACGTTAAAAAAGGCCTTGTTAAAAGGGTGCGCAGGGGGCTTTACTGTGCTGTCAATTTAGAAAACAGAGAAGCTTTGGCCAACCGTTATTTGATAGGCAGCAAAATAAACAAAGGGGCCTATCTGGCATACCATTCTGCTTTTGAGGTGCACGGCCTATCCCACCAGGCAAGTTTTGTGCTATACGTAGCTTCAGACAGAAAAATATCCAATTTTACGTTTGAGGGTGTTACTTATAAGTACGTGGGGCAAGGCATAACTGATGGTGTAACCCGTTACCGTTTAAACGAAAAGGTTAAGGTTACTGACCTTGAAAGAACTGTTATCGACTCTCTAGATAGGCCGGATTACTGTGGAGGCCCACATGAGCTGGATGAAATCTTAAAGATATGCCCGGTTCTTGATGAGGGTAAAGTGTTAAAATTTTTAGAGGCTTATGATAAAAAAATTCTCTACAAAAAGGCGGGGTATTTTTTAGAACGTCACCGTCAAGCACTCAAGATCGGTAATGATTTATTGAGCTTGCTGGAAAAAAGAACGGGAAAGATGAAAAAATATTTAAGTGAAGAAGCGACTGGCGGCGGTGGAGTATTTAAAAAACGCTGGGGTTTAATTGTGCCCAAAACACTGGAGGAAAGGGGTGAGCTTTTTGTTTAAAGAGAACGGGAGGTTTTACCGATGTCTGAGGTTCCTGGTTTGGCGGATTATGGAATTAGAAAAATGAGTGAGCGACTGGGAAAGGTGAGGTGATTTGGTGGGTCTAAATCCAATCTGGCTAAGGCTTAAGTTGAGCCACCACTGATGAGTCATAGGGGGGGCGAAGCAATTCGTCACATTAAGCGTTGACAGCAAGGCAGATAGAGCTGAAAGTGATTGAGCCTCGCAAATTCAATGGGTGAGAGTCGACAGGCTCTCTAACCTGGAAGGCGATAACTGTAATTCTGCCTGTTGAGTCAAAAAACTCTCCCGGAGAATATGCTGGATGGGTCAGGCAAACCATCCCCTTTTTATTCTAAAAGATCTGGGCACAGCCCATCTTCAAAGTAAACTTCTCTTTCTTCGATAGCTTAACTCTCTCTAACCCTATTTTTTACTTTTTAATTCCTCCCAATTAAAGAAAAAGCCCGGGGTGGGCTTTTACTTTTTTCGCCGTCTTTGGTTATGGTCCAAAATCTTTTTTCGAAGCCGAATATTTTTCGGAGTAACCTCTACTAATTCGTCATCAGCAATAAAAACAAGGGCTTCCTCCAGGGTTAGTTTTCGGGGAGGAGGGAGGCGGAGAGCTTCTTCCGCTCCACTGGCTCGATGGTTGGTCAGGTTTTTCTTTTTTCCCACGTTGATTTCGAGGTCTTCTTCTCGGGAGTTCTCGCCAATAACCATTCCCGCATAGACTCTTTCGGTGGGTCCAATAAAAAAGGTGCCCCGGGAACTGCTATTGTAAAGCCCGAAAGGGGTGGCCTCTCCGGTTTTAAAAGCGATAAGAGCTCCTCGCCGGCGGGGGGGCAACATTTCTTTGCAGGGCGCATACTCCTCAAAAAGATGGTGCATTACTGCTTCGCCCCGGCTTTCGGTTAACATTTCGGAGCGAAAACCGATTAAACCCCGGGCCGGAATAAGGAATTCGAGGCGGAAGGATCCAATGTTTTCAGTTGCCTCCATATTAGTTAGCTCTCCCCCGCGCTGGCCCACAGCTTCGATAATTCTTCCGGTGAACTTTTCTGGCAGGAGAATAAAAAGGCGTTCAAAAGGTTCACAGGTAACACCATTAATGGTTTTAATTATTGGGCGGGGACGAGAAACCTGGAGCTCAAATCCTTCTCGCCTGAGGTTTTCAATCAGTATTCCCAGGTGTAATTCTCCCCGCCCGGCAATTTCAAAAGCTTCGGGAGTGGTTCCCGGGGAAACTTTAAGGCTAACGTTGGTTTCTGCTTCCCGCAGGAGCCTTTTTTGCAGTTGGGAGGGGGTAACAAACTGACCTTCCTGTCCAGCAAAAGGGCTATCATTGACCATGAAAGTCATGTGCAGGGTTGGTTCATCAATTAAGGGGGCAGGCAATGGATAGGGATGATCGGGGTTAGCGATGGTATCTCCGATATTAAGATTATCCGGTCCGGTCAGAGCAACGATCTCACCCGGGCCGGCCCCGGTGATTTTTTGTCGTTTCAACCCGTTAAAGTCCCACAAATTGGCAACCTGATAACAGATAGGAGACCCTTCTGGCTTGCAAAGAGCTACAGTCTGTCCTTCTTTGATTGTTCCGCTGCGGATTCGACCGATGCCAATCCGGCCTAAATGTTCGCTATAATCAAGGGTGTTTATCTGGAGCTGGAGAATTCCATTGCTATTTTTTTCTGGCGAGGGGATTTCCCGGGCAATTAGATCCAGAAGGGGTTTGAGGTCTTCTCCCTGTCTGTCTGGCTCTAAAGAGGCGGTTCCCCGGCGGGCATCAGTATAGATCAGGGGGAAGTCCAGCTGCCATTCGGTGGCGTTTAGTTCAACAAAAAGGTCAAAAATTTCCTCCATAACCTCATGGGGACGGGCATCAGGGCGGTCAATTTTATTAATTACCACAATAATGCGCAAGTTTTTTTCCAGGGCTTTTTTCAGGACAAATTTGGTCTGGGCCATCGGGCCTTCAAAGGCATCGACCAGGAGCAGAGCTCCATCAACCATTTCCAGAACCCTCTCCACCTCACCCCCAAAATCGGTATGCCCGGGGGTATCCACAATATTAATTTTCAGGTCCTGATAGTTGATTGCGGTATTTTTGGAAAGGATGGTTATTCCGCGCTCTCGTTCCAGATCCTGTGAATCTAAAATCCGGTCGGCTACCTCCTGCCGGGGCCTGAAAATGCCTCCCTGGCGAAGCAGGCAGTCAACCAGGGTAGTTTTTCCGTGGTCAATATGAGCGATCAGGGCAATATTTCTTAGTTTTAAATTCGCCATAAAATCACCTTCTTCAGAAATCAAGCTTGACAAAGTATTATAACATGTCCGGCAGGAAAAACCCAGCACTTTTCCCCAAAAAAGACCGCAACCCTTAAGGCTGAGGGGTTAAATAACTCAAGAAAAAAAATTAACCTGCCCATAACTTTTATTCACCCTTCGATGGGGCTTGGTACAGACAATCTCAGGGATTGTGTTACGGCTATAGGATCATAAAAAGACCAATGAAGTAGGCGGGTTTTCTCCAGCTTTTTTTGACACGCTATTTTGAAATGAAAATAAAATTAACCTACCGGCATTGCAGGGAAAAATATTAATTATAAGCCAGGAATAAGGTGAAAAAATATTCTTGATGGTTGAGGAAAACAAAGGGAAACCCGGGTTCACATTCAAGTGAAGGAATAACCGATTGTAAAAAGGGAATTTTCCGGTTGAGGAAGGAATAATACCTTACTTATTATAATCCTGCCATTGACAGGAGTAACTTTCATTGTTATGATTTTATGGAGCTTTTATGAATGATTTATGGGGTTTTTGGTTTGCCGGGTGGGTTCCAGTTTATCCCAACAACCATAGAATCAAGGCACAAGCAAATCCATAATCAAACTTCAAAAATAATGGTGTTCATGGTTAGAGTAACTGTTTCATATTACCCAAAACTTCCCCTAAACAGTTGAAATCTGACTGCGGATCAGAAGGCAGGGGGCTTGCATCCTCCTGCGCGCGCCATAATATGGAGTGGAAACCACGGGGAACATTTTCCCTGTGGTTTTTTGGAAAGGGGGCAGGGCAGTTGATCCAGGAAAGAAAAAGCACAGGTTTAATTATTGTAATTTCTGTCCTGCTGGCCATAATCCTCAGCCTTTTTCTCAATCTTTCTCTGCTGTACCCTTTGGGACTGGGAATGATGCTCAGCACTTTTCTGCTTGGTCTTCAGGGCCTGCCCCTGCAGGAAGCGGTTCAGATGATGTTCCAGGGTCTCCGGGGCTTTTCAGGCCTATACCTGTTTATTCTCCTGATCGGGGCCAATGTGGCGATGTGGATGGCTTCAGGTGCGGTCCCGGCCATGATTTATTTTGGCTTTTCCTATCTGGATGGAGGGCATTTTCTTTTTATTGCTTTTCTGTTCACCGCAGTAATATCCGTTTTCATGGGTAGTGCGGTGGGAACCATTGGGACTCTGGGGCTGGCCATCCTGGGCATCGGGCAGGGCCTGAACATACCACCGGGGGTAATTCTGGGAATGCTGGTAGCCGGGGCCTTTGTGGCTGACAAGGTTTCCCCTCTTTCCGCCCTGGTTAATCTGAAAATGCAGGTGACCGGGGTTCAGTATCGAGATTTAATTGGGCATATGAAAAATACTTTTATCCCTGTTTTTTTGCTGGCCATCCTATTTTACCTGGTCCTGGGTGCTTTTTTTGCCCCGGTGGATAACGGGGAAATG
>PWFS01000064.1 GCA_003554145.1 Halobacteroidaceae bacterium | reverse complement strand
GCAGAGAGGGTTTTCTTTCCAGAGGAGAAATATAATGGCCAGACCCAGTAATAAGAGGCCGAGGAAGCCCTGGGCTCCGGAAATAACCCGGGCATCGGTTATTCTGTCGGTAAATACCTGTCCCAGAGCTCCGCTACCCAGTCCCAGCAGTCCATAGGTGCTGATCCGGGCCAGGGAAAAACCGATAACTTCCTTCAGCCCCGCCCGGGTTCCACCCCTGCTTACTGCCAGGTACGGCAGCACGATCAGAAACTGATGCCCCATACAGGGCCCGAAACCGGTAGCCAGACCCACTACCAGCCAGCCGGGAATATCCAGCTGCATAAATTCAATCATCAGCAAGCCTCCTTCCCCTGCTTACAAGCAGTACCAGGCTTACTACCTTGAGCCCGGCTAAAAACAACAGGGTGCCCCCCAATCCCAACAACGGAAAAAGGACAAAGGCAACAGCCAGCCCTCCCACATAACCCCCCAGGAGGTCCGCCCCATATATTAGCCCCGCAACCCGACCTTTTTCACCCCGGGGGTGGAGAACAGCAGCCAGGGGAAACTGGGCCCCCAGAAAACCTCCTCCGGCCAGGGCAAATAATAGCAAAAGAATCAGGGTCAGGATCGGGGGAAATATGCCGGTACCCCACTGCAGAAGCCGGGCCAGGCCGTAAAATAGACCCAGGGATAATATTATAGTTATTTCCAGACTTAAAAAGGTCCTGCGGACTTTCTCCTGACGATTAACCGCCAGGCGCCCCCCCAGGAACATACCCAGCATGAAGGTAGCCATCAGGAGTCCGGCCATCTGATAGATATAACCATACAGGCATTGAAAAACAAAAAGCACCAGGAGATCGAGCCCCATGGCAATACCTCCGCTACTGCTTACCGCATAAATCAGAGTAGCCCGGGCAGAAAAAAAGAGGCGCCCCAGTCCCAGAATACCTGCCAGGAGAACCAGGTAATGCCAGGGTTCCCAGCGGGAAAAAAAGTCCAGGACTGTAGATGAAGCCGGGGAAAAGGCCCGCCCCCAGAAGGATAGTGCATGATAAAAGCCTGCAGGATTGAAATCGTAATTACTCCTGACCTCCCGGGGAGCCAGGTTTTTTTCCAGCCACTGCAGCCGTTCTTCATCCAGACGATATTCAAAGTATGGCTCCGACCACAGTTCCCCGTAAAGTTCCCGCTCCTGGAGACGCCCCGCCAGAACTTCGGGGGAAATATGCAGGGGCTGATCAGAAGCAAGGTAAATATTCTGATCACCTGGAATACCCACGGTATGGGGAAAAACTTCCTGCAGGGTATTATAAAGGCTGGCATTTAAATTCGCCATTTCTGGACCCATGTAGGTGGCAGAACCGGGAACCACAAAAGCCAGCACCCCTCCTTCCCGCAGACAGGCCCGGGCCAGGGCAAAAAATTCCCCGGTAAAAAGGCGGTTGGTCTGCAGGGTATCGGGGCTGACCCGCCCCAGGAGAATTACATCAAACTCGGAATCGGTTCGGGAAAGGTAATAGCGGGCATCTGCTGTTTCTATCTCCAGCCGGGGATCTTCCAGTTCCTGGCGGGTAATGGGAGTGGGAAAACGCCGGGCCAGTTCAATCAGGCCGGGGTCCAGTTCTACATAAACCCCCCGTTCAACCGGATGTCGTAGGGTCTCGGCAATAGTTCCCCCCAGGCCTCCACCCAAAAAAAGCACCTCCTCCGGCCGGGGATGGGCAGCGCCAACCAGGTGGACAAATTCCTGGATAGGAGCCAGATCCGGTGCCGGAACCGTTATCAGCGGGCGGCCGTCATAATAATAGGTTAGCTGTTCCTGGCGGGACAGGAGAACAATATTGCCAAAAGGAGTATGACCTGCATATTTTCTTTCCTGATCCCGCCAGTATATATCCAGGGAGGCTTCCTCCAGGTAACTGGATAAGGGGAAAAATATGAGGCCCAGAAAAAAGGTGAGGGTAATGAGGAGAGTTAGAGCCCTGCGGCTGGAGAAACCCACCCGGAGAAGGAAGCTCCCTGCTCCCAGGTGGATCAGGGTAATGGCCAGGGCTAGGTCCATAGAATCCATCTGCCCTGCTGCATAGAGGGAAAAGAAAAGGGCTCCAACCATGGTGCCCAGGGTCTCATAGATATATATTCTACCGATGGGGGCTTCCCGGGAACAGAGTCGGGTAGCCAGGGGGAAGAGGGCCCCGTGAACCAGGCTAATCGGCCCCACCACCAGCATTGAAATAATAAAAACCGGCCCCAGGCCTAGCGCTTCTCCCCACAGGGGAGCAAAAATGATTCCGGCCAGGGTCCGGCTGAAAAAAATTGCCGGAGGCAGCAATACACCGTACAGGAGAAGCAGATACAGATAGGCAGGGAGAGCCCGGTTGACCAGGAATTTTCGGCCCCCGAGTAAGGCCCCTGCCGCTTCAGCAATTAACCAGCTGGACAGAATAAGGCCCATGGTCAGCTCATTGCCATAAAATACTACCAAAAGCTCCCGTAAAAGAACCAGCTGGCCGACCATGCCTCCCGCTCCCACCAGGAGGGTTAAAGCCACCAGGCTGGGAAAACCAATATTTCTCATGGCCAGATCCCCGGGATTTCATGGCCGCAACTCCCGCAGTTACCCTCCTCCAGGTTTATTTCGTAAACAGAAAAATGGAAGCGCTGGATCACAGTTTCCCCGCATTGGGGGCAAAAAGTGGAATTGTGATGATGGCCGGGAACATTTCCTATATATACGTATTCCAGGCCTTCTTCTCCAGCGATACCATGGGCCATTTCCAGGGTTTCCAGAGGAGTGGGCTGAACCCCGGTGAGGCGGTACGAGGGGCTGAAACGAGTAAAGTGGAGGGGAGTCTTCGGTCCCAGTTTTTCCCTTATCCACTGGCACATGGCCCGGATTTCCTCCGGCTCATCATTATAACCGGGGATAATCAGGTTAACAATCTCCAGCCAGACGCCTTTCTCCTTAATGATTTCCAGGGTCTCCAGAACTGGTTCCAGACTGGCCTGGGATATATCCTGATAGAATTCTTCGGTAAAGCCCTTGAGATCAACGGTTACCGCATCCACGTAGGGGAGAAGTTCCCGCAGGGGCTCAGGACGCATGGATCCATTGGTGTGGAAAATGAAACGGATGCCCTCTTCCTGGGCCAGGCGAGCAGTGTCATACAGGTACTCGTAAAGAACAGTGGGCTCATTATAGGTGAAGGATATGGCCGGCATGCCTCTATCCTTTGCTTCTCGGACCAGGTCTTCAGGACTCCGCTCATAAAAAGAGCCCACTTCTTCTATACTGCGTTGGGAAAGATGCCAGTTATGGCAGTGCCGACACCGGAAGTTACAGCCCGCAGTTCCAATACAGTAAATACTGGAACCGGGATCCACGTGAAACATGGGCTCTTTTTCAATGGGATCCCGCTGCAGAGCTGAAGGAAGGCGATAAACCTGGCTGTAAAGGACCCCATCCACATTAATTCGGGCCCGGCAAAAACCTTTTTCCCCCGGGGGAATAACGCACTGGCGAAAACATATTCCACAGGCCACCCGGTCATCTTCCAGGGTCTCATAAAACCGGGCTTCCTGGGTGTAATGATTTTCCAGGGTTGTCTCATCAAACCAGGCTCCCATTTCAAACCAGGTTATCATAACCGCAATCACCACCATTGCCAGAACCAGGAATAGTTTTTTCCGGTTCAATTTAACCCCCTCCCCGTTTTTTTCCCTACATTATAATTCGAGGCTGATTTTGATTTCCCTTTTTCCTTTCAGCAGGCTGCCGGGGGAAAGTTTTTCAGCCATTATTCACCGGCCACACTATTTCCCGGCGCAGTCCGGATTGATCAAAATCCGGAAGGGGAGGCAGGGAATGAAAGCCATTTTGCCCCAGGTATGCCGACAGGACCAGAATCAGGGCATCATAAATATCATCCCGGGCCAGCGCCCTGCGGAGATAATTAACCAGCAGTTTTTGTTCAATTTTTTCCGCCTCGGGCCAGGTCTGCAGGATTAAATCCCGGCGAAGTTCCCGGCCTACCCGGCTTTTTTTCCCTGGCTTCAGGGGCTTTTTCCCATTTAAATTCCAGAATAAAATTTCGGGGTGGGATTCTCGAATATTTATTTTTTCATTCCATCTCTGCATAAATTCATCCAGTTCGGCCAGGCGGGGAACAATATTCCAGCTCTGCCTGCTCAGACTCCTCCCCAGCAGTTCTTTATTTATCTGCCGGGCCCGGTCATAAGATGATGCCTTAAGGACCTCCCGGGCAGGGACGGGAAAAACCGAGCTCCTTTTCGAGCCCAGAACCCGCCGGGCCAGGCGATCACACTGCCGCACCGGCTGTTCGGGATCGGGAAAGCCAATGGGCATATCGATTAAAACCACCCTGGCCTCTTCCAGTTCCCCCCGAATTTCTTCCAGGGTGGACACCACCCCTCCTTCTACCTGCTGGCCCCGGCCCACATAAACCCAGCCCGCCGGGCAGCCATCTATTCCAATAAAGTCCACTCCAGCCACCTCCCCCGGGGT
>PWFS01000073.1 GCA_003554145.1 Halobacteroidaceae bacterium | reverse complement strand
GGATTCTCTCTGAATCAACACCTTCTGCAAAAAAAGCATCCAACTCATCATAATCTCCTGCCTGGTACTTTTCCCAGAAATCAGAAACTACCTCTTCGGGGTTGGTCACATCAGACCCACAACCCATTAGCAAAAAAGCCATCAGAAGAAAAATTAAAAATAATAACATTTTGCCCCTGGAACCCATTGTTTCTCCTCCTGTCCTGATAAAATTTAAAAAAATGCACACTTCTTATTTCGCCACATGGGAGCCTTAGGCCTTTTATATGAAAATATAAATTCTTCCAGAATAATTTCTCACTGGGGAAATTCAAGTTTTACTCCTGTTGTTTTAACCAAATCACCAAAAACTCTCCCTCCTCTAAGCCAAGGGAAGGCGGGAGATGGATTAGTAGTTTTTGAAAATTAATAAAAAAATTTTTCAATATAATCATTATTAATTCCAGTTAGGCCTGATTATATGAGAACTATAGGTATAATCAGTATTCTTATTATATTATCATCATGTCTTAGTTGTATAATTCAGGCGCAAAGTAATAAATAATAAAGTAAAGGGCAGATTGGAAGATATATTCTTATTTGTTCAACCAAAAATGGAGAATCCTCCTCCCTGAAAAATTCTTTCTGCCAGTTCTTTACCTCAATCATCGCACCTTTTTAACAGTCAATAAAGGTAGAACTCCCGGGGCCGCCCCTATAGGAAAAGTAAAAAAGACTATATAAAAAAACCCCGAGTGATTTTTGATAAATCTGGAGCCAATTTTTTCTCCTCAGCAATCATCTTAATTTCCCATCTCATAAGTTTTCCAAAACCCTCCGCAGTCGTTCCTGGGGATTGTCAAAAATAACATCCTCTGGGTCAAAATAATCGGGGTCATAGTCCTCGCCTAACCACATTTTAATATCTTCATAATCAGGATCCTCAGGGTCACCAATAGTTTCAATTAAATTCTGATACCCGCCCGGGCCCCCACAATCTTCTGGAGGGCAGGCCCTTTTCCCACTGACACATCTTGGATACTCCTGATCTTTTTCTGCGGGTTTTATTTCCTGCAACAAAACCCGGTGTTCCCAACCATCTCCAAAATCATATTCATACAAAGCCCTGCGATTTCCCATGTTAAAAAAGTTGGCAATATCCTCTTTCCAACCGGGAATGATTTGCAGGTCATCCCCGAACATTGTTTCCAGGGGAATACCAATAATCAATTCTCGGCCTGTACGGGGTTCCTTGATTAAAAATTGATGTAGATGATAATCCAACCAACCCATAGCATCCTGAATAGCAACATGCAGATCCCAGAAACTATAGTTTTCCGGAACCTCTATACTTCTCCATATAGCAGGTTTTATGTAGTTCAGAGTAACCTTAAACCGGTAAACATGCTTAAATTTTTCCTGCACAATTATTCTCCTTTCCTCAATTCTTTTTCCATTCATCTTGCGGGAGTTTTTTGATCCCAGTTCATAACCTGCAATTCTCTCAGCCATCACCATAGTTTCAAACTGCCGCAATTCACTTTTTCCCGGAAACGACAGCTGTCAGCTCAGGATATCCTGACTATTGCCATTAGAAGCACTTTTTTTGCATCCATAAAATAAAAACAAAACCTGCTTTTTTTAAAATTTCTCCAGGAAGGATGATAAAACCCCTTTCAAATTAAAGCTCCGGCAATTCCTATATCAGGTTTCCATGTCGGGACTGCAACAGGAGAAGGATTAAAAATGTTTCTCCTTTAATTCTGGGGGTGATGCTTAAGTTTTTTCCGGGCGCTGAACCTCAATAACCTTCTTTGTGAACGACCCGGTTTCTCCCTTTGGCCTTGGCCTCATAAAGGGCCTTATCTGCAATTTTTAATAGTTCATCTATATTCATTCCCCCTCGCTTATGGGTTGTTAGCCCAATACTGACAGTAACGGCTAGCTCTTGATCCCCATAGTTAAAACTACTGCTTTCGATGTTTTTTCTCAGCCTTTCAGCCATCATTATTGCCTTCTTAAGATCCGTATCCGGCAGGAGGATACCAAACTCTTCTCCCCCCATCCTTCCCACCAGATCAACTTTGCGAACATTCTCCACTATAAGGGAGGCCAGCTCCTTTAGGACTTTATCTCCCGCGGCATGGCCATAAGAATCATTGATTTTTTTAAAACGATCTATATCCAGAATCATGGCTGAGAGGGAATGGCCATAACGTTCTGCTCGTTCTATCTCTTTTCGGGCGGTCTCCATAAAATGCCTGCGATTGTAGAGGCCGGTCAGGACATCAGTAATGGCCATCTGATGCAGTTTATCCTTTGTCTCCTTTTGATCGGTGATATCAATCTTCAGAGAGACCACTTCATCTTCCTTAAAAGGAACTGAGCGGGCTTCAAACCACCGCTTCCCGGCTGGAGTGGGCAGGGAGTATTCAATGGTCTGCATTTCTCCTGAAGTCAGGGTCTTTTGAATATGATCTGTAAGGATTTTGCCCTCCCTGGGGGGAAGAGCATCAATTAGTTTTTTACCCTTCAGATTTTCTTTGGGTAAAAAAAGTTTATCCTCACTGGAAGATAAAATATCCAGATATTCCCCTTCCCGGTTATAAAGGATAATAATATCGGGAATGATGCCCAGAATAGACCTGGTATAGGCCTGGCTCTCCCGAAGTTGATTTTCAATTTCTTTGTAATCAGTTACATTACGGAAGCTCCACAGCCGGCCCACAACCTGCTCCTGATTAAAGAGCGGGCAGGTGTATCTTTCAAAGATTCTTCCATCTTTAAGAATAATGGTTTCACTGCCTTCCCTGGCGGAATCATTTAACTCCTGAGCTTTTTCCATAAAGGCCCGGGGTTCATCCAACTGATGGCTAATAGAACTAATTATATTATTACTATCACCGGTATCCAGAATTTCATTTGACAGCCCCCACATCTCCTTGAAGGCTGAGTTGATATAAATAACTTCCTGATTAGTGTTGACCACCAGAATACCTTCCTGGGTTGATTCAATGATGGTTCTCAACTCATTTTCCCTTCTTTTTATGGATTCTTCTGTAAGTTGCTCAATGTTTCTGGCCATCTCTGCAATTTCAGCATTTGAATGCCTGTAAGAAGACTCCCTTATCGGTTTACCTTCAGTGATAGCTGCAATTTTCCCTCCCAATAACGAAAGGGGGTCAGCAAACCTCTGCCCAAATATTTTCCCCAGCAACCCTCCCAGGAGCAGGGATAAGATTAAAATAATCAGGGCATAAAATGATATTTGCATTATAATTGGCTGCAGTATCTCGCCCCGATTTACCGCAGTAAGAATGGTCCAGTCGGGATTTTCGATAGTGTGGGCAAAGGCCCAGATGCCCTGATCATCAAATGTGTATTCTATTTTACCCTGTTCTCCTGAAAAACCTTTAGTGATGGCCGAAATATCTTCTCCAATTAATTCTTCTTCTGGATGGACAATTATGCTCCCCTGCCCGTCAATTATATAACTTCGCTGGGAATCAAATATGTGATTTTCGCCCATCAGATTGATTATGCTATCAATACAGCAATCAATGGCAATCACTCCCGCGGGATTACCCTCATCATCAATAAGGACCTTGGACTGGGAAACAAGCCATTCTCCGGTATTAATCTCTCGATAGGGCAGGCCTGTTGAAATATAAGGTTTTTGTTCCAGGGCAGCAGAATACCAGGGCCTTTCAGTGGCATCAAATCCTTCGGGGGGAGTATAATCATTAATAACCAGCATTCCATTCTCGTAACCTGAATAAATATAAGCAATATGATCATTATTTTGATAAAAGTGATCATAAATTGCCAGTACCCGGTTAATAGTTTCCTGCTCAGCAGTTAGAGCATTCCGAATATCCTGGTTGCTGGCAAGGGCTTCCACTGTATTCATTATTTCATTAAAATATCCCTGGACAAATGTTTTCAGTCGCAGATTATTATCCATGAGAGACCTTTCCGCCTTTTCAGTACTGAGTTGAAAAATCCTGGCTGAAAAGAGAACTCCAAAGACCACCAGAATAATAACTGAAAAAATCAGTCCCAGATAGATTACCTCTTCTTTTAGGGAGCGATCTCTCTTTTTAAAAAACATGTTGCTCACCTTTCCGCGTCTTTTGTTTTCCTTTATATAATCTTTTTCGGAACTATTTACCAAGCTTTTCAGTTTATTCTCGATTTCCGGCCAAAATACCTTTAAAAGGAAACATAATAGGGTCTCATGCTTAACCATTAAACACAAAAAAGCGCACACATTAAACATTCGAGACCCGCTGGATGTTGTGGTAGCTGGGAAAGTTCTAAAATAAAGATGATTTTAAGTAAAAATCAAAAAGTTGATCCGGACTTCTAAAAAGATAGAAGGAAGTTCTGGAGCCAACCAACCCTCATTGCATTTATTTATCTCCTTAGAAAAAAAATGGCAGAAATTCTGACATTCTACCAGGAACCACTAACGTTGCATAAAAAAAATAACTGAATGTCAACCCTTAAAAAATTATGAAATAGCATCCGGCCCTCGTTATAAAAAGGTATATTTTCCCAGCTGTTTTTTTCTGCGAAGAG
>PWFS01000180.1 GCA_003554145.1 Halobacteroidaceae bacterium | reverse complement strand
ATTTCGACTGCCGGGGATATCAATACTTCGCCTCCGGCTTTTTCAATTTTGCGGGCGATATCCTGATTACAGCGATCATCGAGGCGGACATAGAATTCACCGGCCAGGACAATCTGAGGCCTCTTACTTTCTACCTCCCGGGCGCTCTCAAAGTGGGCTGCAGCCTCCATAATTAGCTTTTCAATATCCCGGAGCAGGGCTCCCTGCACTATTCGCAGGGTGCTCCAGGAATTATTCTGGAGCAGGTCCAGCAGTTTCTGCGAATATTCAGCAAAGAGGTTATCAGCCCGACCCGATTTCTTTTCATAAGGCCTGGTGGCAAAAAGCATCTTATACAGAATGTCCATGGCCAGCATGCCGTCAAAGGCCCCAAGAACAAAGCCCAGGCCAAAGCGGCGAAAAACCTCGTCGACCTTCAAAGAACAGATTCTCTTTTCCCCGTAACCAGCTTTATTGAGAATTAAAGACTGGGCCGGAGCATACATTCCATAGCGGCAGGGACCGCAGGCCCAGCCCTGGAAAAAAACATTATTGGAATTTTCCCCGACCTGGGGATTATCCCGGTTGAATTCCAGGAAATCCTGCACATTCTGGATGAAGGGCAGGCATTCTTCGCCGTTAACATATTTTTTAGCCAGGGTTAAATCCCGATCGGTGCTGCGGGGTAGAATATGGGCCTGGACCCCGTGTTTGCGGAATAGAGCCTGGAAAACGCGAGCATGATGGGTGGGCTCTGGTATATAGATGCTTTCCCAGTCCTGGCTGTTAACCGGGTGGGTGGTTGCGGCCTGTAAAGGAGGAAGGACATTGTCCCGGCGCGCCCGGCAGGTATTTTTGAAGGCCTCCAGCCTGGTGATCAGGCCGGCCGGGGCAGTGTGTTCGTCCAGGGTTAGCCGTAAAAATCCAGTTATATTCCCCAGGAAATGGCGGAGCATGGCGTTAGGGCCGCATTTAAAGGGATCCTGAAAAACAACATTGAAAACCGGCAGCCCGGTTTCATCTGCCTTTTCATTTAAAAATCGGGCCATTATAGCTGCGGTAAGCATTTTCTGGATCTGATAGGGATAAATGTTTTCCACCTTTTTTGATACCTCGCCCATGTAGGCTATTAATTCTTTCCGGTAGGGTTCCAGCAGGGAAGAGGAAATACGTCCTTCATAAAAACCCCGGAAAAATTCGAAGAAAATATCATGGGTTAAAGGTAGTAATCCCCTCTGGCGCGCAAAATCCAGAGACCCTTTAGCCACAAAATCATCATAAAGGGTATAGGAACGGCCCAGAAAGACAGCCGTTACTTCCTCTGAATAAGAGGGGAGTTCGGAAAAAATGCGGGCCGCATCCTCTTCCATTTTTTGGGAGTACTGTTCCCGGGCAGCATAGGCCTGATCCAGGGCCTGTTGCAGGCGGGCCCGGGAAAAATTGGCCCCCAGGATTTTGCGGGCTGTGGGCTCCAGTTGCTTTCTGATCCGCTGCTTTCCTTTCCGGAAATTAAGCTGGGCATAGAGGTGTTCTTCTGGTCTGAGGTTAATCGATCGGGCCACCACCCCGTCCAGAGTCTGGAGCAGGGAACAGGTAAAGCCCCGGGGCCAGTCGGGGAACCAGGGTAAACCCTCCATGTCTACCGGCTCGGGGACAAAAATATAGTCCAGGTTCAGTTGGGCCAGTTCTTGATAATGGCCCACAATTATTTCCATGGGATAGCACATGTCAGAATTCAGGGCTTTTTTACCCTGTTCCAGGGTTTTTTGATTGCTGGGGGAGGACAGGACGGTGCGGGCTCCCAGTTCCCGGAAAAAGGCGGCAAAAAACGGGTAGAGATCATAGTTAAGACCGGCCAGGGCCAGGCCTACGGTAGGCCCTTCCTCCCGGCTGGGCCCCGCTGCTTCTTCAAAGATTTCGCTGCGCTTCGTGGTATAATCAGGGAGTTCTACCCCCATCAGGGTTTTTTCCAGGTCGGAAAAACGGCCGCAGCGATCCCCATAGACAAAACTGGAACCATCAGCAAATTTTATTATATCCAGGGTACAGTTGTGTTCGTGCTCGCAGGTGGCGGTGCACTTTTTCTGGCTGACCTCGAAGGAATTCAGTTGATCCAGGCTGCGGAAATTAAACCGGGTGGGATCCCCTTTTTGAGTAAAAAATCGGGCCATCAGGGCGCTGCCCAGGGCTCCGCTTAATTCGGGCTGGGGCGGCACATAAATTGTTTTCCCCGTTTCTGCGGCAAAAGCGGCAGCCAGAGCCTGATTTTTGGCAGTGGCACCAGTGAAAACAACCCGTCCTTCCAGGGTTCGATTTTCCCCGGTCTTATTCAAGTAATTGCGGGCGGAGGAATAGGCCAGGCTGGCCAGTTGAGAAGAAAGGGATAATCCCTGGGAGGCAGCAGAAACCAGGGCTGACTGGGATAAAAGGGTGCAGGTATCCCCCAGGTCAATTCCGAAGTCTGCAGCGAAGGCCTTATCAGAGAATTCGTCTTTGATGTCTACTCCCAGGAGCTCAGCCAGATTTTCCAGGAAAGTTCCCGTTCCTGCGGCACAAACCGGATTCATATTATAATCAAAAAGGATCCCGTTTTTTAACTGCAGAAACTTGGAGTCCTCTCCGCCAATTTCAATTATGGCCAGATCTTCCTCGGGCCCATAATTGTATTTGACTCCTTCCGCCTGGCAGGTAATTTCATCAACTGCATATTCAGCATTAAGTATTTTCTGGGATAAAAAGCGGCCTGAACCGGTGGTGCAGGCCCGGATTGGGGCCCCCTGAATTATCTCTCCGTATTGTTCCCGGACTTTTTTCATTAATTCCAACACCTGTAAGGCCGGTCGACCCGAGGTAGGGAGATAAACTCCACCAATAATGCGGCCATCGGCATCCAGGAGGGAACACTTGGTGGAAACAGACCCGCAGTCTACCCCCAGGTAAACACATTCCAGGTTAAAATCAGCAGGGTTTTCCGACTGGCCCTCCATGTACCGGACCCGATCCGGATCCAGGGCCGGCAGGGGGCGAGCTGGAGTGTAGGTTCGATTTAAAATTTCCTCAATCTGCAGACTGGAGCGGAAAATTGGCCGGGCCCGCCCCAGGGCCCCCAGGGCATTGACAAATTCATGCCTTTCCGGGACCAGCACCCGGGTTTCGTTCTCCTGGCAGTATTTGTCCAGGTGCCTCATGACCGCCTTATTGTTGGCTACCCCGCCAATAACGGCCAGGGTTCCATTGGAATTCATCCGGTTCTGGGCCACATTGGTTATTACCAGGTCAACCAGGGCCCGGGCCATTCCTGCAGAAACAGAGGCCTGGGAGGCCCCCTCATTAATGGCATGGGTCATATCCGACTTGGCAAAAACGGCACAGCGGCCGGAAATTTTAACCGGGTCCTCGGACTGCAGGGCAATTTCCGCCAGTTCTTTATCATTGTAGCCCATGCGGGTGGCCTGCTGGTACCAGAAGGAGCCGCTGCCAGCGGCACACTGACCGTTGCGGTTGAAGAATTCAACATTGCCCTCTGGACCCAGCTCCAGGTAGTACATATTTTCATGGCCCAGGGATAAAACTGCATCCACATCAGAGTTAATTTGTTTGAGGCCCAGCTGCAGGGCTTCTACCTCTAAAACCTGGTCAATCCCGGTTTCCCGGGCCAGAAGACGGGAATTACTCCCGGTTAATCCCAGGCAAATTTCACTGGAATCCAGATCTTTTAAAAGACTGTCCAGGCATTTTCGGGCTGCCTGGAGTGGGCTGCCGGAATTGGGGTAAGAAATCATTTTAATTTCGCCGTTATATTTTAGAACCCCTTTTACCGCAAAAATACCCATATCCAGTCCCACTGCAGGAATATTTGAAGCCAAAACCAGCACCTCCATTTCTAGGTCTATTAACCACAATTCTTGATTATCTGCTAAAATCCTACAACAAATTTAAAACAGGGCAGGTTATTGAGCAAATTTAAAGAATAAATCCATAGTAACTATTTCACCCGGGGAGGCAGGCATAATGACCGGAAAATGTCCTGATTGTCAGGAAGAATTGGAGGTGGGGGTCGAAAATTGCCCCCACTGCAAAAAAATAATCTTCTGGCAGGAGGAAAAGCCAGAAACCCTGGAAGAAATAGCCCGGAGAAAATCGGGTTGCCTTCTTTTTTCCCCGGGCCTTTATGCTCCACTCCTGCTGATTATAGTTATTATTATCCTGGGTTTAATTTTCGTAGTGCGGGACATCTGAGAAGGGGGAGCAGGCAGGTTCAGCAAAAAGGGGCGGGAGTAGAAGGCAGGCTGTCAGTTGGGAAAGGCTCGGCCATACAGGCCCCTTTATTATATCACCTTTTGTCCGGCAAAAAAATCAGGGGCAAGGTAAAACCATAAGATTAAGGACCTGCCCGGGGACTCAGGCCCCTTTTTTGAAAAGCAGATTTATGCTCTGACCCTCTCCTCTGTTCAGCTGGAGGATAATAAAGGGGGAGGCTGTCAAATTATTGTCCGCACTGCAATTATGCGGGCGGTAAAAAAAGAGTTTAAAAAGCCAGAATCCTGTTCCAGGCCGGTGCTTTATTTATTATTCGGGGAGTGAACTTATATGGAAAACTTTTTCAAATACTTTATTCCGCTCCTGCAGCAGTTATTTCTGGT
>PWFS01000209.1 GCA_003554145.1 Halobacteroidaceae bacterium | reverse complement strand
TAGCGGGCGAAGCGGTCCACGAACGATTGAGCCGGTGCTTTTTCGGCCTGGGCCTCTTCTACCAGGTGGATAATGCGGGCCAGGGTGGAATCCTGATATTCCCGGCTGGCCCTGATCTGCAGGAGTCCCTCGCCGTTAATACTCCCGGCAAATACCTCTCCGCCAGGATCCCTGACCACAGGCCGGGATTCGCCGGTAATGGGGGCCTGATTTATGCTGGAGGAACCCCGGAGAATAACTCCATCCACGGGAATTTTCTCCCCGGGGCGAACCCGGATCCGGTCCCCGGGGACTACTTCATTAACTGGAATGCGCTGCTCCTGACCATCCCGGAAAACGGCAGCCTCAGCCGGAGCGGTGTCCATCAGGTCGCGGATTGACCGGCGGGCCCGCTCCAGGGAATGATTTTCCAGGACCTGGCTGAGGGCAAACAGTATAACCACGAGAGCCCCCTCGCCCCATTCGCCAATGGCCAGGGCGCCCCCAATAGCAACGGTCATCAGGGTTTTCATATCAAAACGTAAGACAGCAAGGTTTTTGATGCCCTGGAGGAAGAGAGGCCAGCCTCCCAGAACAATGGCTGTCCCGAAAAAAAGGCGGGGCCAGAATGGTTCAAAACTCAGAACCCACTGCAAAAAAACTCCGGTCAAAAAGAGCAGGCCGGCCCCGAAGGTGCGCAGTAGAGAGCTGTTTTTCCAGGGAGAAACAGGATGAAGCTGTTCTTCCCGGGGGGATAACCGGACCCCGGCCGCGGAAGCGGCCTGCTTTAATTCTCCAGGCCCGGCCTGTCCGGAAAGGGTAAGAGTAGAGGTGGAAAAATTCACCCGGGCTTCTTTTACCCCCGGTAATTTTTCTATTTCCCGTTCCAGCTGCTCTGCGCAGGAGGTACAGGTCAGGTCTTTAACCTGATAGTGCCGGGTATTCCTATCCATGAAACTCCTCCTCCAGGCTATGGGCATGGGCCATCGCGATTAACTGCTGAATATGATCATCATCCAGGGAATAGAAGGCGAATTTGCCCTCTCGGCGAAAACGGGCCAGCCCCATTTTGTGCAGGCTGCGCAGATGATGAGAGGCGGTTGCAGGGCTGGAGCCAATAATATTGGCTACATCACAGACACATAATTCACCCTCCAGGTGCAGGGCCAGGGCGATGCGGGCCCGGGTGTTATCGGCCAGGGCTTTAAACATGCCCGCCATCTGCTGAATATGGGGGGTTTTGATTTTTTTCTGAACCCGTTCTACCTTTTCCGGATCATAACAGAACACCTTACAGCGGTCGCTGGAAGCCATGAATTCACCTCATTCAAAAGGTCATTTGATTGTATTATAACCCAGAACACTCTGTCATTCAAGCCCCTATTTGAATGAATTTAAAGCCCCGCAGGTTTTCCCGGAAAAAAGGCGAAATAATTAATTAAAGGGAAAAATATTCCGGAGGTGAAGATAATGCCGGAGGTGGCCCTGAACAAAACCTTTTTAGAAAGCTATAATCATCTGAGCAAACAGAAGCAGAAAATAGTTTATCAGAAGGTAAATAAACTGGCTGCGGGAGATATTAATCCCGGTTTTAACTTCCACAAGCTGGAGAGGGAGGACTGTGATCCCCATTTTCGCAGTGCCCGCATCAGCCGGGATCTGCGGCTGATTCTGTATCAAAAGGGAGACACCATGATTTTGTTACACGTTGATGGTCATGATGAGGCCTACCGCTGGGCCCATAACAAGTACCTGGACAACAGTAATTTCAATGCCCTCTATCTGCGGGATACGGAACTGGAAAGCAGGAAAGTTGAAGAGCAGAGGCAAAAAAATAAGGGCCGGAGTTCGGATCAGCCATCTCTTTTGCAGAAGCAGGGTCTCCGACAAAAAGATCTGGAAAAGCTGGGCTTGACTGCCCAGCATGCGGAATTTTTAATGGCCATCGCTGATGAGGATCAGTTTTTTGATTTTATTATTCCATACCCTGAGGAAATAAAGGAGGCCCTGTTAGATCTCTGTTATGGGACTCGCAATATGACCCAGGTTTATGCTGATCTCAATGATCCGGGAACGGGACAGCAGGGGTCTGCACTGGAGTCCCTGGATCACAAAGATTCTCGCCGCCGTTTTTATCTACTGCAGGGGCAGGAGGAATTCAAGGAAATTCTGGAGGATCAGGATAAGTGGAAACTCTTTTTGCATCCTCATCAGGATCGCCTGGTCCGGGGGCAGTACCGGGGTCCGGTCCTGGTTGAGGGAGGGCCGGGAACGGGAAAAACGGTGGTGGGAATTCACCGGGCAGTTCACCTGGCCCATAAGGTTTATCCGGCCCGGGACGGGCATCAGATTTTATTCTGCACCTTCAGCAAAAAACTGGCCGGCTATATCCGGGAAAAGGTAGAAGAACTGGCCCGGCAGAAGGGAGTAGAGAATAATATCCAGGTGCGGGGAGCGGATCAGATCATTAACACCATCCTCAATCAGGAGGGGCTGGAACAGGGCCGGGTGGACCTGGAGGGATTGCAGGAAATCTGGGAAAAGGTTTACCTGGAAATGGACCCTTCCGAACCCCTGACCTTTTTCCAGACCGAATACGAGGAGGTTATTCAAAAAAACCGGATTTCCCACCTGGAGCAGTACCTGGAAGTGGCCCGCCCCGGCCAGGGCAGCCCCCTGCAGCCCTCCCAGCGCCGCAGGTTGTGGCCGGTTTTCGCCGAGTTTATGCGGTGTAAAAAAGAAGAGGGGCTGATTGATTTTGAAGACCGGGCCCTTATCCTGCAGCAGGCCCTGGAAGAAGGGAGAATAAGGCCCCGGTATGCTTCCCTGATCATTGATGAAGCCCAGGACCTATCCAGTAATAAACTGCAGGCCTTAAAAGGGCTGGTGGACAGTGAAGAAAATAATCTGATGATCCTTTCAGATCAGAATCAGCGCATATTTCGGCTTACCAGCTGGAAACGGGAAACCGGGATTGCGGTAGTGGGCCGCAGCTATTACCTGAACTTAAATTATCGTCTGACCCGGGAGATCCGGGAATTTGCCGATCGGCAATTTTTGCTGTCCCGACCAGAAGATGCCCACCTGCGGGGTTTCAAAAGTTTTATGTCCGGCCCTCAACCGGTAGAAAAACAATTTTCCCGGGAAAAGGAGCAGTATATATTTATCTGCCAGGAAATAAAAAGGTGCGGGGAGGAAGGAATTGCTGCCCACAATATCTGCATTGTTACCCCTGCGGGCCTGGAAAAAATTGCAGGAGTCCTGGAGATGGAGGAGATCTCCCATCAGATCCTTCGGGGAGAAGAGTATCCCCGCCCCGGGGAGGGCGTGGCCCTGAGCACCATGCATGGGGTCAAGGGCCTGGAATTCCAGGTGGTTATAATCCCCTTTTATAATAAGATCGGGCGCTGGCTGGATAAAGAGGAGATTAAACAGGATCGCTGGTACTGTCGTGACCGGGAGGGGCAGGTAGACTGTCTGCGTTATGTTGCTGCTACCCGGGCCCGGGAAAGACTGATAATTTCTTCAATAGAGGAAGAAAAGTAGCAAAGGTAGAGGGCTCCTGCGGGGGCCTCTTTTTTTGAGGGGGTTGTCAGGGCCCGGGGAATATGTTATCATCGAATAAGTAATTAAGGAATTACTTATACAAAAGCGGGAGGGATCCCAGTGGCCATTATTGAAGTGCAGGGGTTAACCAAAAAATTTGGAGACTTACTGGCGGTAGATGCAATTGATTTTGAGGTAGAAGAAGGAGAAATCTTTGGATTCCTGGGGCCCAATGGCGCGGGAAAAACAACCACTATCAATATGCTGACCGGGCTGACCCGTATTACCGGGGGCCAGGTCTATATTGCTGGGGTGGACTGCCGGCAGGCGGTGAAAAAAGTGCAGAGCATAATTGGAGTGGTGCCCGATGAAAGCAACCTCTATGATGAGCTCAGCGGCCTGGATAATCTGGCTTTTTGCGCCGCTTTATATGGGATTCCAAGGGCCCAGGGTTTGAAGCGGGGCCGCAGGCTTTTAAAGCAGTTTGGCCTGGAAGAAGCAGGGGACCGGTCTTTCCGCACCTACTCCAAAGGAATGAAAAGAAAATTAACCATTGCTGCAGGAATAATTCACGAGCCCCGGATCCTTTTTTTAGATGAACCTACCACAGGGATTGACGTGGTTAGTGCTCGCCAGATCCGGAACTTAATCGGGGATCTGCACCGGCAGGGTCGCACCATTTTTCTCACCACCCATTATATTGAGGAGGCCGAACGACTCTGCTCCCGGGTTGCTTTTATAGTCGATGGTCGCATCCGGCACCTGGATACGGTAGAAAACCTCCTGGAACAGGCCCGGGAGGAGCATATCCTGGAATTTGTTCTGGCCAATGAGCGGGTTCTGGATCAGGATTTTCTGCAGAAAGAATTCCCGACCGCCCGCATTGAGGTTTCGCAGAACCGGGTGCGGGTGCATACCCCCCGACCAACGGGGCTCAAACCCTTTATTGACCGCTTTTCGGACCTGGACTGTGCAGTTTATGAGGCCCGACTGTTGCGCCCTACCCTGGAGGATGTTCTGATCAAAATTACGGGAATGGATACAACCGGCCTGCAGGAGGTGAAAATGGGATGAAGACCTGGATTGCTTTTTCCAGTATCCTGGGCAAGGATATGTCTAC
>PWFS01000056.1 GCA_003554145.1 Halobacteroidaceae bacterium | reverse complement strand
CATCCTTTTTGGTCATGCGAATGTTTTTCTCGTGTTCCCAGCGTTGATAGGCATAATCCATGACTGCGATAATAACATGGAGAACGGCGATAATTATTCCAATCTGGAAAACAACCATACCAACTTCAGCCAGGGCTTCGGTCATGGCCATGGCCGGAAGTTCTACCAGGACCGGGATAAAGCCCTGCATAATCACGAAGGCCACTCCCATGAACATTGACGCTTTCATCGCTGCCTTCAAAAGCTCCACCACGGCCCGCTTGGAAAATATTCGCTGCAGCCCTTTTATGGGGTTAAGTCGCTCCGGTTTCGGTTTCAGGACCTTGGTGGTAAACAAAAATCCGACCTGGGCAAATTCACTCAATAGCCCAAAGATGGCTGCGGCAAGGAGCATCGGCAGGATAATTAATGCTGCCACCTGGGCAGTTTCCATGGTCCGCCGCTGCAGGTTTGCCGGAGTTAAATCCATGGTGATATCCGCAGTAAAAGAGTAATACATGAACTCCTGGAAATAGTTCAGGGCCAGGGGCACGGTTCCCAGGAAGAAAATCAAAAGCAGCATCAGGCTAAAAGCCATGGTAAGTTCTCTACTCTTGGCCACCTGTCCTTCTTCCCGGGCTTTTCTCCTTCGCCTCGGCGTCGCCTTTTCTGTTTTTTCCTGGCTTTGCTCGGCCACGGCTTACCCCCCAATCCCCTGGATAAGAGTATTAAGTTGGGTGAACATTCTATTAAAAAGATCCTGGAAGAATCTCCCAAAGGTGGAAACCGTTAAGGACAGGATCAGAATCCCCACCAGTATTTTTGTGGGCAGACCCACACTGAACATGTTGATCTGGGGTATGGTGCGGGCCAGAAAACCAAAAACAATATCGCTGATAAATAGAGAGGCAATTATCGGTAGAGCAATCATAAAACTGATTAAAAACATATCTCCGGCTACCCTCATTATAAATTCGCCGCTTATCAGGACGGGAAATGCCTGTCCCAGGTCAAGGGCATCAAAACTACGGGCCAGGCCCCGCAGGAGAAAATGATGTCCCTGCAGGCTGAGGAAAAAAAGTGTAGCCAGTATGGTTTTTAGCTGTCCGGCCAGGGGAATTTGCTCCCCACTCTGGGGGTCAAGCACATTGACCAGGGCAAATCCCATCCTCAAATCGATAAACTGTCCGGCCAGCTGCACCGCAGAAAAAGTTATGAAAACCAGAAAACCCAGTATAACTCCCGCCAGCATTTCATTGATGATCAGCAGGGCAAATTCCAGAGGCACCGGTGGTTGAGCCGGACTGCCCTCGATTACCGGCAGCAACAGCAGGGTCAGAAACAGGGCCAGCCCTGCTTTAACCCGGGCGGGAATCTGCACACTGCCAAAAAAGGGAACTATCAGGAAAAAGCCAATAATTCTGGTCATAATCAAACCAAAAGTCATAATCAGGGTCAGAAATTGTTCTTCCACGACCCATCACCCCGCCAGGTAATAAGGAATATTGATGTATAATGTTTCTACAAAATCAACCAGGACTCTTAAAATCCAGGGGCCAAAAACCACTATGGAAACCAGCACCACCACTATTTTGGGGATAAAAGCCAGGGTCTGCTCCTGGATCTGGGTTGTGGCCTGGAAAATACTGACCAGTAGACCGGTTAAAAGGCCCAGGCCAAGAACCGGTGCGGTTACCAGTAAAATTGTCTGCAGGGCTTCTCTTCCCAGAAAAACAACCAGTTCATAACTCACAGCTTTTCCCCCCTAAAAAGTGGCCACCAGGGACCGAATAACCAGAAACCAACCATCTACCAGGACAAATAACAGGATTTTAAAGGGTAGAGAGATCATAACCGGCGGTAGCATCAACATCCCCATGGACATCAGGGTGCTGGCCACTATCATATCAATGATAATAAAAGGTATATAGAGCAGAAAACCCATTTGAAACGCGGTTTTTAACTCGCTGATAATAAAAGCGGGGATCAGGACCAGATTGGAAACCTCTTCTTCACTGGAAGGACGTTCATCCCCGGAAATCTCGATAAAAAGGGCCAGATCCCGCTCGGTAACCTGGGCAAACATGAACTCCCGCAGGGGGCTCATGGCCAGTTCCAGGGCTTCTTCCTCCCCAATTTCTTCTGCCAGGTAGGGCTGGAAGGCCTCTTCATTGATCTGGGAAAAAACCGGGGTCATGATAAAAAGGGTCAAAAACAGGGCCAGGCCTACAATGATCTGATTGGGAGGCATGCGCTGGGTGGCCAGGGCATTTCTCAACAGGGACAGCACCACGATAATCCGGGTAAAGGAGGTCATCATGATTACGATGGACGGGGCCAGTGACAGAACCGTCAGGAGAAGAATCAACTGCAGGCCCAGGGCCCAGTTGCTGGCGCCTTCTTCTCCCAGGGAGATCTCTATAGGAGGTAGTTCCAGGGGTTGGGCTCCAGCTAAACCCGCCCCGGCCAGGATAAAAATAAAACAAAAGGCGGCCGGAAAAAAAAGCCTACTCTTCATCCGGAGCCCCCTCCTTCATCAGGGAAAAAGATTCCCCCTTTTTCTCGGGGAAAGTTTTAATCAGCTGAACATCCTGCTCATTTACGGCAAGCAAAATTAACTGACCGCGAATACTGGCAACCAGCAGCTGCTTTTTTACACCCAGAGGAATCCTCTGGCGGACCTCCAGGTCCTGATCTCCCTGTCCCGCTATTGAGTTTTTTCCCATCATCAATTTTCCCAGCCAGCGATGGGCAAAAAGAATTATAATTATAACTGCTCCCAGCGCCAGAAACACCCGGATCAGATCCCAGACATAACTGACATTTGTCAGGCCATTCATCATCGTCCCCCCCCAGGGTAATGCCTGTTATGTTTTTATATCTTCCAGTCTTTCCATAGGACTTATAATTTTCTTTATCCGGAAGGCAAAGTTTTCTTCTATTACCACTACCTCCCCTTTGGCAATCAGTTTGCCATTTACCAGGAGATCAACATCCTCACCAGCCAGACGGTCCAGTTCAATAATGGACCCCTTCCCCAGTTCCAGGATTTCCTTAATTGTCATCCGGGACTTGCCCAGGCGAACCGTAAGCTGCAGGGGAATATCCTTTAATATTTCAATGGATCCGGCATCCCTGGATTTGGGGTCCGGTTCCAGCTGTTCAAAATCCATCTTTTGGGCCTGAACTGTCTCAGACCGCTCCGCACTCCGCTGCTCCTGGACCGGTTCTTCCTCTTCAGGCGGAGAAGGAGTGGATTTTACCTGTGGTTCTTCTTCATACTCCTCGGAAGGCCTGCTCTCTGCCTCGGGATGCCCCGCCCCTTCAACCAGGGACAGCTGACCGGCCACAAGCTTTTGCACCATTTCTTTCAGGAAAGACAGGGGTGCCAGCTGCATAATCGTGCTGTCCACCAGGTCCCCAATGGAAATGCGAAAAGAGGTCTGAACAATCTCTTCGTCCGAGGCAAATTTGCTGGAACTTTCCACCTTGTCCTCCAGGGTAATATATTCGGTGCGAGGTGGAGAAATGTTAATTTCCCGGTTAAAAATCTGAGACATGGAAGTAGAGGCAGAACCAATCATCTGATTCATTGCTTCCCCCATGGCGCTCAACTGCATTTCACCAATTTCTACATCCAGGTCCTGGCCGTCCCCACCCAGCATTAAATCAGCAATAACAGCCGCATCTTCCTCGTTTACCAGGAGCAGACTGACACCTTCCAGCCCGGAAAGGTATTCCACTTCTACCAGGACTACCGGCTTTTCCTGCTCCTCGATCACCTGCTGCATGGTGGTGGTACTGACCCGGGGAGTTGTTATCTGCACCGGCCGATCCAGGATATTATGCAGGGCCGTTGCGGCAGCGCCCATGGAAATATTCCCAACTTCCCCTATAACATCCTTTTCATCGCTGGACAGTTCGCTTTTTTCCCGGGTCTCCGATTGGAGCAGGGAATCAATTTCTTCCTGCGAGAGTATCTCCTTACTCATCCTCATCTTCCTCCTTTGGGCTATCGGCGTCACCCGTTATCCTGATCGCCAGCCGGTCTTTTATCCGTCCCGGTTTGCCGGTAAACTTGGTTTTATTACCCACTTTAATTATCAGGTCTTCATCCACCGGGGCCCCCAGCAAAAGGACATCCCCTTCCTGTAAGTTCATCAGGTCTTTGACATTGATTGAAGTGGAGGGGAAATTTGCGGAGACATCCAGGAATGTCCTGGACAGCCTTTTTTTGATCCCATCCTGAAATTCAACCTTTTTCTCCTGCATGCTGGAAAACCAGTGCTGGGCAGTTAACCTTCCCACAACCGGTTCCAGCATCAGATGAGGCAGACAGAAATTGATCAGGCCCTCTACTTCGTTGACCACCACTTCAAAGGTCACCAGGATAATCATATCGTTGTGATGAACAATCTGGGTAAAAAGCGGGTTGGATTCCAGTTCGATTAATTCCGGCTTTAAATCAGAAATTACATTCTGCCAGGCCTCGGGCAGTTCTCGGAACATCCAGTGCATCACCTGGCGAAGTACCATTCCTTCAATATCGGAAAAAACCCGGCTTTCCTGGACCTGGGAACTGCCTCCCCCCCCAAAAAGCCGATCCACTATGGCAAAAGCAACATTGGGGTTAATTTCCAGTAAAAACTGTCCCTTGAGGGGCTCCAGTTCACCGAT
>PWFS01000082.1 GCA_003554145.1 Halobacteroidaceae bacterium | reverse complement strand
GTACCGGCCTTTAAACTATATCCGATGTCTTTTTCCCGGGGCAGGTTTATTTTTATCCGCCCATTAGTGGTATCCGCTTTTACTTCTCCATCCCCGGTAAAGCGGGGTTCGATGGTAATACTCCCGTTGGAGGTATTGCCCTTGAATATTCGGCCCTCGCCCTGAATGAATACGCTGCCGTTAGAGGTATCAGCAATTAATTCTTCTCCTTTAATTTGCTTTATTTCCACCCGACCGTTGGAAGTTTCTCCCCGGAATATTTTGCCCTTCATATCCTCGAAAACTACCCGCCCGTTGGAGGTATCGCCTTCTACCCGCTCGGTATTTAATCCCCGGGCTTCAATTCTGCCATTGCTGGTATCCAGTTTGAGGTCATAAATTTTTTCCTGGGGTAGACGCAGGCGGACATTGGCCACAATGGCCCGCTCTTTGACCCGAATCAATAGCCGATTATTTTCCTCATGAATCTCCAGCCCTTTTTCCTTTATCTTCCGGGCCTTATCTTCACTTTCTCCCCGCACCCGGGATTCAACCGTCATTTCGTATTCACTGCCCTCAGCCGGCCCAATATCTATACTGCCGTTGCGGGAATCCATAACCACCTCGACCCGGTCTTCGCTGAAAGTCCCCTGCTGCCGATCGGTAAAACTGTAACCCGGACCCGAAAAACCCGTGGAGAAGGATTCAAAGATACTCTTCAACAGGCCACCCAGACCTTCAGTTTCCTTTTCAACCTCACTTTTCCCTTCCTGCAGCCCTTCCCGGGCCTCGGAAATTCCCTTTTCCATGCCATTTTTCAGGCCCTGCAGGCCTCTTTTAAAATCACTGGTCCAGTCCTCATTTGCTGTTTCCGTCCCTTCTGGCCCAGCCTCAAGGGTTTCCAGCAGTTCATTAGCCTCTTCCAGTGTAATTTTCCCTTCATCCAGCATTTTCAAAATCATCATTTTTTCATTCGGCCCGGAACTCATAATCAACCTCCTTAAATCAGCCTGATTTCAATAAAAAAGCCGTCATCCTTAATTTTCAACAGGACAATGGAGCCGCAGTAGCGCAGTTCTTCAAAAAACAGGTGGGGCATTTTTAAAATTCTGGTAATTTCCCGGGTTTTTAAAGTAAAGGGTATTTTTTCCGAAATTTTTGCCCTGATTTTTCGATTGGCGGTAAGGCGCAAAGCCCAGTACAGAATCCAGCATACTGATTCCACGAAATCCTGGGCCAGAGCCAGGGGCACCGGGATAGTGAACCGACGCCCCTTAGTGGAAAAGCTGATCAGGCAAAATGAATTGTATTTCCAGGGGAAGCTCAACATGATGGGAACCCTCTCATTCAATAAAGATCTCTACGCTGTCATCGCCATCCTTGACATCCACCAGTTTGCCGTCGGGTATTTCGGTACTGATGGAGCTTAAAAGCTCCTCAACATCAATCCCCTGTTCATCCAGTTCTTTTTTGGCATCCTCGGGAACAAACTTCATTGCAACGCGGGCCAGGGCCAGGGGCAGGGTTACATTTACTTTTTCCTCTCCACCCTCGCTTACCCTGATCTTCAACAGGCGGCGAGCCCGGGGAGTAATGGTAGTGGTTTCTCCCTTTTCTACGGTATTCAAAAGATCATTGGCCTCGTCGGGACTGACTTTGCCTTCGGCCAGCATTTCCAGGATTTTTTTCCGCTCTTCACTCATTTTTTCACCTCCCATTTTATAGGTCTTTCAGCATTTTAACCGCTTCTTTGGAGGTAATATCCCCCTTATTCAACATATCCAGAACTTCACGACGCTTGACTCCAGTCTCATCCTCCGGAATGGTATGCACATCATAACCCATAGCCTTGATGACATTATCCAGCTTGGAGCGAACCGTGGGATAGGAAATTCCCAGTTCTCTCTCCACTTCTTTAATATTTCCCCGGGACTTGATAAAAACCTCTACAAAGCGCAGTTGATCTTTACCCAGGCGGCAGAACCGGCATATTTCAAACTTTCCCTCCACCGCAGTCTGACAGTAGGGACATTCCAACCGGGTTACATTCATACCTTCACTGCATACGGGACATCTTCCCACAATCGGATTGGCCATTTATCATCCCCTCCTTCCTTCCTTAATTATATTAAGGATCTTTTTAATTTTCTTAATATAATTATAAAGTCCCCAGGGGGGACTGTCAAGGGTTAAAATTAAATTTTTTAATATTTATATTAACCTTTTATATAAAACCTATAATTTTTTTAATGAATCAGTAGTGTAAATTTTCCTGGAGCCAGTTCCGAATGGTCTGGGCAGTTTTACGGTTAATCCCCGGAACCTGGCTCAATTCCCCTATATCCGCCTGCCGCAGGGCAGCCAGGGAGCCAAAATGATCCAGGAGGGCCTGACGCTTGCGGGGCCCGATGCCCGGGATATCTTCCAGCAGGCTGTGGGTCATGCTGCGCAGGCGCAAACGACGGTGATAACCCAGGGCAAAACGATGAGCTTCATCCCGGACCCGCTGCAGAAGCTGCAGCCCCCGATTGCTCAGGTCCAGCTGCCGGGCCGGGGTTTTACCGGGGAAAAATATTTTTTCTTCTTTTTTGGCCAGGCCAATTACAGGTATATCCGGCATTTCCAGTTCCTTTAAAACCTGGGCAATCCGGTTAACTTGCCCTTTTCCCCCATCAATGAGGAGCAGATCAGGAGGCGACTGCCCCTCCTGCTTAAGCCGGCGCAGTCGTCTCTTCAGCACCTCCTCCAGCATGCCCACATCATTGCTACCCTGGACTTCCCTGATCTTAAAGCGGCGATAGCGCTCGGCTGCCGGCCGTCCCTGGACAAAAACCACCATGGAGCCAACTGCCTCCCGGCCTGCGGTGGTAGAGATATCAAAACCCTCAATTATCCGGGGAAAGCTGTCCAGCCCCAGGGCTTTCTGCAGCTTTTCCAGGTCTTTTTCTTCCCGTCTTTTCCTTTCATTTTCCATCTGCAGCTCCTGCTGCAGTTGATGGCCGGCATTGTCCCGGGCCAGGTTTAAAAGCCGGGCTTTTTTTCCCCGCCGGGGAACAGTAAGTTCCACCTGATACCCTGCTTCTCGAGCCAGCCAGGTCCGAATCAACTTCTTTTCCCCGGGTTCCTCCGGAATTATAATTTCCCGGGGAATACCCCGGGAACCCAGATAGTACTGCTTCATAAAAGCAGTCAACACCACCTCCGGTTCCCCATCACCGGTTCCCTCCAGGAAAAAGTGTTCCCGGCCTAAAAGACGGCCGTGGCGAATCTGAAAAACCTGGATACAGGCCCGGTCTCCTTCCCGGGCCAGGCCCAGGATATCTTTTTCTTCGTCCCCCGACCAGACCACTTCCTGCCGCTCCCGCACCTGCTGCATAGCCTGAAAAGCATCCCTGTATTCTGCAGCCTGTTCATATTCCTGCCGGCGGGCGGCCTCCTGCATGGCCTGCTGGACCTCTTTCAGAAGTTTTTCCTGCTTGCCCTCTAAAAACAGGATTACTTTTTCCACCCATTCCCGGTAATCCTCTTTACTCACAGCTCCAATACAGGGGCCCAGGCATTTTTCAATATGATAATTTAAACAGGCCCGCTCCCATTTCTGCTCTGATTCAATTTTCCGCTTGCAGGTTCGCAGGGGGAATAGACGGAGCAGCCACTTAAGGGTCCGGTTTACCGCCTCCACGCTGGTATAGGGGCCGAAGTAGCGGGCTCCATCCCGGCGCAGTTCCCGGGTTTTAATAATCCGGGGGAAATCCTCCTGCAGGGTAATTTTTAAATAGGGATAGGTTTTATCGTCCTTTAAACGGATATTAAATGGGGGTTGATGTTTTTTTATCAGGTTGCTTTCCAGGATCATGGCCTCAACTTCATTGGAAGTAATCAGGACTTCCAGGTCGGCAATTCTCTCCTGCAGCATCCTGATCCGGGGGGATTCGGCACCCTTCTGGAAATAGGAGCGGACCCGGTGACGCAGGGACCGGGCCTTACCCACGTATAGAATTTCCCCCATTTGATCCTTCAATATATATACTCCGCTCTGGACGGGCAATTGCTCCAGCTTTTCCTTTAACAATTTGTTTCACCTCTGCTCCACTGTTTCCGCCTAAATTCGCTGCAGAAAAACCGAAAAAGAACCCCCGCAGATCATACCCTCGGTAGCGGCAGTATCCTGATCCAGGTCCAGGTCCAGAATTGCCGGAACCCCATCTGCCTGCACTTCCCGGGCTTTTTCCAGCACCCGGGCTTCCCCCGAGCCACCTCCCACTGTTCCTACCAGGGAGCCGTCCGGGCGGAGCAGAAGGCTGGCTCCAGTCCCGCGGGGCGTTGAGCCCCGGGCCTGAATTATTGTAGCCAGTACGCTGCCCTTCTCCAGAGCAGCCAGGATGGGCTGCCACCGGGCCTGATCTCCGGCCCGCTTTTTCTTCTGAACCAGCTGGGCCCCAATACTTACCGCAATTTCTCCGGGAGACTGGGCGCCGATATCCAGGCCGATGGGAGCGTGGATCCGGTCTATATCTTCCCGGGAAAAACCTTCTGAGCTTAATATTTCATTAACCGTTTTTACCTTGCGCCAGCTGCCGATCATCCCGATATAATGGGCTGGAGTTTTCAGGGCCTCCCGGGCACATTCCAGGTCATGACGGTGGCCCCGGGTCACAATAACCAGGTGCTGCTCGGGTC
>PWFS01000193.1 GCA_003554145.1 Halobacteroidaceae bacterium | reverse complement strand
TCAAAAATCGCAGAACGGCTGTCCCCCTGGAAATCCTTAGAGACCAGAGGCATTTCTTCATACCCCAGGATACCCTTCAATTCGCCTGTAGCAGCTTTTTCCATGGCCTGATTAATCTTTTCTACAGTAGCCGGTTTTTCCACCTCTGCCACCAGGTCCACAATGGAAACAACGGGGGTGGGCACCCGCATGGCCATTCCATTCATTTTCCCCTCCAGGTCAGGCATAACCATGGTTACAGCTTTAGCTGCACCGGTGGTGGTGGGAACAATATTCTGGGCCGCCGCCCGGCCCCGGCTGAGTTTGCCGGCAGGAGCGTCCAGGATTTTCTGCCCCGCCGTATAGGCATGGACGGTAGTCATCAGACCCCGCTTGATCCCAAAATTTTCATGCAGGACCCTGGCCACCGGAGCCAGGCAGTTGGTAGTACAGGAGGCATTGGATATAATGCGGTGTTTTTCCGGATCATACCAGTGCTCATTAACCCCCATAACCACAGTCAGATCCTCTTTTTTGGCCGGCGCAGCAATAAGGACCCGCTCTGCTCCGGCCTCCAGGTGAGCCCGGGCCTGATCGGCATCGTTAAAAACCCCGGTGGCTTCGAGGATTATCTCGGCACCCAGTTCTCCCCAGGGCAGGCGGGAGGGGTCTTTTTCGGAAAAAACCCTGACCTGCCGGCCATCAATTTCCAGGGCTCCGTCCCCAACCCTTACCTGACCGGGAAAACGCCCATAATGGGAGTCATACTGTAATAAGTAGGCCAGGGTCTCCGGATCAGTCAGGTCATTACAACCCACAATTTCCACCTCGGGATTATCCCAGGCATAGCGGAGAGCCCGTCTCCCAATCGCACCAAAACCATTAATACCAATCTTTAACGTCATCAAACATTCCCTCCTCCTCGATTTTTTTGATCATGGCCGCAGCAGCATCAGAATCGGTAATCAAAACATCCTGATAACGGGGGTTTACAGCAGAAATTATCGCCTCTGCCTTTTCCGGCCCCCCGGCCACTGCAATTACCTTTTCAATTCTCTGTAGATCCTCCAGTTTCATACCCACGCTGGGAGTAATATATACGACCCGGCCGTGGGAATTAAAATAGTAGCCAAAAGCTTCTCCCACTGCCTTCCTCCGGCGGATAACTTCCATTTCTTCAGGAGGTAGTTTTCTCCGCCGGGCCATGGCCCGGGCCTCCCCTATTCCGTGGAGCAAAACATCAGCCCTCTTCAAAAGACCCAGGACCTCGGCCACCGCTGGTTCTTCCTGCAGGGCAGCCAGGGTGCGGGGACTGCTGCTTTCGGGCAGGTACAGGAGTTGATAGCGGGCTCCCAGGGCAGAAGCAATTTCTGCGGCAATAGTATTGGCCTCCAGCTCCATACTCTCGCCCAGACCTCCCCGCCCGGGAATTACAGTCAATCCCGGCCTCTTTTTGCGCCCCCGGGGCATGGTTCGAGCAACTCCCGCCAGGGTGGTGCCACCGGTAACGGCCAGGATCCCCCTGTCCCCTATTTCCTTATGGAGATAATTCCCCACCCTGCGGGCCAGCTCTTCACCCCGCAAAACCCGATCCCCCCGGCCGGGAACTATTATAATTTCCTCCAGGCCCAGGTAGCGCTTGAGTATTTTTTCCTGACTGCGGGCCCCTTCCATCCGGGCAATAATTTTTCCCAGGTTGTGCAGGAGTTCTTCCCCCTCACAGGTCAGGACCGCTCCCGAACCGGTATTGGCAAGCAGTCCCTGACTGCCCAGAAATTCCAGGTCTCCCCGCACTTCCCTTTCGGGGCAATCCAACCGGCGGGCCAGGAGTCTTCGGCCCAGGGGTTGAAAATGGTACACTGTCCTCAGGATATCATATCTGCGGAACATCTGCTCCTGCAGGTCGGGGACTATTATTTCCTGTAGCTCCCACCACCGGGCCATGGATCTTCACCTCCGGGACTTTTTTCGACCGCCGGCTTTTAATCGTCCCGCCTGCGATAAAATTTTTTCTTCCCTCCAACTAGATTATTCGTTTCCAGCTTCCAGATTCCTGCTGTTTTATCCAGAAAAGAGTTGAGCCCACAATTGATGACCACCTTCCCGGACCACATCAACTACCGGCACTCCCAGGGACTGCAGGGCTGATTGCAGTTGATGGGCATCAACATAACGGGGATGATAATACCGCCCCCGCTCCTGATAATCGGGGAAAAAGGGATTAACCGTAATGGCCCGCAGGTCAAGACCGGACTCCACTCCTATCTCTCCTCCCCTGTCTCGCCAGAGATCCAGAGCCCGGGCCAGGGTTGGCAGGCTTTCTCCCAGAAGGAGGTGGATGGGACTCTTTACAATCAAGCGACAACCCCCGGGGGAGATGGCTCCGGCCAGTTCCAAAAATGCCTCGCCGGTCAGAACCCCCCGGATATAGAGTTCGTTGCGCCGGGCACTCCCATTCTTAAACACCCGGTGAACTGCCGCCGGGCTGAGCAGGGAATCCATTTCCAGCCCTCTCTCGCTGCCTCCGGCCAGCAGTTCATAGGAGCTGAGGGTTTTCCCCCGGGGCTGGAGCCGGGGAAGCTGCAGGGCTTTAACCATGATTTCCGTTTCCCGGCGCAGGGTGGGGAGATGAGACTGGCGGGCAGCACCGGTGGCCAGGACAAAGAGATCGGCCCCGGCCAGGGGAGCCATGCGATTTAAAGCTCCATCCACCAGGAGGAGCGGAACCCCGTACTGCTCCAGGGCCCGGGCCCCTTCTTTTAGGTCCCGTCCATTTCCAGGGCCGGCCATTAAAACCCGGCCTTCTTCTTTGACCCGGGTCAGCAGTAATCGCCCCAGGGGAGTCTTCCCCTGCAGGGTCTGCAGAACCTCCAGGCGGGCGGTTCCCCCCTCCAGGCACTGCTCCGCCGTAATGAGGAAGGAATCCCGGGGCAGGGCCAGGCGGGGCTTGGGCAGCAACGTTACCTGATCCAGTTCTTCTCCATCCAGGCCGATAGAAGTTATGGCCGGTGGACTGTTTTCCTCCACTGCCCGGTCAATCAGGGCCATGGTAGTGGTGGTTTTGCCCGTATTTTTGGCCGTTCCTGCAACTCCCAGTATTTTCATCAGCCCGGGCTCACCGTCCCCCGTCCGTTGCGGCCAGGATGGGCTCCTTCTTTTTTGGTGCCCAGCAATCCACCGTAAATACCATCCAGGAGAGAATCCCCCCGGGCTACCTCCCGCAGGACCTGTAGAATATTCTCGGTTAATTCCTCGCCCCATTCCCGGGCCCGGGAAGTGGGCTCCATGCGGGCACTGCCCAGGAAGCGAAAAGCTTCTCCCACTCCCTGCAGGGTATCAATCCGGGCCGGCAGTGAAATGGGACCGCCAGAATAGGCTTCATCGGCGGAAGCAATGGAAATACCCTCAATATCCAGGGAAGCAGCCATGGCCGCATGGAAGGAAGTAGAAACCGCTGACTGCACCCGTTCTTCGGTATGGGTCAAAAAGCCAATCGGGGCTCCAGCCCAGATAGGAGCATCAATTATGCCCCGCAGGGCCTGAACCTTGGCTGCATTGTAATCGAGATAATTATCCTCCATCTGCCCACCCAGCATCATCTCCGGGGAATAGCAGAACAATGGCTGCAGGACCGGCTGCGCTCCCAGGGCCAATCCCAGGTGAGTAACAATAAGCATCCCTGCAAAGGCCCGGAAGGCCGGTACCCCTGACAGTTCCTCGTTGGTAGGCATATCAAAGGGCAGTCCATAGTGGGCCGCATATTCCATGGCCTTAAGGCTGTCCGCCAGGAGGCGCTCCGGGTCCGTTCCTCCACTCAGGGACCCGTACACCGGGTTAATCTTGGTCAGATCCGCCCCGGCCTCCCCGGCCAGGAAAACTGTTTCCGGGGTATTGAGGCCCCGGTGGGCCCGCACCTGCCACAGGGTGGATGGTTCCACCGCCTCCTTAATCAGGGCCAGATTTTCCGCGGTCAGCACCGAACCATTTTCTTCATGACTCAATAGGCCGGCCAGTAACCCTTCTGTTTTGGCTCCCCAGGAGGGATCAAAATGGACCACGCCATCAGCACCCCAGGCCTCGGTCCCCTTAATATGGGCTATGTCCATAAAAGGGCAGCCCGTGCCGTACTGGATAAAAACAAGGGGCTGATGGGGCTGGCGCTGTAAAATGCGGGGATGTTCCACCCGGCCCCCGGCAATCATCTTTTCCAGGGCCTGCTGTTCCTCCCCTTCAATCAGGCGCAGGCCCGAGGGCAGAACTTTACTGGCAAAAAACTCCTTAATACTCTCGCCGCTCAGTTCCAGGTAGGAAGCCTGGCCAGCCTGTCCCTGTTCCCGCAGCAGGGCTCTTTTGATACCCGGGGTCTGAACCCGGCGGTACCACTGCAGGGTTTTTTCCACAATCTGATCCAGGAGACCCTCGATTTCCTGATGATGATAGCGGTAGGTCCGTTCCCCGACCAGGTCTCCTTTTTCTTTGCCTGATTCCTCCCGGGTGGGAACATAATCCCGCCCCTCTACAAAAGCCACCGCTTCCTCAATGGGTGTCTTGGGCCCAAAACCCTGATCAAAACCCAGCTCTGCAGCCAGTTCGGGCTTAATGGCCATGCCCCCGATGCCCAGCCGCACCCTGTGGCGAATTCCGGCCCCTTCAACCAGGTCCACGAAACGACCCATTAATTC
>PWFS01000110.1 GCA_003554145.1 Halobacteroidaceae bacterium | reverse complement strand
TCAACTTTTTTCACCCTCATCCCCCCCATCTTTTCCTGGAACTGATTTTTCTGTGTTTTTTATTATTACCGCAAAAAACAGTGTTTTCCTGCATTACTCTGATAAAAACCCAACCTCAACCCCGCTGGTCCTTTGAATAAGAAAAGCCATTATCCTGATTTTGCAGGTTCCAGCCGGGATAAGGTTTTCATCCAATAGCTTTATACTTTTGTTAAGCTGTATGAAAAAAACTATGAATTATTTTGTGAGCTACTCCTGCTTTCTCTTGGCTTAGAAGCGGGAGCCTTCTGGTCAATATGGCCAATACCACCAGTTTATCCGGGCTCTAAGGACAGTACCTGCCCCGAAAATGCCAGTTAGCTTTATTCTTTTGCATACTTCGGAATATGCTCCAGGCAGTTTCTGATATAGCTCTTGCAATCCTGTGGTTTTGCAACCTGTTCTTTACCAGTAAATCCTCAATCACAATTGCCTGATTTTCGCCGATGAGTTCAGAACTTACTCTGTTAAGAAAATCCTGGCGCTGATTATAGATCTTCTCATGTTGCTTGCGATTTTCTGCCTTACCTGCGCAGGATTTTTACTGCCTTTTTGTTTACGAGATCAGTCTTTATGAAGAAAGGTTAATAGGTCCTGATATTGGGGTAATACTGGCTCAGACCTTTGAAAGGGCTTTTTATAAGGGTTATTTCCCGGAATATTTTTTTATGTGATAGAACTTTTCATGGTTTTTGGAGCCCCTATTCTTCCTGGAATAAATGCCCCAGTAACTTTTTGGAGGGGACGGGTGGGGTTTTTCAACTTAAAAACCCTGAAAAGTCCTGCACTTATTCAGGGTTTTTAATAAGAAACCTTCATGACGGGCCGTCATCAGCAGAGGGTTAAAAAACGCTCCAACCTGGTAATTGGTGTTATTACGATATCATGATTTTGGACTTTAATTGTTTTAGTTTATTTTTCGGGGCAGATAATCTCGTTTATTTTCTAATTTACCCGCAAAAACCTGGAATTTACCGCTACAATTACCGTACTCAAAGACATTAACATGGCCCCCACAGCTGGAATAAGGACGATTCCATAACCATATAAAACCCCTGCAGCAATGGGAATTGCCACCAGGTTATACCCCGTTGCCCAACCCAGGTTCTGAACCATTTTTCTGAATGTGGCCCGGGACAGGCCCAGAATGGCTGTTACATCCAGGGGGTTATTTTGAACCAGGACAATATCTGCAGTGGCAACTGCAACATCGGTTCCCGCGCCAATTGCGATGCCCACATCTGCCTGGGCAAGAGCAGGGGCATCATTTACTCCATCTCCAACCATAGCCGTTGTTAAACCACGGGACTGGATCTCTTTAACTTTTTCTGCTTTTTCATGGGGAAGAACTTCCGCAAAGTAATCGTCAAGGTCCAGTTCCTGGGAAACATAATCTGCTACCTTCTGATTGTCCCCGGTCAGCATAACTGCCTTAATGCCCACTTCCCTTAACCTGATTATAGCCTGCCTGGATTCTTCCCGGATAATATCGGCCAGGGCAAGTGCTCCTGCCAGTTGGTTATCAATGATCACATAAACAACCGTTTTCCCCTGAGAAGCCAGTTCATCAATTTTTTCGTCCCTTTTGTGAAGTTCTAATTCTTTCAAATAGCCCGGGCTGGCAACAGTGATTTCTTTCCCCTTAACCATGCCCCGGACTCCTTTGCCCTTAATTGCCTGGAATTCTTCAACCCTACCCACTTCGTTTACCGCGCTCGTTATTCCCCTGGCAATAGGGTGTTCAGAGCGAGATTCCACGGCAGCAGCATAGTTAAGTATTTCCTCTGGAGAATAATCATCTTTGAAAACAATCGTATCAGTAACTCCGAATTGGCCCCGGGTAAGGGTTCCGGTTTTATCAAATATTACAGCCTGAATTTTCCTGGCCTGTTCAAAGGAGGTGCGATTGCGGATCAACAGGCCCTTTTTCGCGGAAATTGCTGTTGAAACAGCAGCCACCAGGGGAACCGCCAGACCCAGGGCATGGGGGCAGGCCATAACCATTACAGTAACCATTCTTTCCATGGCAAAAGAAATTGCAAATCCTGCAATAACAAACCAGGAAATGAAGGTTAAAACCCCACCCCCCAGTGCTACCACAGTCAACCAGAAAGCAGCTCTATCAGCCAGGGCCTGGGTCCTGGATTTGCTGGCCTGGGCCTGATACACCAGATCCATAACCTGGGAAAGATATGTATCCTTTCCAGTTTTGGTTACCTCGACGGTAATTGATCCCTCACCATTAATGCCACCACCGATTACTTCCTGCCCCGCTTTTTTATTTACCGGAACGGACTCCCCGGTCAGCATGGACTCGTCAACACTGGATGAACCTTCGGTTATTACTCCGTCTGAGGGTATTTTTTCCCCGGGCTTAATAACAATTTTGTCTCCACCTTTTATTTTTTCCACCGGAACTTCTTTTATACTTCCGTCCTCCATGAGTTTGTGGGCAGTAGAGGGCATCAGTTTAGCCAGTTCCTTTAAGGCCTCAGAGGCACCCATTACTGACTTCATCTCAATCCAGTGCCCCAAAAGCATAATTGTTACCAGGGTTGCCAGCTCCCAGAAAAATGCTTCGCCTTCCAGACCAAAAACCGTGGCCGAACTGTAAACATAGGCAGCAGTAATAGCCACCCCAACCAGGGTCATCATTCCCGGCAACCTCTTTTTTATTTCATCTGCCAGACCTTTCAGAAAAGGATAGCCACCGTAAAAATAGATAAAAGTGGAAAGGGCAAAGAGAAGCAAATTGTCTCCCCTGAATCTCAGTAAATCCCTCACGCCCAGAAATTCCTGGATCATGGGGGAGAGAGTTAAAATGGGCACTGTAACAATCAGGGATACCCAGAACCTTTTCCTGAAATCTTCAACCATATGGGCGTGATGATCATGGTGCTCATCTTTTTGATGACCCTGATGTTCTTTGTGCTGACCTTCCTGCCCCTTATTATTTGTTTTCATCCTGATACCTCCCACGAAAACCTTTAAAATTATCTAAAGGAAATTTTGATGTCTGATTATTCCCTCAGTATAATCGAAAAACAATGCTTGGACCGAAATTTCCCCTCGGCTTAAATCCTTCCGCCTGAAATCCAAAAGTTCTGGTCAGAAAACCCTATTCCCACGTCATCATCTCAGAAGCAGTTATACCTTGTTGATCCAGGGTTTCCGTTCGTGCTTCTAAACCTTTAAATGCCGAAATTTCTTTTTGCTCTAGATCAATTTTCCAGATCCGGGAGAAGTCATCGGATAGAGCAATGAATATCTGGTTGGTTTGGGGTTGAAAAATCAGAGAAGACCTGGTATATAATCCCTGGGAGGTTTCTTGCAATACTTTCCAGGCATGTTCCAAAGCAAAACCCTCAAGATGATCCCTGATAATGTTATTCGCTGTTAGGTACCGGTCCACTCCCCCTTCCAAATCCTCTAAATCCATGGTGAGCAGATCCTGATGGTAAAAGTTGGTCATCACCTGATAATTATCCTCCATGGGAAAGATATGGTTTTTTTCAACCCCGGGTTCTACTACGATAGCATTACCAAAACGATCTGCAATGAGGCTGTGCAGATAGAATTGCCCGCGGATAGGAAGCAGACGTTGGTCCCCAATAATTTCCTTTACTTCTTGAATGGTTTCCACATGCAACGCCCTGGCTTTGAGTTCAGGAATAATCATGGTAGGGGTTGATACATTCTCGGGAAACCTTTCGGGGACCATCTGCAGGGTAGCAAATAGTCCTCGATTGTTGTAACCAACCATATTAATCCATTGATGACCATGTCTAAAACTCCCCAGAAAGAGATTCTGATCTCCGTAGCTTTGAATGGAAAAACGAACTTCATGGTGGAGACTTAAATCGGTGTTCATTCCATAATAGGCCTGATCGCCATACACTGCAAACCCAGTGCAGGCCAATCCAATACTTGCTACCCCCAACAATAGGCCAATAGTAAGCGCAGTAACAAGGGTTTTTTTCATCAAACATCGGCAAACCTATCCCTGTTTCCCGGATAGGAATTGCCTTTCTCTCCTTTCAAGCAGGTAGATTTTTTAATATCTTAACCCCGATTTCTTCTGACAGCTGATTATTACTCAACAATAACGGCCTGCCTTGTACCTGAAGACTCACTTTCAAGGGGTGTATTATGGGACAGCCCCTCCTGGTATTCATCGCCACATAACTGAATAAAAACATATGATTCATTTCATCAGATTTTCGATATTTCCTCCTATCCGAAACTGAAACAAAAAAATAAAACCCAACCTTAGATATGTTTTTGAAGAGTTAGTAGTGAAAAAAAATAAGTGAAACCCATTGTCAATAAAAGGATTATGCCTGTTTTTTAACTAACACGGCGTGTAACTACAGCAAAGATATATTCAAATATTTGGGTGGTTCATCGAGTTTCAACTTTTTCAAACAGCTTTTTGTTCAGGACTAAGGGGATTAGTCTGTAAAACTTCACCTCTGTTTGTCCTGTGGGCACCCGCGGTTAAAGTCTGAAATTCCTGCTTTAATTTCCCCCAGGTCTTATCAACACTGTTTTCAGCTGTTCGGATCAGTAATAGAGCTAACCAGCACAACAGAACATGAGCCCTGATACGATCAGGCAAACGATGATAAACAGGCCTGATGT
>PWFS01000238.1 GCA_003554145.1 Halobacteroidaceae bacterium | reverse complement strand
TTAATGCTGGTTCCGGATGAAGAAACAGGAGGAATATGGGGTAGTAAATGGGTCCTGGAAGCCATGGATCTTTCCGCCGATGGCTGCATTATTGCCGAAGCCTCCGGGGAAAGCCCCTCCATCGGCCAGAAAGGTTCCCTGGGAGTTATCATTAAAACCAGGGGCCAACCAGCCCACGGCAGCCTGGCCCCAATAATTGGGGACAATGCCATTCTCAAAATGAGCTCTGCCCTGCAGGCCTTAACTCGGGTCTGGGAAAAAAGATGGGCCATGCCCTCAGAATTGGAAGGTATTTTGAAATTTTCCAGGGGCTATGTAAAAAAGCTTCGTTCGGAGGAGGGTTTGGAGCTGGTTCTGGATCGGGTAACTGTTAATCCCGGGGTAATTCGAGGGGGAGATAAGGCCAATATGGTCCCAGCTTATTGTGAAGTAGAAGTTGATATGCGCATCCCCCAGGGTGTTCAGCCGGAAGAAGTGATTTCCTTTATCAGGGGGGAACTGGAAAAAGAGGGTGTGGCAGCAGAGATCTGCCCCCGGGGAAAATGTATTCCCGCCAGTTATACTTCTCCAGGGGAATCAGTGGTGAAGACGATAGTAAAGAATTCCCGGGAATTTACGGGCAGGCCGGTTCAGCCCTGGCTGCAGTGGGCTTCCAGCGATGCCCGCCATTTCCGTCAGAAAGGAATACCCACCCTGCACCTGGGGCCGGCAGAGATTGAGGGAATTCATTCCTACAATGAAAAGATCAATATAAAAGAACTGCTCCTTTTTACCCGGATTTATGGGGGAGCAGTGGTTGACTTTATGTATGATAATCAATGAAGAAACAAAACTACAAAAAATCGAGTCGACTTTAAGCAGGGAGAACTTCGCCCTGCTTTTTTGATGCAGCACCTGCCTGCCAGGTATAGGGGAGAAACAGGTTTGGCTGTACTGTCCTACTTAAACATTCTTCTACGGATAAAGAGCCCAGTTAAAAGAGATAGCCCCCGGCGGATAAACCTCCTGAGGCGATATCTTCCTTCCCTTTTCAGAGCGTGATTAACCTCATCTTTAACATTGAACTGGGGTCGGCTTTCCTGATCAGCAGGACTTTCTTTGGCTGGAGAATTTACCCGGCTCAGTTTAAACTTTTCTTTCCAGGAATTATCCTGTTTCTTAAAAGAGGAGAAAAATTCCTGGACTTCCTGGGGTGAAAAATCGGTCCGATCAACCTGGGTAACCCCGGTCCCGTCACTAAACTCAACCATTAATCCTTTCCCGGAGGAGCTCGTTTGAATATAGGTGCTCTCCGATCTCAAAATACAGTGATCAATACCCCGGCCCACCTGATTGATAATGTCCCTGATCTGATCATCACCTGGGTTGGAAATGATATTTCCCCTTGAGTCTTCCAGGACAAAACTGGGAGAAGCCATGGTCAGTCCCCTTTCATAAATTAATTTACTGCTTACTTCAAGTTTAGCAAGAATTGCAAATATTGTCAATTAAGGCAATAAAGTGGGGGCAGGTTAAAGGGCCTCCCAACATCAGATGGTTACAAAATTTTATCTTCAGGGTTTCTTAAACATCCTCAGAGCAGGGCGAGAAAATTTCACCGATAGTCACCGGGGAAAAAGATCAGCCGCCACAATCAGGTTAAGATATAGTCAATAAGGTCTTACACCCGTTTAGGGACTGGAGAAGGGTTTCCCCCTTTAATTAGGGATTAAATCAAGCAGGGAAAAAGAAAAAATTTATGGCGAACACTGGAATAGCAGGATTATGCCAAAAATAGGGGAGAATAATGTAGATTCCCGCCCTGCATCACCAGGCCAGCCTGATTTTGGGACAGGGATCTTGCTCTGAGGAGAAAATCATTCGTCACAGATTACTTCCTCACCGGTAGCCTGGCGTTGTTTTTCCCACAATTCTTCATCCATTTTCTGCTGCTCATAGGATTTTCTGCCCCCCACCCAGCGGTCCAGAACCAGGCTGGCTGTGAGATCCCCGGAAACATTCAGTGCGGTCCGGCTCATATCCAGAATGCGATCTACCCCCAGGATCAGGGCAATTCCGCTGGTAGGGATCCCCGCCTGCTGTAAAACCATGGCCAGGATTACTATGCCCACGCCGGGAGTAGCCGGAGTTCCAATAGAGGCCCCCACTGCCGTTACAACAATCAAAAGCAGGGTGGCCAGGCTGAGGTCAACTCCGAAAACCTGGGCCAGGAAAACCGTTGCTGCCCCCTGATAAAGGGCGGTTCCATCCATGTTGATTGTTGTTCCCAGGGGAATCAAAAACTGGGCTGTAGCAGGTCGGACCTGGAGTTTTTCCTCTGCCGTTTTTATGGTCAGGGGCATGACTGCAGCGGAACTGGAGGTGGAAAAGGCCAGGAGCTGGACCTCCCGGGCTGCCCCCAGGAATTTTCCAGGTGGGGTTCTGCCGATTAACCTGGCTAAAAGCAGGTAGAAACCCAGGAGTAAAGCCAGGCCCAGGAGAACCGTTCCCACATAGACGGCCATACCCAGCATGGCCTCCAGGCCGACCTGGATGGTAATCTGGGCCAGCAGTCCGAAAACTGCCAGGGGAGCAATTACCATGGCCCAGCGTACCACGGTCATTGCTACTTCCTGCAGGGAACCCATTAATTCCAGGAGAGGTCGGGCCTGGCGGGGCGGCATGGAAATCAGGGCCAGCCCCATAAAAATGGCAAAGAGAACCACGTGAAGCATCTGTCGTTCCACCATGGCTCCCAGGGGATTTTCGGGCAGGAGATCTATAACCACCTCGGGCAGGGTTTCAATACCGGGAGCATCAGGCGTTTCTTCAATGGCCACATCGGGCACCTCTGCCCGAGGCGCCAGGTCGGCATCAATAAAGGTGCCGGGTTGAATTAAAAAGCTGACCCCCAGGCCGATAATAATGGCGATGGTGGTGGTAAAAACGAAATAAATAACCAGGCGGCCGCCCATACGCTTGAGGTATTCAATATCTTCACCGCAGGCGATACCCCGGATAATCGAGGCAAAAACCAGGGGAATAACCACCATCTGGATTAACCCCAGGAAAATATTGCCCGGTAGAGCCAGCCAGCTGCCCAGAATTTCCGCGGTATCGGGCTTAAAAAGACCGGTTTCAGGGCTGATGATAATTCCAATGAGAAAGCCCAGGGCCATGCCAATCAATATTTTTACCCAGAGTCTGCCCCGGATCAGGGATTGCAGGTGCCGGGTCAGGTGGGCCAGGGAGCGGGGATGAATTTTTTCCAGATAACGGGTCATAAGAGCCTCCAGATCATTGAGTAATAATTAATTTTTCTACCCTTTCCAGGAAAATCCTGCGGATAGGGAGAAGAATCAGAGAATAAAAAGAAGGGATTTTCCCGTCAGATAAGAAGTCTCTTCATTAAGAAAACTGGAAAAATACTGGGGAAGACCTGTGGTCAGGGGTATCATAACAGGTGAGTGTTTTTGCAGAGGAGGTTAAAATGGAAAAGTCGAGGTTCGGAGCAAAACTGTTGGAGGTTTTTCCTGTTCGAAAAAAGGTAACTGCAGCGGGAATGTTTTTCCTGGTGGGGCTGATTTCAGTGCTTTTGGCCGGAACAGGGGTTCAGGCTGCAGCCGATTTATCAGAGACTGAGGAATTAAAAGCCTTCCTGGAGGGCGTGGTGCTGTCCCAGCTGGATGAAAAAAATATTGCCGGAGCAACTTTATCCCTGGTTAAAGATGGGGAAATAGTTATCAGTGAAGGCTATGGTCTGGCCGATCTGGAGGATGGAGTGCGGGTGGATCCCGACAAAACCCTGTTCCGCCCCGGGTCAGTATCAAAACTTTTTGCCTTTTCAGCAGTAATGCAAATGGTGGAAGAGGGTTTGCTGGATCTGGATGAGGATATCAATACGTACCTGGACCTGGAAATTCCCGCGGAGGTGCTGGGTAAAAAGGGGGAACCGGCAGAACCAATTACCCTGAGGCATTTAATGACTCACACCCCGGGATTTGAGGACCGCGGTGAAGGACTTTTTTTCCTGGGTGAGGAGAATATGATGGAACTTGATGAATACCTGCGGAAATATCAACCGGCCCGGGTATTTCCCCCCGGAAAAGTAATGGCCTATTCCAATTACGGTTCCGCACTGGCGGGATATATAGTGGAAAAGGTGTCGGGGCAGCCATTCCCCCAATACGTGGAGGACCACATCTTTGCCCCCCTGGAAATGGAGAACAGTACCTTCCGCCAGCCTCTGCCCTCGGACCTGCTTCCAGATTTGAGCGAAGCATATAAAAAGGCAGGGGGAGAATATCATCGGGGAGAATTTGAGTTTATTCCTGCTTCTCCTGCTGGAGGTCTGAGCAGCACTGCTGGAGATATGGCCCGTTTCATGCTGGCCCATCTCCAGGGAGGGAGCTATGGTGAGCAGGAGATTCTACGCCCTGAAACCGTGGAGGAAATGCATAGCCAGCAATTTACCCATCACCCCGAGATACCGGGAATGACCCTGGGTTTTATTGAAACCATTAAAAACGAAGAGAGAGTTTTAACCCATGGTGGTGCTACCATGCTTTTTTTCAGCAGTCTGTACCTGTTAAAAGAGCATGACCTGGGCCTGTTTGTCTCCTACAATGGGGGGACCGGCCTGGAAGCAGAACAACTTTTTCAGGCCTTTATGGATCGCTACTTTCCTGCAGAAACCCCTGTTCTGCCCC
>PWFS01000085.1 GCA_003554145.1 Halobacteroidaceae bacterium | reverse complement strand
GGAATAATCCGGTTAATTCCCCGGAGGCCAACCCATATCCAGGGGACGGAGAACTCCAGAATTCACATCTCGGAAAGATTATCCCGGAGGGAAATCAGGTGAAAAGGCATAAAACATCCTTTGCCAGGGGGCTCAGGGACACTGGAAGCCCTCCCCCTCCTATAACTGGTGGTAGTTTAACAGGGCCTCCTCTACTGCTTTCAAAACCACAATACTGCTGTAGGTAGCACCGGAAATGACATCAACCTGCAGTGACTGTTCCTCGATTACCCTTTCCAGGATTGCTTCAGCACCATACCCCGGTCCATGGCGGTGGTTTAAAAGCTCAATTTCCCTGATTTTTTCTCCTTCAATAATAACCTCTACCTCTGCTGATACTGGAAACCTGCTGAATTCTCCCTGATAAGAGCCATCGGGAATTCCAGAAAGATTAATATCCAGAAGGGGTAGTCCCTCCAGTTCCTCCATATTTCTTTCAATATTACGCAAAACACCTACCCCGGCCACACCAACTCCAATAATGACCAGTGCAATAATGGCCACTGTTGTGGAAAAGCCCTTTTTCTTCTTCACTTTTTTGGCCTCCCGCTTAATATTTTGGCCCGGGAAAAATGGGGGATCTAGTAAAACTGTTTTACCGGGCGGGAAATCCATTGCTTTACCGTCTGACAACCGGTTTTGCCGCCTGTTCCAGGGGCAACTGTTTTAACCCGACAGAATGGCCTCCAGTTTAAGCCCTTTTTTAAGGCTGAGGGCATCTTCCCGGGTATTATCGGTCCTGGACCAATAAACGGTGTATATTTTCCGGGATAAGAACCCTGGAATAAAGGCTGTTTATTTTATCAACCCTGCAGGGGCCAGATCCATAATAACAGGGGGATTGCGGCCAGGACAATAATAATTTCCAGGGGTAATCCCATCCTCCAGTAATCACTGAAGCGATAACCACCGGGTCCCATTACCAGGGTATTGGATTGATGACCCAGGGGAGTCAGAAAAGCACAGGAAGCACTGATGGCTACCGCCATTAAAAAAGTATCCGGAGAAACCTCCAGGCCTCGGGCAATCTGCAGGGCAATAGGTGCCATAAGAACTGTAGCCGCAGTATTATTAACCAGGTCCGATAAAAACATGGTTCCCACGAAGATTATGGTCAAAGCCACCCAGGGTGCGGAATCCCGAGCAATTTCTAACAGTCCCCCGGCGATTAAATCCGTCCCTCCGGTTATTTCCAGGGCTTCACTGAGGGGAAACATGGCTCCCAGGAGGATTATTACCGGCCATTCAATGCTGGAATAAACTTCTTTCAGGGGAACAAATCCCGCCAGAGTAAGTAAGATCGCTGCTCCCAGGAAAGAAATCTGGATGGGCAAAATTCCCAGGGCAGCAACCCCGACGGCCAGGGCAAAAACCAGAACCGCCAGTAAAGCCTGCCGGGAGCGACCCAACCGCAGAGGTCTCTCGGCCAGGGGTAACAGGCCCAGGCGAGGAATTAATTCGTGAAGAGTTCCCCGGGGGCCCTGTAAAAGGAGGACATCCCCCGCCCGAAAACGGATCGTGCTGAGGCGGCCCCGTAATCCCCCTCCTTCCCGGGCTACAGCCAGAAGATTAATCCCCAGGCGGGTTCTCATGTTTATCCCTCCGGCAGTTCGGCCCTCCAGGAAAGCATCGGGCATTACCACCACCTCCAGGAGTTCAACCTCCTCCGAGCCCAGGTTTTCCCGGTCCAGGGCCCCACTTTCTGCCAGCTCCAGCCCGTGTTCATCGAGAAAACCCTGCAGATCCTCGGTATCAGCCTGCAGCAGGAGAATGTCTCCCTCCTGCAGTTGTCTATTGGGATAGGGCACCGGGTACCTGGATTCCCCCCGGATTAACCCTACTACATTTATTTCTTCCCGCTCATATTCTAATTGGCCCAGGCGCTTGCCAATAACCGCTGATTCTGCAGGAACTCTAGCTTCGGTAAGATATTTTGCTATTTCAATAATATCCCCGCTGGAACCCTGCCCCTCCCGGTGAGGAATAAGGCGCCAGCCCAAAAATATTATAAACAACAGGCCGATGAGGGCTATCAAACCGCCAACATAGGCAAAATCAAACATGCGGAAAGGCTCCAGCCCAGGCTGCTGCCCACGAAAGGTGGCAATAATGATATTGGGAGGGGTCCCGATCAGGGTAATCATCCCTCCCAGCAGAGAAGCAAAGGCCAGGGGCATCAAAAGCCGAGAGGGAGAAATCTTATTCTTTCTTCCAATGGAGAGAGTAACGGGGATAAAAAGGGATAGGGCCCCCACATTATTCATAAAGCTGGAGGAAAGGGCCACCAGTCCGGAAAGAACCCCGGACTGCACCCCCGGGCCGGAATGGAGCTGGCCCATGAGGCTGACTATCCTATCTACAATTCCAGCATTTAAAAGAGCGCGGCTGACCACCAGCACACAGGCCACGGTTATTACTGCAGGATGGCTGAATCCGGCAAAGGCTCGCTCGGGGGGTATAATCCCCAGGATAACCAGGAAAAAAAGAGCGGTAAGAGCCACCAGGTCATACCTGATTTTACCCAGGACAAACATCACAAGGGTGGCCAGGATAATAACGATAACCATTAAAATATCCAGAGACATGACCTTCCCCCTCCTGACTTTAAAAAAGTATTCGCTAATTTCAACTCTTTTCCTTTAACCGATTTGCCCGGAAAAGAGCCCCTGGTCAAAAAACCAGGTCTCCTCCTCCCACCCCTCAATATTAAAAAATTCTGACTTTATGATTTTACCTTGACAGCACGTTAAACCGATATTATAATAAGTTAATAATTTGTGGGAAAGGAGTGCTCATTGATGATAAATCTTCCCTCTGCTTTTAGCAGCTTTTATTATTCCTATTATTATGTCCTGTTTACAGGGGAATAATTTAAGCTGCGTAATTATAGAGGGAGGGTAACCATAAAAGTTTTTCAGCAAGTCCCGGTACCTGCCGGGGCTTTTTTTTATGGTCATTATTAAATCCAGGGAGGTGGTCCAAAAAGCGATCCATCGGAAATTGAATTACCGGAATGGGATTCATTAAAAAATTTAAGGAGGAATTAAAATGTTAAAGAAATCTCGTGTCCTGATTATATTGGGTCTGGCCTTTCTTTTAATATTGATGGCCTTGCCCGGGAGCAGCTCAGCCGAAATTAGAATTGGGATTACTCAAATTGTAGAGCATCCCGCCCTGGATGCCGCCCGGGAGGGCTTTAAGGAGGCCCTGGCCGGTGAAGGATTAAATGTATGGTATGATCTGCAGAATGCCCAGGGAGATATGGCTACCGCAACCACCATTGCCCGCAAATTTGCCGGGGATAGATTGGATTTAATCCTGGCCATAGCCACTCCTACTGCCCAGGCTACCGCCCAGGCCATTGAAGATGTTCCCATCCTTATTACTGCAGTTACCGATCCCGTGGCTGCCGGGGTGATTAACAGTATGGAAGAACCCGGGACCAATGTTACCGGAACCACCGATATGACACCTGTCCGCACCCAGCTGGAACTGCTCCTGGAGATAGCCCCCGAAGTACAGAGAGTAGGAGTTTTGTATAATGTTGGGGAAGTCAATTCAGTTGTTCAGGTGGAACTGGCCGAAGAAGCCGCGGCCGATCTGGGCCTGGAAATAGTAACAGCAGGAGCCTCCACCAGCGGTGAAGTTCTCGAGGCCGCCCGTTCTCTACCGGGAAGGGTGGATGCCATCTATGTTCCAACTGATAATACCGTGGTTTCAGCCCTGGAGTCAGTAATTATGGTGGCCGAAGATAATAATCTGCCCCTGATTGTAGGGGAGGAAAATTCGGTTGAACGTGGTGGACTGGCCACCACCGGCATCAATTACTTTGACCTGGGATTCCAGACCGGGTTAATGGCCCTGGAGGTTTTAGGGGGCGCCGATCCTTCAACAATGGCCATCGCCAGTGCCGATCGGGTGGAAACAGTGCTGAACCTGGAAGCAGCCCGGAACATGGGAATTGAGTTTTCCCCCGAACTTCTGGAAAGGGCTCACCGCATAATTGGGGAGGAATAATCATGCTGACCAATCTCCTGACCGGTTCTCTGGAACAGGGCCTGGCCTATGCCTTAATGGCCCTGGGGGTTTACCTGACCTTTCGGGTCCTCAATTTTCCTGATTTAACCGTTGACGGGAGTTTCCCCCTGGGGGCTGCAGTAACGGCCCGTCTTATTCTGGCGGGAATGCAGCCCCCCCTGGCCATGGGGGCCGCCCTGATCCTGGGAATTGGGGCCGGGTTAATCACCGGATTTTTGCATACCCGCCTCAAAATTGCCGGCCTCCTGGCCGGAATTATTACCATGACCGCCCTTTATTCCATTAATCTCCGAATTATGGGGCGTTCTAACCTGGCCCTTTTACGCCAGCCCACCATCTTTTCCCAGGTTCAATCCTGGGGTCTAACTCGAACCGTGGCCACTTTGAGTTTATTGATCGTGGTAATAGTCCTGGCTAAAATACTACTGGATTATTTTCTCCATACTGAAATAGGACTGGCCCTACGGGCCACCGGGAGCAATCCGGGAATGATCAAAAGCCTGGGAGTTGCCCCCCAGAAAATGACCATCCTGGGCCTGGGCCTGGCCAACGGACTGGCTGCCCTTTCCGGCTCTTTAGTGGCCCAGTACCAGGGCTTTGCCGATATAGGCATGGGCATCGGAATGATAATTG
>PWFS01000181.1 GCA_003554145.1 Halobacteroidaceae bacterium | reverse complement strand
TAAGCAGATAACCGTCTTTAATTTCCTGAAAGGGGGTAAAAATCCGGCCCCCGGTAATTGCTAAATCCATGGCCTCCTCCTTAAAGGTACAACTGCTCCCGTGAGAAAAAATAAAAATTAATGATAAATCCGGAACTACCCTGGCTTAATTGCGCCCCTACAACAATTGCATTCCCGGGAAATAACCGGGGGGCGACTGAATCGGGATTTTTTTTTGCGCCCCGGGGATTCCGATCCAACCTCCTCCCGAAACAGGAGGCTATTCGCTGCCATCCTGACCCCGCGGCAGCTGACTCCCCGCCTCTTTATCCACCATAATGATCACTTCCTGGTGCAGCTGCAGCAGGGAAGCAGGCACCCTGGTTGTGATTTCTCCCCCTACTGTTCGGGCCACTATTTCCGCCTTATCCCCTCCACTGGCCAGGAGCAGGATTTTGCGAGCCCTCATAATTGAACCCAGGCCCATGGAAATGGCCCGGCGGGGCACCTCCTCCGGGCTGGAGAAAAAGCGGCTGTTGGCCTCAATGGTTGTGGGAGATAAGTCAACCACGTGGGTTGCAGTCTTTAACCGGGAAGCGGGCTCATTGAACCCGATATGACCATTATGGCCGATCCCCAGGATCTGCAGGTCAATTCCCCCGGCGGCTGTAATGGCCCGGTCATATTCCCGGCAGGCCTGCTCCAGGTCATCGGGCTGACCGGGAGGAATATGAATTCCTGCCCGAGATATATTGATATGGCGAAACAGGTGCTCCTGCATGTAATAATAATAGCTATGGGGGTGATCCCGTTCCAGCCCCAGGTATTCATCCAGGTTGAAGGTCTGCACCCCTCTGAAATCCAGGTCTTCCATCTGGATCAGGTGGGAATAAAGACCCCGGGGAGTAGACCCGGTGGCCAGGCCCAGCACTGAATGGGGCCGGAGGATTATCTGGCTGGCAACAAATGAAGCGGCCTTATGGCTCAACTCCTGATAGTCTTCCAGAACATGGATCCGCATTATCAATCCCCCTGATTATTTATCGGCTGCAGGGGCCCGAAATATATGGTTCCGGGTCCCATCTGCTCCTCCCGGAATTCGGCCAGGTAGAGCCTGATTATCCGGGCTGAACCCTCCAGTTCTTCGGGAATAGGGAATTGGACATAATTCCATCCTCTCCAGTTGACCCGGCCTCCTTCAGCCGCATCCAGGAAATAGGTCCTTTCCATACTATCCAGGGCCTGGGCCCGCAGCCAGTGTCCGCTTCCATCCCCATATACCCAGACCCCCAGGCCCGAAGTACTGTCATCCAGGATAAGGGGTGGAGTCAGATTCAGATAAGCGGCACCGGTTTCTCCAGGAGGAGCTTCCAGTTCATAATCAAGGCGGAGGGCTTCCCCGGCAACATCACCGGGAGCATCAACCACCGCCAGACTGGCCCGGGCATTAACCACCTGGGTAGAAAACTGATCCCGGCTCAGGGTAGACTCCTGCTCGGGTCCAGGAAAGGGGTCTTCCTCGGAACGATAGGTTATCAGCAGGGAGTTGCTGACTGCCCTCTCCACGCCATCTGAAGGGCGATTGGCCAGTTCCAGGGACCCGGTTAGTGGATTGGCCGCAAGCATCGTAGTTGAACCGCCCCCATCCAGATTAATAGCCTCCTCTGCCCCCAGAAACTGGAAGAAATCCGCCAGTTCATGCAGGCTCATCCCTGCGGCTTCGCTCCGGCGGCCATCGACAGTAATCAGCAGGATTTCTCCCGAGCCCGTACCGACAGCGGTCCGGGGATGACGACCCGTTACCAGGGGCCGGCTGTCCAGTTCCATCTTTTCTCCGCCCTGCAGCAGATAATGAGAACCGGCCAGGGCATCGGTTATGGTCTGATAGGGGGGTAAAAAAGCTGCAACCAGGCGCACTTCGCCTCCGGGCTGCAGGGATTCAATAAAATCTATTCCGGCCCCCGTTGCGCTCAAAACCACGGTCCCCTCTTCCAGGGGAGTTCCTCCCCCGGCCTGTATTTCACCCGTGGCTTCCAGTAAATGATAGGTATTGAACTGGAAAGGACGCTCCAATCCGGTTAAAACCATTTCCCGGGCTCCTTCCAGGGCCGGAGTTCGCTCCCCGAAGGTAGGGGTAAACACCGCCAGCTGGCCCCAGGAAACCCTACGATTAATGGAATCTATGTCGAACCTGGTTCCGGTTTCCCCGCAGGTAGCCCGGGTTACCATCCGCGGATTTTCCAGGTAGGCCCGGCCCTCCTGAAAAACAATGGCCGGATAATCCATGAGGCTGGCCACCAGTTCACCCTGTTCCACGTGCAGCCCCAGGGGAACTCCATAGGTCGTGGCTGAACGGTCCGTCTGGAAAAAATCGGCATTAACCGCAGCCACTACCCGCTCCCCGGGTTTATCCACTTTCTGGGCCTGACTTCGAACCGTGGCCAGTCCCGCCGTAAGCTTTTCCTGGCCAAAGGCTGAACGCAGGTGAATCTCCTGCTGCCCCTGCTGGGCTCGAATAATCTGAATGGATTGATTGCCCTGTTCACTGTAGACCTGCAGGGAAATATGAACAACCCCGGGCACCAGTTCCCGTTCCCTTTCCTCAATTTTTTCCGCATCGGCAAAAAAATCTCCCCACGCTCCTGCCGTTCCTGACAGCAAGACCAACAGCAATGCACAGTAAATTAAAATTTTCTGGCCCATTCCCGGTCTCCTTCTCCTTTTATTTCCGGGTTCAATTCCGGTTTTTCTTATTTGCATTTTTCTCCAGGAGTTCCTTTTATCCTCTTTTTCCGCCTTCAAAACCCTTAAACTCTCCTGCAGCTCCCCTGGTCGGATGCGGGGGCAAAGGGATACCCTCAGTTTCTTCCCGGTATTTTCCCCTTGATATCCCCGGGGTCTTGTTTCCCTCCCTCTGCCGGCAGAGGAGGATCTTTTGCTCCCCCCGCTCCCGGGCCTCTCCTATTTCTCCAGTTCCACTCCCAGGCCGCTGGCCATCCGGTTAACAAAATTAAAATAAGCGGTGACCTGGCAGATATCCAGGATAGCTCGATCCTCCAGGCCCTGCTGCCGCAGCTTTTCTACCTCCTGCTCTCCTCTGGCGCCGGGCTCCAGGGTCAGCTTCCGGGCAAATTCCAGGATGGTCAGGGTTTTTGTTCCCAGCCCCGCATTCCGGTAATCCTGCCTGATTTTTCCTACCAGCTCTTTATCTCCGGTCAGCTCTCCGAGCGCCGTTCCATGATGGACAATTCAGTACTGGCACGCATTCCAGACCGACACCAGGGTGGCAATCATTTCCCTGGTGGTGCGGGACAGGGGAGAACTGGCAAACATTATGGACCGGTAATAATTCAGGTGGGCTTCCAGGGAGCGGGGATGCAACGATTGAACTTTTAAAATATGGGGCAGGTCCCCTCCAGCTTTTTCATAAATCCTGCTCAAGCGGGGACCTGCTTCTTGCGGTTCAATCATTTTTATCCTGCTGATAATTTAGCCTCCTCTCCTGTATTTCTCCGGTATATTATCTCCTGCTCTGGGCCTGCATTACCCCTGTTCCAGGTGGGCGAACTCCTCCTGCAGGGCTTTATGCCGGGGGTATTGTTTTAAAAGATCTTTGAGGTACAGTTCCCATTCCTCCCGGGCCTGGAGCTGTTCCATAATCCCCCTTATTTTCCCGGCCAGATGAGCCGCCCGGGCATAACTCTTCCGGCTTTTTTTATTTATATTTTCCTGCACCGCCTGTTTATAATAATCGATCATTTCCCGGGGATAATTCCGGATCAAGAGTTCCTCGTATTTACCCGGCCTGATCCGGCCCTCCTGAATAAGGGCCCGCACCCGGTGATCATCATCTTCCTGACAATAAATTGCAGCCAGCAAATTGCCCTGATTTTCCCCGGCCACAATGTTCTGCAGCTGCTCCTTCAATTCTTCTCCTGCCCGGAACTGACAGTTTTCCATTATCCACAGGTAGCCCTCCAGGGAAGGCTTCTCCCGGAATTCCTTGAGGGCATATTCCCGGAGGAGGGCCTGATTTCCGGTCCGGAAATAATATTCCCGCAGAAAAGTTAAGATATCAATAACAGTCCCCTGGCCTTTTTCTTCGCCTGCCCGGGCAGCGGCCACGGCTTTTTCCACCTGTCCCTGCTGCTGAAAAAAGAGGGCCAGTTCCAGATAGTCTGTTGCCTCCTGCAGTCCTTCAGTAAGCAGGCTCAGGTATTTTTCTTCTTCCTGCAGCTGATGCAGATAGATCAACCTGACCTTTTTTTGATCATCCCTGCAGGACGATTTCTGCAGACCATCAATCAAAAGTTCCCAGTCGGCCCGATTAACCGCTGCAGCATACAGCACCTCAATTATTGCATTATCCAGATTGGAGTTGTTCCCCGGGTATTCCTGCAGGAGGGCTCTCATAATTTTTCTTCGGTACCGGGAATCGTCCCGGGAACCGTCCCGGAGGATCTTTCCTATTTCCCTCAAAAAACTGGAGCACTGTTCCTCTTCTCCTTCCAGTCCTCCCCCTTCACTCATACAATTCTGGAACAATTCCAGGGTTCTATTTATCAGCGTTTGCAGCTTTTTTTCCTGCAGGGACAGGGGCATTTCTCCCCGCTGATCCAGGAAATCAAGCAGCTTAATTTGCAGGTCAGGTTCCTGGCCAAGCAAATGGGTTATAACAGCAATCAGGTCTTCTTTTTCCAGCATCCCCAGGATTTCCTCCAGGTCCTCCCGGATATTTTTTTCTTTTTCTCCCTGATCCTGAAACTGCTCTGAATTATAATGCCAGGCCAG
>PWFS01000146.1 GCA_003554145.1 Halobacteroidaceae bacterium | reverse complement strand
GTCACCAGGACGGTATCGGAATGACGAAAACCCCCAATTCCTGGCAGATAAATCCCGGGCTCAACGCTGAAGACCATACCGGGCTCCATAATGGTAAAATCTCCAATGTCAAAAAAGGGCGCCTCGTGACCCAGGATGCCCAGAGCATGTCCGGTATGATGGCGCCAGGTTTCCCAGATCTCATATTTTTCATAGATCTCGTGGACCGCCTGATCCACCTCGGCACAGGGCCTTCCAGGCCTGATCGCATTAAAAGCAGCCTCCATCATCTCCAGCATGTAACCAAAATAGGTTCTCTGTTGAGGCGAAGGATTGCCCAGAAACATGGTCCGCTCCAGTTCGCTGGTATAACCTCCTACCCCTGCCGCGGCACCGGTAACCAGGTTGTGACCCTTTTCCATTACCGCATTAATGTTTACCGCATGGGGCAGAGCAGAATTTTCCCCAATCTGGCCCCGGAAACCGGCCTGGGCTCCAGCCTGCCCCTGGGGGGTATACAGAGGACCCAGGGTTTTCATCATGGTCAGGGTAGCTTCCTGGGAAGCACGCATGGCCACCTCATTTTCGGTCTTACCCGGAGCACAGTATTCCTGCAGTAGATAATGGGCCAGATTACCCCAGCAGGCACTTTCCTTAATCAGCTCAATCTCCGCAGGGGATTTTACCATCCTCATTTTTTCCACGGGCTCGGGGTCCACCTGCAACTCCAAATCAGGAATTATTTCCCCGAGAGGTGCTCCCCGATACCCCATTGCACTCCCATAGCCCTCGCTTTCGGCCAGGAATTTTTTCTTGCTCAGGCCTCGTTCCTGCAGGGCCAAGGCCAGATGCTCCATGGGATGCTCCCGGCCGGGATACTCGGGATAGGTTACTATTTCATCTACCAGGGCTGACCGGGCATGTTCTTCTTCCAGTCGGGGTACAAACAGAAAAGAGCCCCCTGCCCCTGCTATTATCAGGGCAGTAGGTCTTTCGGTGGGAATAAAGTGGAAACCGGTAAGGTAAAATGTGGTCACCGGCGAAAAAGAGAGAAAAACCTCCCTGTCTTTTTTTTGTATTTCCTCCTTAATGGACGCCTGACGGCGTAATATTTCCTCCTCTTCAATGCAGAACCTCAACCTAACCCCTCCCAATTTTTTTTAGGTTTATAAAGAAGCAATACGATTAAAAGCAGGCTAAATCCTTTTTTCCGAAAAACTTATTTGCTTTTTCCAGTATTTCAGTCTGTTTCATTTTTATCTGATTAAAATTTTCTTTCTGCTAGAGGTATTATCGCCTTGATGAAGAAAAAAACAAATCCCAGGCTTTTTCTAATTAATCCCGGATATTTAATAGAGAATTTTCCCGGGAAATTTTTCTGGAAAAGGGGTATTAAGGTATGGAAAAATTTGATGCAATTATTATCGGTTCCGGCCAGTCCGGAACTCCTCTGGCTTTCAACCTGGCCGGGGAGGGCTGGAAAACTGCTTTAATCGAGAAGAATCTGCCGGGGGGGAGTTGTGTTAATTATGGCTGCACCCCCACCAAAACCATGCTCGCTTCGGCTCACCTGGCTCATCGAGTTAAAAATGCTGGTGCCCTGGGTATTGAAACGGAAACAGCAGTGGTAAACCTGGAAAAAATTCGGGCCCGCAAGGAAAAAATTACTGGAGAGTTCCGGGAGGGTTTAAGGCAAAAAATCAAATCCCCTCCCAACCTGCAATATATTGAGGGCAGGGCCTCTTTTTCCGGAAAAAAAGAACTGGAAATTAAGGGCCCTGACGGAGACCGGGGCCTGAAGGGGGAGAAGGTTTTTATCAACACCGGGACCGAGCCCCGCATTCCCGATATTCCGGGGCTGGAAAATACCCCCTATCTGACCAATCTCAATATAATGGATTTAGAGGAGATCCCTTCCCATTTACTTATTATTGGGGGTGGTTTTGTCGGGCTGGAAATGGCCCAGATGTTCCACCGTTTTGGCAGCAGGGTAACTGTGCTGCAGCGCAATCCCCAGTTATTACCCTCTGAAGACGAAGATGTGGCCAGTTCTCTGCAGGATATACTGTCAGAAGAGGGAATTGAGTTCATTCTCAATGCCCGAATCAAAGGAGCATCCGGGGAAAAAGGACAGGTGCTTCTTGAGCTGGAGGGAGAGAAAATCTCCGGCTCCCATCTTCTCCTGGCCGCAGGGCGGGTTCCAGCAGTAAAAGAATTAAATCTTTCCCATACGGGTATTGAAACTGATAACCGGGGCTTTATCCAGATTAATCAGTGGCTGGAAACAACCTGCCCCGGGATTTTTGCCCTGGGTGATGTTAAAGGGGGACCGGCTTTTACTCATATTTCTTTTGATGATTTCCGCCTTCTCTTCAGCAACCTGGTCCACAACAAAAACCTGCCCCTGGAGGACCGGCTTCTCTCTTACACACTTTTTACCGACCCCCAGCTGGGGCGGGTCGGCCTCAGCGAAAAAGAAGCCCAACGGAATGGCAAAGATATCCTGCGGGCCTTCGTGCCCATGAATAGGGTGGCCCGGGCCCGGGAAATTGGGGAGAACCGGGGCTTTATGAAAGCCCTGATTGACCGCCAGACCGAAAAGATCCTTGGTTTTACCATGCTGGGCCCCGAGGGGGGAGAAATAATGGGAGCCGTTCAGATGGCCATGCTGGGTAATTTACCTTACACCACCCTGCGGGATACCCCTCTGGCCCATCCCACCCTGGTCGAATCCCTGAATAACCTTTTTTCTTCAATCCAGGAAGGGTAATCTCCCTGTTTTCCCGATGTTTTTCCCTTTTGCGTCCTTAATACCCCCAAAAATGCCTGATCCCAGGAAAAGGGGGCCGAAATAATCAGGCCGGCCCCCTTAAATCTTTTTTTGATTTCTCCTGGGAAATTTTATTTTGCAGCTTTAATGTTGTTCCATCTTCTGAAACCTGCTGCCGGCAAGAAAGTAAATCAGGAATGAGAGGAGTAGCGTTATCAGGATTGCTCCCCAGACTTCTCCGGGACCGGAAACCCCCCTGATCAGCAGAGGAATTTCGCCTAGAAGGGTATTGGGATAGAACCTGCCCACCGCCACCTGACTCATCAACAGGTTAAGAGCCCCACTCAGGGCATAAATTAAAGCTGTCAGCCCTCCTGCCTGCAGAGGGCTTTTTAAAATTGCCGACAGAGATAAAACAATAGTGGTGAATAAGAGCATGTAAACAATAAGGGCCAGGGTGGCCCAGAAGGCTCCCGCAAGGGACACCTGTTCCAGGAGACTCCAGGTATAGAGATATCCCACCGCGCTCATTACGGCAACTCCAACAATTACCACTGCAGCATGTAGAACCATTTTGGCATGGAGATAACTCCACCGGCTTACCGGCTTGCTCAAAATCCAGCCGGTAACACCACTTTCTTTTTCCCCAGCTACGCTGCCCATCAGAATGAAAATAAGGACCAGCAGGCCTACCGTATAAAAATCCCCCAGGATGCCTGCATAGGCTTCCACGGCCGAGGGTTCGGGAAGAAGTGAAGCATCAAACCCTTCAGCAAACATCTCCAGTATTTCATTCATATACTTGGTGGAGGGAGGATTAAGCAGGGCAAAAAACAATAAAAGGAGTAAAAACGCCGGGTAGCGAAAGCTCCGCCAGTTCCACTTGAACTCTTTCATTAATAAATCCTTCAACTTCCTTCACCCCCCGGGCCATTATTCTGCAGAACCCGGAAAAAAACCTCTTCCAGGTCGGCCTGACGATGCTTGAATTCCATGACCAGGATATTATTATTTATCAATAGAGGCAGCACATTTTCAGCCAGCTCGCCCATTGCTCCAGGTTGAGAGGTTAATAATAAACTGCCTTCCCTCTCTTCAACTTTCCTGATCCAATATCGCTCCCTGAGGAGTTCTCGGGCTTTTTCCTGCTGTTGGGGGGCAACCTTTACAATATACTGCTCAATGGCAAAGCTCTGGAGCAGTTCTTTTATGGTGGTTTCCATCATCTTGACCCCCTGGTGAATAATGGTTGCGTGGCTGCAAACCCGTTCCACATCGTCCAGAATGTGACTGGAAAAGAAAACTGTGGATCTGCCTTTGAGACCTGCAATGAGATCCAGGACCCGCCGGCGGCCTTCGGGATCAAGAGCAGAAACCGGCTCATCCAGAATAAGTAAATCGGGCTCAACCAGGAAAACCGCTGCCAGTCCCAGGCGTTGCTTCATCCCCCGGGAATAGGAGCTGATTTTGCGTCGGGCCGCATCCTCCAGTTGAAACTCAGAAATAAGCTCTTCTAACCTGGGGGCATACTGCTCGGCATCTTTATTATATAGGCCGACTACCAGCTGCAGCAATTCCCTGCCGTTAAGCCCGGCGGGAAAAACAGGATCCTGGGGTAGATAACCCACCCGGTGCAAAAAATTATTCTCGGTTCCAAACCGAACTTCCTCCCCCAGGACTTTCAAGCGACCACTGCTGGCAGCAATCAAACCCAGGATAATTTTAATAGTTGTGGTTTTTCCCGCGCCGTTAGGGCCAAGAAAACCATAAATACTACCCGCTGGAACTTTAAAATCTATACCCTTCAAGGCTTTGTGACTGGGAAAAGCTTTTTCCAGGCCCGCAGCCTCAATTACATGTTCCATAAACCTTATTCCTCCCCCCGACCTAAAATAAAGTAGAGTACCGGACCTATAATACTGACCAGCACAATTATCACTGTCCAGATACCCAGGCTCAAAGTTTTAACAGTTTTACGCCGATAAAGATCTATCAGTCCAGCCACCATTAATGCCAGCTGCAGAACTATTACGGGCCAGAAAGCCAGGATAGC
>PWFS01000211.1 GCA_003554145.1 Halobacteroidaceae bacterium | reverse complement strand
TTTACCAAAAGAAGGAGGATTATTTAATGAAAAAAAGGTTAGGTTTACTGGTTCTACTACTGGCTTTCCTTTTGGTCTGGACCGGTGGGATAGCAGAAGCTAAAACCCTTGTTATTGGAACCTGGCAGGAAGCAATGGGACTCGATGGAAGGGTTGAGCCCGGCGTGGCTGAGGCCGAACGCAGCAATACTATTATGGAAGCCCTGCTCTGCTTCAATCATGATATGGAGCTCACTCCCCGACTGGCTACCGATTGGGAACACAGTGATGATGGACTCGAAATAACCTTTTACCTGCGAGAAGGGGTATACTTCCATCACGGTCGGGAATTCATAGCTGACGACGTCAAGTACACCTATGAATGGCTTTTGGATCCTGACAACGAAGCTCCCAACCGCTCCCTTTATATTGACATTGTAGAAATTGAGATTGTTAATGATCACGAAATTATTTTTCACCTGAGAGAGCCCAATGGATTCTTAATCAACAATATTGCCCGGATGAATATTGTCCCCCGGGACAAAGCAGAAGAGCTTGGAGATGAGTTTGGAAGCCGTCCAGTAGGTACCGGGCCCTTCATTTTTGATACCTGGCGTCGTGATGACCGCATGGTCTTGAAGGCTAACCCTGACTACTGGGGCGGTGCTCCCAAGGTTGATGAGCTGCAGTTCCGGGTAATTCCCAGTGACTCAGCCCGACTGATGGCCTTTGAAGCCGGAGAAATCCACATGTTCCAGGGTGGAGTTGACGCCCTGGAGATAGAAAGACTGGAAGAGGATCCCAACATTGTTGTTGGTCGGGCTCCCGGCCCGGGCTACGAATATGTTGGTTTCAACCAGAAGAGCCCTCTTATGAATGATTACCGGATCCGCCAGGCGGTATCCCACCTGATCAACCGGGAGGGTATCGTTGATCACGTCCTGGGTGGCATTGGAAGCCCCGCTTACAGCCCCATACCTCCCATGCTGCCCTGGCATCACGATGGCCTGGAGCCCCATGCCTATGATCCAGAAAAAGCCAGGCAGCTCCTGGCTGAAGCCGGTTATCCTGATGGCGGCTTCTCCCTTTCTCTCCACACCAGTGATGTAGATCACCGGATGGAAATTGCCGAAATCCTGGCCTATGAGCTGGGAGAACTGGGCGTGGATGTAGAAATCAGGATTGAAGAGTGGGGTGCTTTCTGGGATCGCATCATGCATACCACCGATTATGACATGTATATCCTGAGCTGGCACGGGCAGCTGGACCCCGACCGGGCAACCTACCGCCAGTTCCACAGCGAAGGCGGACGCTATGATTACATCTACTATGACAATGCCCGGGTCAACATGCTGCTGGATGAAGGGCGGATTGTTCCCGCTGATTCCGACAGATCCCTGGAAATCTACCGGGAGGTACAGGAAATCATCTACCGGGATGTGCCCTATGCTTTCATTTTCTACATCGAAGAAATAGCCCTAAGCCAGCCCTATATTACCGGATTTGAAGTCCATCCCTATCATCCCGCCAGCTGGGAAAACGCCCACTTATTCGATATCGAAGACTAAACATCACCTCGTTTTTTAAAGTTAGTAATCAGCCGGGGGCCCGCCGGGCGGGCCCCCGGATTAATTAATTCCTAAAAGGAAGGGATAGTTCAATGCAAAAGTTCATTATTCGCCGTCTCCTGAGTATTATCCCCACCATTCTCGGCGTATCCCTTGTGGTATTTTTTATGATCCATCTGGCCCCGGGGGACCCGGTGACCCTCATGGTCGGAGATGATGCAACTCCAGCAGATATCGCGAGAATACAGGCCATTTATGGGTTTGATCAACCTCTCCATATCCAGTACCTGCGCTGGTTTGGTAATGCCATTCAGGGGGATTTTGGTGTTTCCATCCGCCAGTCCCGCCCGGTAATGAGCCTGATCTGGGAAAGAGCAGGGGCCACTGTAGAGCTGGCCTTTATGGGCATGTTTATTGCACTTTTAATTTCGATTCCGCTGGGTGTTCTATCCGCCATCCGCAGGGGAAGCTGGATCGATATGGGAGCGATGACCCTGGCTTTAATTGGAATTTCCATGCCCCGCTTCTGGGTGGGGTTAATGCTTTTAATTTACGTGGGGTTGAACTTTGATTTTTTTCCCTTATTTGGGCGGGAGGGTTCTCTTTTCGGGGGTATTATAACTTTTTTTACCACCCTGAACCCCCATGAATTTATTACCGGGTTCAGATATCTCCTGCTCCCCGCTTTTGCCCTGGGAACTGCTGCCACTGCACTGCAGACCCGCTTAATGAGGTCCAGTATGCTGGAGGTTTTGCAGCAGGATTATGTGCGAACTGCTAAATCCAAGGGTTTAAGCGACCGGGTAGTTACTTTCAAGCACGCTTTCCGCAACGCCTTATTACCAGTGGTCACCATTGTGGGGCTCCAGTTTGGATACCTGCTGGCGGGAGCAGTCGTGGTTGAAACTGTTTTCTCCTGGCCCGGGGTGGCCCGGTTAATCATAAACGCGGTCAGTCAGCGCGACTTTCCTATTGTACAGGCTGGCACCCTTTTAGTAGCCATTTCTTTTGCTCTGATTAATTTAATTGTCGATATTAGCTATGGGTTTTTAAACCCCAAAATTCGTTATGATTGAGAGGAGACAGCCATGAAAAGAATTCTGAAGAATAAGCAAGCAGTAGCCGGTATTATAATCATATTATTTGTCTCCTTGACTGCTATTTTTGCCAACCAGTTGGTTCCCAATAATCCCTACCGGCAGAACATTTTTAATCGTTATGAGAGCCCTCAGGGTATTGGTGGTGAGTATATCCTGGGCACTGATAACCTGGGCCGCTGTGTTTTCAGCCGAATTATCATGGGAACCCGCGCCTCCCTTTATGTAGGTCTGGTCGCGGTCAGTATTTCTTTTGCCATTGGGGTTTTTCTGGGGCTAATGGCGGGCTATATCGGCGGGAGAATTGATGAGGTGATAATGCGTTTTATGGACTTGATTTTGGCTTTCCCGGCCATACTCCTCGCTATTTTCATTGTTGCAGTACTGGGACCCAGTCTTTTCAACGCCATGCTGGCAATAGCAATAGTCAGGATACCCCAGCTGGCCCGGGTTACCCGGAGTCAGGTCCTGGCTCTCAAGGAAGAAGACTTCGTTATGGCTGCGCGCGCCCTGGGGGCAGGTCATCTGCGTATAATTTTCCGCCATATACTGGTCAACAGTTTTGCCCCTCTCCTGGTAATAATAAGCCTGGGAATGGGACTGGCCATTGTAACCGAGGCCGCTCTGAGTTTTCTGGGCCTGGGGACTCAACCCCCGGATATCAGCTGGGGCCGGATGTTATCAGTAGCAAGGGACGCCATTCGCACCGCTCCCCATGTTGCCACCTATACCGGAATTGCCATCGTAATTACCACCCTGGGGTTCAACCTCCTGGGAGACGGATTGCGCGATGTTTTTGACCCCCGGCTAAAATAAAAAAACCCCCCGCTATCCTCTGGATAGCCGGGGTTTTTTTATGTTTGCAGATTTTGTTTTTCCAGCCTGAAACTGAATTTTGATCTTAAAGTATTTTCTGGCCTGGCCTTTTCTATTCCCGGGGAAATTAAGGAGGATCCGGATTTTAAAAAACAGTACCGCCATGTCGATAGGCCTGCTCCAGTATCTCCTGCCGATCATGGAAAAGGGAGGGCTGCTTCACTTCCAGTAGAAACCTTTCTTCCCCTTCTTTTTGGGATATAGTATGCCCCGGAGGCATAATATGCCTGATCTCGAAGCCCTGAACCATTAAAGCCGGTGCAATCAGGAAAAAACAGTGGCATTTCCATGGATCCTTTTCTGCACACAATAAGGCGGGTTGGTGGCCCTGCTCCACCCGGGTTTTTAACTGACATAGTCCTTCCTGGAAAATATCCAGCCTCCGAACCCGGTCATAAATAATCCAGCCCTGTTCATCATATATTTCTTTTTCAGCCCTTTTTCCCCCCAGTTCCTTACCCACAAACTGATAGGCAATTCCCTCTTCATCTAATTTTCTTTGCAAATTATTTTTTTTCCAGTGGGATTGATAGCGGGAAAAGGGGACGCTTCGGACATCAACTATCAGGCTAATCCCATTTTTTCTTAGAAGGTCCAGAAAATAGGAAAAGGAGTGATTGGAATGGCCGATGCTATAAATTACGGGCAAAAGGATCCCTCCCTGATTGGTGTAGTTGCAGGCGAAAAAACACTTTCCCTTTCTTTTTTCTGATCTTCCCCGGGCTCAAGGAGCAGGAAAAAAATTACCCGGGGCGAAATTCTATTTAGTTTAGCTTGATGCCAGGAGGTGGCAATTATCAGAGTTGGTATTCTGGGAACAGGTTTTGGCCTTGTCCACACCAAAATTTATCAGGATATAGCGGGGGTTGAAATTGCAGGCATTTTTGGAAGAAATAAGGACAAACTGGAGCAGATAAAATCTGACTTTCAGGTACCCATAACCCAGGACCCCAATGATTTAATCCATGATTCCAGCATTGACCTGATCGATGTTTGCCTGCCCACCAGCACCCACATGGAATACGTGGCTGCTTCTTTGCAGGCCGGGCGGGATGTTTTCTGTGAAACCCCCCTGGCCTATAATCTGCAGCAGGCACAAAAAATGCAGCACCTGGCCCGCAAGTATAAAAGGAACCTCTGGGTCAATCTTTTTAACAAATACTCTCCTCCCTACCGTTTCGCCCGAAACCTGATCAAAACCAAAAAAATCGGTCAACCCCGTTCTATAACTATCTATAGCCGCACCCCTTCATTCTGGGAAAATGTGGGCCTGGATAGTATTGTCCTCA
>PWFS01000153.1 GCA_003554145.1 Halobacteroidaceae bacterium | reverse complement strand
GATTTTGCCGCCTGGCCATTTGCTGCCAGCGGAATTCTGGTTTTTTTAATGTTTATCGGGGGTTGTGCCGGTTCTACCGGGGGGTCCATGAAGGTTGGTCGGCACCTGATCCTGGCCCGCCATAGCATGACAGAAATGCAGCGGATGATTCGCCCCCGTCGGGTGGTAAGTGTTCGCCTGGAGGGTATGGTCATCCCCGACCGGGTGATAACCAACATTTTAACCTTCTTTTTTATTTACTTTTTCCTGATCGCTATCAGCACCCTGATTATTTTAACCTCGGGGACTGATTTGATTTCTGGTTTTTCCGCAGTAGTGGCCTGTATTGGTAATATTGGCCCGGGCCTGGGAGAGGTGGGGCCCACCATGGATTACACCGGTTTTGCCCCGGTTTATAAAATTTACCTGTCTTTCTTGATGTTAATTGGCCGGCTGGAGCTTTTCACCATCCTGGTCCTATTCCTCCCCAATACCTGGCGAAAATAATTGAAGGCGAACCATCGCGGTCGCCTTTTTTCTTTTCCGCTCCCCTCAATTTATGGCTCTTCCTGGGGGAGCTTTTTTATTTTCCCTGGAAAAACCCGGAGCCCTCTGCCCCAATTCCTTTTTCCCCAATCTTCTTTTTTCCCTGCCCGGGCTAATATTATTTTTCCATTATTTCCTGATTTGCAGGGGTTTTTTAATTAACCCAGCCTACCCTTAAATGAGAAAAGCAGCGACATAAACTGTCTAATTTTTCCAGGGAAGACCATTAATTTTCAACTTATTTAGTATAACTGCAATTGCTTTTGCTGTTCCTATAGGATATACCCTGTTTTTTAAATTAATATCTTCTGTGTTTCCTATAATTAATGCTCCTTCATCAATAAGTTTCTGAATTGTAGGTTCCCTATCTATACTCTTTATTACTTGATTATCAGTTAAGCCTAATAAACAACTAATTTCATCTTTTTTAAACTCAGTCGGTTCTTCTTTTAGTTCAGCTCTGAAAATAATAATATGATAAATGTCTCCCTGTTTGGGGGTCCCCTCAAGATGAACCATCTCGTATAAAGCAAAAGGTTTTATTTCATCACTTACATTAATCTCTTCAAGCGATTTATTAGCTTCACCTGGCAAATAAATAGTTCTGGAAGAAGATTTCAATTCTATTTTACCACCTATTTCTTCCCAAGCTTCTCTATGAGCACATTCAATTAATGTTTCATTGTCTTCCAGATGTCCTCCAATACCAGCGTAAAAAATCTCATCATCAAAAAAAACAAATCTGTTTCCTGGAATAAAAAACAAATGATAATCATCTTTAAATAAATTAAGACCGACACCAATTTCGGCGCCGTTTGGAACAAAGTCCAGAACAGATTGGATTATAATCACAACCTTTCTATTAAATAAACAATGCCCCATAACGTCCCGGGGTTTGACGAGTCTCCGGACCTGACAATGAATCTCCAAAAAAGAAATAACGCCCAATATACTTATCAGACTTCTCCCGGAGCTCACCCGGCCCAGCCCCTTAATTTTAGAGTTTCAAACGGAAGTTCCTGGGTAAACCTGCTCGCTGCACCCCATAGAGCAGGGCTCCTCCCACCGGTGGGTACAGGGGACGGATCGGCTGCAGCCCTTCCCGTCCCAGTTTTTTCCCGAAACGTTCAAAAAGCATTCCACTGAAAACTCCCCCGCTCAGGGCTACCTTTTGCAGGGGAAAATCCAGCTCCTGCCGCAGAGAAAAAACTGCCCGGCCAAGATAATCAAGTCCCCGATCAATAATTGCTGTGGCCTCCATATCCCCGGCCTGCATGGCTCGGAGTACCACAGGAGTGAGGGCGGCAATTCTTTTGGAAGTCAGTTCGCCTCTGGACAGGCGACTTATCAGCTGCCGCATATCTTCCAGCTGTAATTCCTGCCTTATTTCTTTTTGCAGGAGGGTGGGTGGCAGCAAACCCTCTTCAGCCTTAACTACCGCCCGCAGTGCCTGCAGGCCAATCCAGTAGCCTCCTCCTTCATCTCCCAGGAGAGGTCCCCAACCCCCCCGGCGCACAAAACAGCCATCCCGGCGCAGACCACAGATGATGGAACCGGTACCGGCGGCCACCACAACTCCCGGTTCACCGCCGTGGGCTCCCAGGACGGCAGTCTCTCCATCCCCGGTCAGATAGAGGGCCCTGACTGCGGGCATAAAAAGCCCTTCCTGAAACCGGGCCGCTTCTCCAGGAGTTCCACAGCCGGCCAGGCCCACACCCAGAACATCGATTAACTGGATCCCGGCCTGCCGGCAGGCTTTACTTATTATGGCCCCCAAACTTTTCCTGATCTCTTCCTGCCCTGATGATTGCAGATTGGCCGCTTCTCCTTCTACTTGCGCCAGCAAACGACCCTCCTCATCAACCACCAGGCATCTGCTGCCGCTTCCTCCGGCATCAAGACCCGCCAGGATCACCCTCATTCCTCCTCTCCGAACTACGGGGCAGGATAGGCTTCTTCCCGCAGCACTCTCAGTACCTGTTCTTTTTCTGCCAGGCTGTCATAAGAGAAAAGGGCTACACCGGGAAAATCAAGGTGGCGAACTCCCTGGATTATCTCCACCAGTTGCCGGGGGTTATCCAGCAGTTGAAAAGCCCCCAGTCCGGGATAGACATTATCCCTACCCACTTCTTCCTGAATTGTCTCCAGCTGCTTCTGAACCACTTCCGGCCGGGGTGAATAGGCCATCGGCAGCAGACTATCCACCAGTTTGCTTTCCAGCCAGTAGGGCCAGTCCTGGAGCTTGCTCTCCCGGGAATCTTTAAGATCAGGATATACAGCGGCTGAAATCTCCATTTCCGGTTTCATCTGCCGGGTCTTGCTGCTTATCAACCGCAGCACTTCATTTACCTGTTCCTGCCGCCAGCTACACCACTCTTCCCATCCTTTCTCACCTGCAACCCGGGGGGGTTCAAAACCGAATTTTTCCTGGAAACGCTGACAGCTCCGTTCATGATAGCCGTACTCCGCGGTGGGATAGCGCAGATAATCAAAGTGAATACCATCCAGGCTGTAGCTTTCCACAACCTCCAGGAAGGTGCTCGCCACGTGCTCCTGCACCTCCGGTAATCCCGGGTCCAGCATGAAAGTCGGCAGGGCTTCCCAGGCCTGTTCCGGGGGGAAGTCCCAGAGGGAATTCCCTTCTCTATCCACCAGCACCCAGTCCGGGTGCTGATTAAGTACATGATCCGGGTTTTCAGGAGGCCGGGTAAAGCTGCCGACAGTGAAAGCATTTATCCAGCCGTGGATTTTCATTCCCAGAGCCCGGGCTTTCTCCAGGAGATAGTCCAGGGGGTCAAAATCCAGTCCCGGTGCCGGCGGCAGCATCTGGGAACGATAGTAGGCTTCTCCCCGGCCGTTAATCTGGACCAGGAGGTTATTCTGCCGCAGATTCTGGGCTGTCTCCAGCATAAGATCAATCTTCCTCCTCTTATCCATGGTGGTCCGCACCACCCAGAGGAATCTTCTTTCTTCCATCCTTCTCCCTCCCCTTATTGAAGCTCTTTCCGATAACAGGTATATTCCTGACAGATATTAAGCCCAAAACGAGCATAGAAATCAAGCTGATCAGTCCAGTCAACAATCAGGTGCCTGAAACCTTCTGCCTGTAATTCCATCATACTCTGAGCAATAAGAAAAAGGCTCATTCCCCGGCCGCGGAAGGCCTGCCCGATCCCCAGGGGGCCCAGACCGCAGTGCTCATCCCCCCACTTCCAGCCCCAGTTCATGTTGGGACCCCAGAAGGTGGAGGCCGGCTTATTAATCCGGGCAAATCCGGCTATCTCTCCCTGATAGGAGAGAAAGCGATAATCTTCAATGCCTCCCGGCCAGCGCCTGATACTGTCTGCTTCATAATACCAGCGGGGCGGGAAGTTATCCTGCAGAAACTTCAGAAACTCCTTTTCCCGTTCTTTACTCACCCGCCGCAGCTTAAGGTCGTCCCGGAGCCAGTCTGCTGCAGGTTGGAAAGCCTGGAGATCCCGGTAGAGATCATAGACAACGGCTACCGGTTGGAAATCCCTGGCGGTAAGGAGGGGCTCATATTCCTTCAACCCCCGGGGCAGCCCCGGGAAAAAACACTGGGGGTCACCCGCAAACCTGATCCTTGTAACACCCCGCTCCTGGAGCAGGTTTTCTGCTGCCCCCAGGAAATCTTCTGCTTCCTCCTGTCTTCCTTCCAGGTTTTTTACTCCCAGCAGGCTGATCCAGCCCTCCCCGGGATCCAGCCCCCCCACATCAGATAGCAAATATTTACAGAGCCCCAGGGCTACCATTTCTCCCCCGATAACACCGGCCAGGCCCTCTACTGCCAGGTGATTAAAAGGAGCAAAAATGTTCTGCCCCAGGAGTTGCTGACTGATAGAAAATGACGGATAAAGGCCATTCCAGAACTCAATTCCATCCATAATCAGACTGCGGTCAGTAATCCTTTTTACTTCCAGGTCAATCACCTCCTGAACTGAAAAGCTGCCCCAGTTGGATAGGGATTTTTCCCCGGGCCTGCACCTCTCCCCGCAGCACCCGAGCACAGGCTTCCAGGTTAAAGGGAGAAGCATCGTAGGCAGTCAAACTGGTGGTATCGGGGCCGGAGAAGCGCAGGTCATAGGGATCGGTAAGGGCAATAAAGATCAGGGGGACCCCGCGGGCTTCTAGTCCCTGAAGAGCCTGCTGCTGCTCCGGGTCCTGCCCCAATCCGCAGGCCAGAAAAATAAGGGGAGTTGAAGCAGAAACACTATCAGCCTGCTCCAGGGGTATTTTTTCTACTCCCTCCCCGTTAGCTCCCAGG
>PWFS01000122.1 GCA_003554145.1 Halobacteroidaceae bacterium | reverse complement strand
CCAACCACCCTACCACTTTTATTTAAAACCGGAAAACGGGTGTGATGGGTATTATGCAGAAGTTGGTACCAATCCTGCACGGTGGAATCTAAAGACAGGGAAAAAACATCGGCAATCATTATGTCATCAACAAGTAAAATTCTTTTCTGAATTCGGCGTTCAAAAATGGCCCTGTTAATTTCCGCGGCGGTAGAAAATGTATCATATGATGTAACAATAACCGGCAGATTGTTTTTCTCTGCCAGATCAAGTATGAACTGATTAATTTCGAAACCTCCGGTTATAAGGATCGGGGCCCCATTTTTCAGGGCATACTCCTGGATATCCTCCCTGTTTCCCACGATAACCAGGTTCCCGGGTTTTATATAGTTAGCGGCAGCAGATAGCTCCATGGCTGCAATTAAAAATTTTTTCAGGGTTTTGCCGCTACCTTCATTTCCGGCCAGCAATTCACCCTCAACTATACGAGCCACATCTTTATAGGTCAATTCCTGATTTTTCCTGCGGGCCTCTCCCCTGATCCGAATAGTCCCAACCCGGGCAATTGTACTGACCAGTCCCTGTTCTTCAGCCATCTTAATGGCCCGGTAAGCGGTACCCTGGCTGACACCCTTATCCCGGGCCAGCCGCCGCACCGATATTTTTTCTCCCTCGGAAAGGTTTTCAATATGACGAAGCAAATCCAGGTATTTTGGTGCCAGAACTCTCACCCCCGGACAGTTTTTTCTCCTACCGGCAAATCAGCTAGAGGAAAAAGTAAGTTTTTCGCGAAGAGATTTCAGGAACAGGACTTGAGGCCGGAGGAGGTGGAAACGTGGAAGAAAAGGTAAAAAACGCACTGGAAAAAATCCGCCCCGCCCTGCAGGCTGATGGCGGAGATGTGGAGCTGGTAGAGGTCCAGGAAGACGGCGTGGTGAAAGTGCGCCTGACCGGAGCCTGCAAAGGTTGCCCCATGGCCTCCATAACCCTTGCCAACGGCATTGAGCGGGTTTTAAAAGAAGAAATTCCCGAAGTTAAAAAAGTAGAAGAAGCATAGAGAAAAAGGGGGGGAGACTGAACTCCCCCTTTTTTACTGCAAACTATAGGTATCCCCGGGTTTCATTATTATTACCTCGGCCCGATCCTGAACCATTTCCCGGAATTTTTCCGCATCCTGGGCAATCAGGGGAAAGGTATCATAATGCATGGGAATTACCCGCATGGGGGCCAGGAAATCAACAGCCCGGGAGGCATCCTCAGGTCCCATAACAAAATTATCGCCAATAGGCAGGATAGCCAGGTCCAGCCCCCCATCGGGAACAATCAGCCGCATATCGGAAAAAAGACCCGTATCTCCCGCATGATAAATGGCTCGTCCTTCAATTTCCAGGAGAAAGCCGCAGGGGTTACCCGTATAAATTATCCGGTCACCTTCCATTACCGCCGAACCGTGCTGAGCATGAGTCATCTTTACCCGCCCAAAAGGAAATTCATGGGCACCCCCGATATGCATGGGATGCACCTGACAACCCTTATTTTCACAATAGGTAGCCAGTTCAAAGGGGGCTACAATCGTGGCACCACTTTTTTCTGCCATATCCAGAGCATCCCCCAGATGATCACCATGACCGTGGGTCAGGAGTATCCAGTCCGGCTTAAGCTGCAGGTATTCCTCCTCCGCCTGGGGATTGCCGCTGATGAAAGGATCAATAATCAATTTGAAATCTTTCCCTTCCAACCAGAACCCAGCATGGCCCAGAAAACGAATTTCCATGATAACCCTCCTCAATAATTTAATTGAAAATCGTTCAAACCGGCAATTGATCCAATGGCTTCCGGTTAAAAAAGTCCACCCTTACAGGTTAAAAAATTCTTCGAGAAATTCTGCCAGCCCTTCTTCTTCATTGCTGCCGCAGACAAGGTCACTGACTTCTTTTAACTGGGGCACTCCATTACCCATACATACTCCCAACCCTGCCCATTCCAGCATTTCCAGATCATTGACTTCATCTCCTGCTGCCATTATTTCCTCCCGCTCAACCCCCCATTTTTCCGCAAGAAATTGCAGGGCCCGGCCTTTACTGGCCCGGGGGTGCAGGAGTTCCATTATCTCCATTTTACCATCATTGACCGGAAACCGGATAATCCGGCAGGACCCATTATCTATCATCCCAGAACTATCTACAAAATCAGTTACCTGTTCTACTGATCCCAGGCAGGTCAGGCGGTGAAAGGGCAGCGCCGGAACATTTTCTGGTTCAAACCGCCGGGCCAGCTGCCGATTTTCCTGGAGATGTTTTATTCCCCACTCTATTTGTGGTTCCCGGCAGAAAAATATCTGATCCCGGGACTGCAGGTAAAAATCCAGTTCCAGTTTGCCCATGATCCTCAGCACCTCTGATAGGGAGCTGTTTTCCAGGGGCTGACTGAATAAAACTTTTTCCCCCCGGGTAGAATTAATCAGGGCCCCATTGTGACTGATTACCGGGAGATCTATTTCCAGCTCCTTGATTAAGTCCTGGCAGAAAATAAAGCGGCGTCCGGTGGCCAGAACTACCTTTATTCCCCTATCCTTAAGGGCTCGAACTGCAGCAGCAGTTCGCGGCGTAAGCTCTCCCCCTCCATCCAGGAGAGTGCCGTCAATATCCAGGGCCACAATTTTTTTGGTCATTCTTCAGTCGTCCTCCTTTTCCTCCAGGCCCAGCTCCAGATCTTCAAATATAATCTTTTGGATATCCTGGATCATTAAGCTGAAGCGAGATTCCGCTTCCAGGTAATTGCGGGCTTTATTGCTCATCCTGACCAATTCTTCAAGTTTATCCAGCTTCTTTTGCCGGTCTTCGTCAATTTCCTGCCCCCAGGCCCGGGCCGAGCTAATCTGTAAATTTAAATTTTGATAATCAGTAATCATTTTGCGGGTGTCTTTATCTTCCATTATTTCCTGTCTTAATTTTTGGTATTCCCGGTACTCCTCTGATTTCTTAACTTGCTCCCCCAGCTTGTGCGCCAGATCATAAACAGCCATGATCAGACCTCCTCAAAATTTAATTATTTCTCCCTCAACCTTATTTCCATCTATATGCAAAAAACCATAGGAAAAGAAAGGGACCCACCTTTTATCCGTCGGGGAACCGGGGTTGAAAAAAAGACAACCCCGATGAACCTGATTATAGGGATGGTGGGAGTGACCAAAAACTACAACATCCAGATGGCGTGAACCCAACTCCACCTGGGCTTTCTGCAGGGGGTTGACCCCCATGCCGTGGCCGTGGATTAATCCCAACCTGATTGATCCTGCTTTTATCTCTTTTTTCTCCGGTAATTTTCTCTGCAGTCCCGGTCCATCCATGTTCCCCCGCACCGCATGACAGGGAGCAATTCGTTCCAGTTCCTGCAGGACATCAAGAGTTGTCAGGTCTCCCGCATGCAGAATAAGATCAACCGCAGCAAAGGCCTCCAGGATAATCTGGGGTAGACGGGGAGCCCGCTGGGGAACGTGGGTATCAGAAAGAACGCCAATTTTCAAAAATATCACCCCGATAGAAAGGAAGATGGTAATGTTGCTTAACAATGCCCTCCAGCACAGCCATGAATTAATGGCCCGGGCCTTAAAACCCGGTGACAGAGCTCTGGATGCCACCGCGGGCAATGGTAAAGATACCCTGCACCTGGCCCGCCTGATAGGTTCAACCGGAGAGGTGGTGGCAGTTGATATTCAAAAACAGGCCCTGGATAATACCCAAAACCTCTTGAAAAAGGAAAACCTGATTAATCAAGTCCAGCTGATTGAGGGCAATCATGCCCAAATTGATAAATTAACTAGCGGGTCCTTCCAGGTTGCAGTGTTCAATCTGGGCTATTTACCAGGCGGAGACCACGAAATAATCACCGAACCGGAGAGCACCCTCAGGGCCCTGAAAAAAGTCATGCCGATGATCAGGCCCGGGGGGTTAATTACCCTGGTGGCCTATCACGGACACCCCGGGGGTAAAAATGAATTAACTGCCCTGGAAAAATTTTTGCCTTCCCTGGATCAAAAAAAGGTTGCAGTCCTCCAGTACAGTTTTATTAATCAGGCCGGCGATCCTCCTGTGCTTTTTGCTCTGGAGGTACTGGAGGGTGCTGATTATCTCGACCCGTAATTGTTAACTCCTCCCGCCCCTGGGGACAGACAGCCAGGCAGATTCCGCAGACCCTTTTTCCAAAGTGATCCCGCACCCTATTCTTATAATCATTACAGGCCTGGGGATCAAATCTCTTTTCCTGGGGATCTCCCGGCTCAAAGGCCGGTCCTTTAATTGCTCCAGGAGGGCAGGCCTCCCGGCAGGCCTGACAATCACCACATCCGTTCTCCCGGACCTGGCCCGGGGGCAGGGGTAAATTCGTTAAAACAGTTCCCAGCCTGATGCGGGGACCACGGCCAGGAACAATCAGGTTACTGCTGCGACCAATCCAGCCCAGGCCAGCAGCCCGGGCTGCAGTCCGGTGGGGAAAAATACTCTGGAAACGATTTCCAGTCCGCTGGGAGGAGGGAATGGGAAAAGCCTGGCCTCCAGCTTCCTCCAGGCAGGAGCTGATCTCCAGCATCAGGCGGTCCAGCTGGGCATTGACTACCCGGTAGTGGTACAGGTAGGTCCGGGAAGGTCCCTGCCGGAGCTGATTGATTACTTCAGCCGGAAAGGGAGCAGCAATAGCCACTGCAAACCGCAAACTGGAAAAGTCGATCCCGCCCCGGGAACAGGCATCAGCCAGGGCAGGAGAACTTAATTCAGCTGTCCCCACCTGGCAAAAACTGTTTCCGGTCAGGGCCCTGATTTCTCTTAAAACTCCTTCAGCCATTTTCAAGAATTCTCCCGGACAAAAGCTGCATAAGACCGATCATAGGTCCTCTCCATACCCTCGGAGAAAAAACAGGCAGGCAGTTCCCGGGATCTGCGGT
>PWFS01000160.1 GCA_003554145.1 Halobacteroidaceae bacterium | reverse complement strand
TTTCTGTTCCTATCTGACTGAATTGATTGCTTCCCCTGCGGATAATCCAGGGCACATTGGCATATGTTTCCACATTGTTAATATTGGTGGGCTTATTCCAGAGGCCCCTGGTGGCTGGATATGGAGGCCGGGGGCGGGGCCTACCGATGCGACCTTCAATTGAAGCCAGAAGGGCAGTTTCTTCTCCACAAACAAAGGCTCCGGCGCCTTCTTTTATTTTCAGGTTGAAGTTAAAACCGCTACCCATTATGTTATCGCCCAGAAAACCCCTTTCGGCGGCCTGTTCCATGGCAATTTTTAGCCGTTTAATGGCCAGGGGGTATTCTGCCCTTACATAAATATATCCTTCATCACTGCCGATGGCATAACCACAGATTAACATCCCCTCCAGGAGGGCATGCGGATCCCCTTCTTTTATGCTCCGATCCATGAAAGCCCCGGGGTCTCCTTCGTCAGCATTACACACCACATATTTTTTTTCTCCAGGAGCCTGGGCAGCAAAACCCCACTTGAGTCCCGCAGGAAAACCGCCACCACCCCGACCCCTCAGTCCGGATTGTTTTATTTCTTCCACCACTTCTTCGGGGGACATCTCTTCCAGGGCTTTCTGCAGACCCTGATAGCCGCCCTGTTCCAGGTATTCTTCTATATTTTCGGGATCAATATGCCCGCATTTCTCCAGGACTATCCGTTCCTGTTTGGCAAAAATACTGGCATCGGGTCGAGCAGCAATCCATTCTTCAATCACGCCGTCCTGCAAAATCACTTCATTAACCAGTCTACTGACTTTATCAGGAGAAAGGCCGCCATAAATAATTTTGTCGCCATTTTTTTGTATTTCGGCAACAACCTCCTGCTCACAGAGGCCAACACAGCCTGTAGGCAGCAGGTCAATTCCTTCCTTATCCTCCAGTTCGTTTTTAAGGGCTTCCATCACTTTGCGTGCCCCTGCTGCTATTCCACATGTTCCCATCCCAACCAGAACTCTGGTATTCTGCATCCTCAGTTAATCCCTCCTTTCACTCCCGGTATTGATCCAGGATATCGGCCAGCCTGTCAGAAGTTAGACGGCCATAAGTTTCATCATCTACCATTACAGCTGGTGCCAGGCCGCAGGCCCCAATGCAGGCAACTTCCTCCAGGGTGAAATGTAAGTCATCGGTGGTTTCCCCCGCAGATACTCCCAGTTCTTTTTCCAGGGTTTCCAGCAATTTTTTACCCCCCCGAACATGGCAGGCGGTTCCCATACAAACCCGGATAATGTGTTTCCCCCGGGGCTGCAGGTGAAACTGGGCATAAAAGGTTGCCACACCATATATCGTACTCAGAGGAACCTTTAAAGCCCCTGCAAGAACTTCCAGTGCGGGGCGGGGCAAATACCCGAATTCTTCTTGAACTGCCTGTAGGGCCGGTATCAATGCTCCCTTCTTTTCGGGAAATGATGCCACAATTTCTTCTACTTTTTCCCCGTATTCTTCATTTTCCAGAACCTTTGCCATAAATCAGCGCCAGAATTCGCGCCTCTCACCTCCTTTAATTCTATATTTATTGGTAAACCTTCTAAAACCATTCCACAAAAAAATAAAACTCCCTGCTAAAAAGTTAGCTGCAAAATGAACCTTCAATAATGATCAACTACCCTATTTATTTACCCCGAGCAATTATTCACCTAATTCCCCAAAAACTGGATAACTCCTTTTAATAATTTTTTTGCAGGGCTGAGTTCCATCTTCCTCTAACCCCGGCTTTTAATAAAAAATACAGATCCAGCAAACCCCTGACCGCAATTGTGCTGGCAAAAGCTACAGCTCCCATTTTCCCCCCCGGACCACCAAGAACCGGCAAGGTAAAAATCAAGAAAATCCCCGCAACCAGCCCAGCAAGGGCAATATAGATTTTTCCTGGTAATCTTTCCGGTGCAGTCATTCCCACAAAAGAACCACAGAAGAAAGCTGCAGCAAGAAAAACTCCTGTTTCTGGATAAACTGCTGGCAAAACCAGTCCCCCGGTTAATCCACTTAAACTGGAAGCCAGGACCGCTCCCTGATTAAGGCGCACCACTCCCAAATATGTGAAAATTGCCCCCATTACAACATAAATTACCATAGACCTTTTTATTTCCAGGGCCTTTAAATCAATACCCCCCAGTCCTCCTCCCCCTAAAACCGCAACCACGAGGGACCCCGCAAAAGCAATTAATCCCAGTTTTCCTCCAAAACCATTAAAATAGCTTTTATTGTAAACAAACAACCCTGCAGTCAGGATGGCTGCAGCCAGAATTAAAAAGATACTGTCAAATAAATCCCCGGAAGCCATTCCAACAAAGGCCCCACAATAAATGGGAACCGCATATTTCCCCATAGTAAGAGAAGCAAACATCCCAATCAGGGCAGCTGCAACAATGCTTTCCAGCCCCAGTTGAATATGCAGGGAAAAAGATATTAAGGCCCCGCCCAGAACTCCCAGAACCAGCAATAGATCCTCTCTGACCAGAACTGGCCGGAGAGATATATTAATCTCACTGGCAAAGCAGTGAGCGAAACCCAGAAAAAGCAGCAAAACCAGGGGAAAGTAAATGAAATTTTTCACAAAACAGGTCAACAAAGTCACCCCCATAATCAATACAGAACCGCCTGCAAGTACAGCAAAATTTCCTCTGGTTGCCATAATAGTCCCTCCATTCCTTTGTGTGTTTTTTCACTAAATGCAGCTGAAAAAAACGCTCTTTCTCTTGTTATTTTTTTCACAATATTATTATGCCACTTTCTTTCTCCCCTGTCAAGGGTTTTTTTCAACTTCTAAGGGACTTTTGAAAAAAAAGTTATAACAATTCTGCAATTATTTCTCCTGATTGCCGACCCGATAAAAGTATTATTATCCTCCACTTTTCCCCTTACTCCTGGGACCCAGAACCCTTCAACCCAACCAGGCCCTTTCCCCAATTTTTTTCCGGAAATATAATGTTCCACCGCCAAATACCAGTACTAATTCTTCCTTAAACCCCCTCCTCTTCTCCTGGGTTTGTAGAACATATCCGGTGAACATAATGTCGAACCCAGCCCAGAGTTAAGAGACCAGGCTCCTCACCCTCACCCTGGACCAGCACTGCTTCATTATTATGCTCCAGCATTCTGGCCAGAGCCAACTTAATGGAACTCGTGGGTTCAAGGGTAATGGGCAATGGCCGAAGAATATCTTCCAGGGAAACCCGGTCGTTAAGTTCGGCGGGATTAAACCAGAATTTTTCACCCGAACAACTTTCAACTATAACCGGGATGCTCTTTTCCCCTTCCTGCCGCAATTGCTCCACCTGATCCCGGAGATTTTCCATTTTTATAATCCGGGCCCTGGTCCCCACAACCTCCCCAACTGAAAAGAGATCCAGAATCTTTATGGCCCGATCCACTCCAATAAAATCAGCAACAAACTTATTCCTGGGCCGGGCCAAAAGCTCTTCTGGAGTATCACACTGAATTAATTCTCCCTCTTGCAGGATGGCTATTTGATCTCCCATTTTTATGGCTTCATTAATATCATGGGTAACAAAAACAATTGTTTTTTTCATGCGCCGCTGCAGGCGTAAAAACATATTCTGAAGATGTTCCCGGGTAATAGGATCCACCGCGGCAAAGGGTTCATCCATCAGCATTACCGGCGGGTCAGCAGCCATTGCCCGGGCCAGTCCCACTCGCTGTCGCTGTCCACCACTGAGCTGCCGGGGGAATTTGTCCCGATTCTCACCGGGTTCCAGTTCTACCAGCTCCAGAAGCTCATCAACCCGCTGCTTAATTTTTCTTACTTCCCAGCCGGCCAGTCTGGGAGTTGTTGCAATATTTTCAGCTATAGTCCGATGGGGGAAAAGACCCACCTCCTGGATTACATAACCAATATTACGGCGCAGGTTTTCCACTTTCTGTTTTTTAAAATCCTCGCCGTTTATATACACGGTGCCCCGGGTGGGTTCTATCAACCGATTTATTATTCTCATCGTGGTTGTTTTACCACAGCCAGAGGGGCCAACCATAACACAGGTCTGTCCTTCAGGAATTTCCAGGGATAATTCCTTAACCGCACTAAAATCACCAAAGTCCTTCCCTATACCCTCCAGGCGAATCATCCTATTCCAATCCTCCTCCCTTTCAGAGCTAATTTTTCTCTTTATATTTCCATGTCTCCATAATTCTCCAAGGGGGATATCTTTATATATTTAAAGCACTCCCAGAGTTTGGTTCCATTCCTGGGGCAGCCCACCATCAAAAAAGGGCCCCCGCGGGGCCCTTTTCTTATTTCCCGGTTACAGAAACGCCCTCCAGGACCACATAGGGTATTTTAAAACTCATGATCCTCTGGGTTTCGCTGGAAACCGCGACTAATTGCTGCAGCAAACGGTAAATATTACCCGCAATCATAACCTCTTTTACCGGCCGTTTCCCCTGTCCATTTTCAAAATAATAACCACCTTTAACCACCCCGGAAAAATCACCACTGACTGGATCGACTCCGCCGGAATAACGGGTCACCAGAAGGCCACGATCCAGGTCTTTTATTATATTATCCAGTTTCTCTTCTCCCGGTTTGATTATGAGGTTACTGGGACCGATGGAGGGTAAAGCCTGATCCTCTCCCGCAGCATGACCGGTGGGCTCTTCACCTGCCTTGCAGGCAGTATAGTAATTATGCAACCAGGAATTTAGCTCACCCTTATTTATGACCTGCAGGGGTCGTGGAGCAACCCCTTCCCGATCAAACATTTTAGAACCAACCTCACCCGCGAGGGTTGCATCATCCTGCAGGGATAGTTTTTCTGCTGCTACCACCTGGCCCATTTTCTCCCGCCAGGGGGAGATACCATTCTGGACATTATCGGCATTTATAGCAAAAGAAATGGGCGATAATATCAGCATGGCTGCTGCAAAAGGCGAAAGCACCACACTTCCTTTGAAGCTGGCGA
>PWFS01000138.1 GCA_003554145.1 Halobacteroidaceae bacterium | reverse complement strand
GTCAATGATGGTTATGGTCACAAGATGGGAGATAGAATCCTGGTCCAGGTAGCCCGAATCCTGGAAGAGGGCTGCCCCCAGAATGCAATTATTTCCCGCTGGGGCGGCGATGAATTTGTGATAATACTGCCCGGAAATGACCGGACAGAAGCGGAGCAGGTTGGCCGGAACCTCCAGGAAGGATGTCAACAGGTTAATGTAAATAACCTTCCGGTCTCCATATCCTGGGGGGCTGGCGAAAAGGTCAGTGCGGAACAGGATATGGAGCAAATTCTACAGGAAGCTGAGAATCAAATGTACCGCAACAAGTTGACTGAAAGCAGCAGTGGGCGCAGTGCTGTTCTATCCGCCATGCTTCGAACCCTGGGCATCAGGAGTCATGAAACTGAAGAACATGCTCTGCGCCTGAAGAAAATGGCCTGGCAGTTAGGGGAGGAAATAAAGCTGCCCCTGGCTGAACAGGAAAGGCTGAGTCTCCTGGTCTCTCTCCATGACATTGGCAAGATCGCCATTTCTCCGGAAATACTGAATAAGCCGGGGACCCTCAGTGCAGAGGAATGGGAGCAGATAAAAAAACATCCCGAAACGGGTTTTCACATTGCTCATTCCACCGGAGAATTTGGCCATATTGGCCAGGAAATTCTTGCTCACCACGAGCGCTGGGATGGTAATGGATATCCCCGGGGCCTCAAAGGGACTGATATTCCCCTTCTCTCCAGGGTACTGGCCATTGTTGATGCCTATGATGTAATGATAAACGGGCGCCCCTACAAAAAACCCATGAAAAAAGAAGAGGCCATTGCCGAACTGCAGAGGTGTGCAGGGACCCAGTTTGATCCCCAACTTGCAAATTTATTTATTCAAATTATCGAAGAGGAGGAGGAATAATTACCAGCCCCTGACTTGCTGTTTCCGCCTTTGAGGGTAGTTCATTAACTCCGAACAAACCGCCTTTTATAGTTGGGTAAAGGGGAAAAGGGTCAAGACCTACCCGCTGATAAGTTAGTTAAAAATAACTGCTGCGAACCCTGTTTTAACCAGCACTCCAGGCGAATGGGAAAAACTTCAAGTCCGCGCGGGCTAGTATTAACAAGTCAGCAGTACCAATAAAGAGCCAAAAGGTGTTATGGAGAAATATGAAGGGATTTACGGGAATTGATAGCTGGTTAGGGCGGCTGGAGAAATTTGACAATTTGGCGATTTATTATATAATTCAATGTGTAAGCAGGCCGGGGCAGAAAAAATAAAAAGGTAGAACAAAAATTTTTTTTTCTTATCGTTGGTAGGGAAAAGCAGGGAAATGCTTCCCCGGTAATCAGTGCAAAAAGCAATTTTCCTGCAGGAACAGAGCAACAAAATCTAAAAGGAGGTTTTTACTTATGAGCAGGAGAAAAGTTATCTGGACCGCCGTATTTTTCCTGGCCCTGATGCCCGCAATGTTAGCTTTCGGTGCTTACGGCGCCCAGGCGGATGAAGTAGTGGTTGGTTCCAAGGAATTTACCGAGCAGATTATCCTTGGTCAGATTACCCTTATGATCCTGGAGGAAAATGGAATTCCAGTCAGGGATGAGACCAATCTGGGTGGAACCCTGGTCCTGCGCGAATCCCAGGAACTGGGAGATGTTGACATCTGCTGGGAATACACAGGAACTGCACTAATTACCCACCTCGGCTATGCTGAAGCAATTACCGATCCGGAAGAATGCTATCAGGTGGTAAAAGAGGAAGACTACGAGCGTTTCAACCTGGTCTGGTTGGACTATGCTCCTCTCAACAATACTTATACCATTATGATGCGTCAGGCTGATGCTGATGAGCTGGGCATTGTAACCATCAGCGACCTGGCCGAAGCAATTAATGAGGGTGTAGAGGCCCCCGAACCGGGTAACTGGTCCTTTGCTACTGACCACGAATACTCCATTCGGGATGATGGATACCCTGGTCTGACTGAACTCTATGGTTTCCACTTTGATTCAGTGCAAATTATGGACCTGGGGATTACCTACGCCGCCCTGCGGGACGGCAACGTTGCCCTGGCCATGGGTTTTGCCACTGATGGCCGGATCGATGCTTTTGGCCTGGTAAACCTGGTGGATGATCAGTATTTCCACCCCGTATATAATGCGGCTCCGGTGGTCCGGGCAGAAGTCCTGGAGCAGTATCCCGAGATTGAAGATATCCTGGCTCCAGTAGCTGAATTGCTTGATGATGAAACCATGAGTGGATTGAATTCCAAGGTTGATATTGAAGGGTACGAACCGGATGAAGTTGCAGAAATGTGGCTGCAGGAGCATGGTTTTATCCAATAAAAAAAAGAAAACCCCTGCTACGGCGGGGGTTTTTTTATGGGCAGAAAAAAGGAAAGGCTGACTTCCTAAAAGTGGGCATTCCGGTTTAAAAGGCTGTTGAGCAGGAGCCGGGGCCAGCTACTTTTTTCCGGAGTAAAAACCTGCCCCCCCAGGATGGTTTCTTCTACCTGCAGTGAATTTAAAGAAGAAGGAGAAAGATCCAGAGGATTTTTATTGAGAATTATCAGGTCTGCAATTTTCCCTCTTTCCAGGCTGCCCCTTTCTGTTTCATCACAGCTGAGCCAGGCGCCATTACAGGTGAAAAGCCGAAGAGCCTGAGTTATGGACAGTGATTCTCCGGGGAGAAAGTGATTGCAGGCTGCGGAAATTCCCTGCAGGGGATCGGGGAAGGTACAGGGAGCGTCGGAACTTCCGGTTAGACGGATACCCTGTTTTATCATGGTCTGCAGTGGCAAATAATTATGGATCCGATCCCCCAGTATTTTTTCCAGGTACTCCCGGGGTTCCAGGGGCCAGTTAAGGAAAGCGGGCTGAACTACAAAAGTTAATCCCAGTTGGGCTGCCTGTTCCAGGCCCCAGGGCGTGGGAAGGCAGGCATGGATAATGCTGTGGCGGTGATCTTCCCAGGGACAGTCCTCCCGGGCCCGGGCAAAGGCAGAAATGGCCTGGTTGAAAGCCTCATCCCCGATAGCATGGAGCTGGACGTGCAGGCCCTCCCGGTTAGCTTTCTTCACAAACTCCCGGACTTCCCTATCGGTGTAAAAGAGGATTCCCCGCCACCTGGAGTCGTGGGAGTATGGTTTTTGCAGGGCGGCATCAACCGAGCCCAGGCATCCGTCTAAAGCGGTGGCAAAACAACCTCCCACCCGCGGCAGGCGGAATTTTTTTGCCCTGTTTAGGTTCATGGTCTGGAAAAAAATCCGAATCTGGAAGCCCGAAGTCAGGCCCCGGCTCAGAAGGCGGATGACTCGAATATCCATATCCAGGGGAAATCCCACTCCCTCGGCGGTATGGACCAGTCCCAGCCCCTTATCCGCCATTTTATTTACTGCTTCCAGAATCTGGGGCCCCAGTTTTCTTAATGAAACCTGCCTGGTAATGTGGCTGGTAGCCTGGAGAAAAGCTTCCCGGGTTAACAGCCCTTTTTCTCTATCAAAACCGGGCAGTTTTCTTATGGCCGGGGGAAGCATATTGATCATGGCCGAATTGATGATGCAGGCATGCCCGTCATACTTTACTATCATTAAAGCCCGGTCCAGGGAAAAAGAGTCCAGGTCTTGTCGGGTTATCAGCCTTTGCTCGGCCACGTTATGGGGGGAAACACCGAAACCCAGGACGAATTGTCCTGGATTCTGGCGGAGATAATCTCCAATAAGGGACCCTATTTCTTCCAGGCTTCCTGCTTCCCGTATATCCAGGGAATGGGCCAGGAGGGCATGGGAAGAAAGATGAATGTGAGTATCGGAAAAAGCGGGCAGAAGAGCCCTTCCTTCCAGGTTTCGGCGGGGCTGCCCTTTATATTGCTGAGGCAGATTATTCCCGACATATTCAATATTCCCGTCCCTTTCCACCAGGAACTGAAAAACATTATCTCGCCCATCACAGGTTAATATATTGCCCTGGAAGATTTGCACGGCAGCGCCTCCTTTCCCTGAACCATAAAACTTAAAATTCAGGGGCCCGCCCGGGTTGACCTATCAGGCGCAGGTCAATAACGAATTCGAAAAAGTACTCCCGGATCTCCGCCCCGATTTGCACCGGGAGCAATAATTTTATGGATTGGCCCTGGTACTCCCGGACATGAGAATAAAGGGGGTTATCGGTGACAACTATTGGAAATGAACGGTAACTGCGGGCCTGGAGGTTGTAATAAATGTTTTCCCGGGGGATCAATTTTTGTTCTATGATTTCTCCTGGTCCTAAAAGGGAGGGCTTCGCGGTTAGCTCGGGAGATATTTCTTCATCCCTCAGAGGAATCAGGGGCAAATCCAGCCCACTGGGATCAGTCAGCAGGGCCTCCTCCCAGATAATTTTGATATTTTCCTGGCTGAGGTTTTGAATCTTACTGTTCAGACTATCACTGATGAAAGGGGCAAAAGCAATTTGCAGGGTATCATCTTGAAAAGAAAGCCCATTCTGGGGTTCGACCATTTCCAGTCGAGCATTATAAAGACCTGAACAACCGCCGGACAAAAGCAATAAACAGAGGAAAAGACAGGTGATTTTTTTCAATGCGTCTACTCCTTTCCGGCTTTTTTATTGTTGAAACAAATTTAACTTGGGGAAAAGTCCGATTTCTTAACCTGATTTTCCTCCTTAATCCTACCGAGTCCTTTTTTGCAAACTAAAACTACAGGGAAAAAATTACCCATTGGGGTAATTATTTTTCTTTAGTGATGTGATATATTCTTGGTACACCTTCTCCGCTGTCTGAAATAATCAGGTCAGAATCGCGAGGTGAATACAGTCGACAATAAAAGAGAAACAAAACTGGAGTTAAAGTTGCTGGCAGCAGTGCTGCCCCGGGCGATATTTTCTAAAGAACAGGGTTCTGCGGGACAGGTGCAGGGGATTCTCTTTCAGGAGGGAGCCACCGGTGGTTTTCCCGCTGGCCTGAATGTTCAGTTCAGCATTGATTATAATTCTTTTCTGCAGAGCAGGGTCTGTACAGAAGAGAAAAGGGAAGGTCAAAAGTTTT
>PWFS01000199.1 GCA_003554145.1 Halobacteroidaceae bacterium | reverse complement strand
CTGGAGGTGGAACTAAATCAGGAGGAAGAAGTAAGGGCTGATCGAGCCCAGCGGCTGGATCAACTGGCCCGGGTGTATGAAGAAATGAGCCCTGATGATGCGGCCCTGGTTTTACAGGGGCTGGAGGATGACCTGGTTATTAATCTGTTTTTACGGTGGGAGGACCGGTTTGCAGCCAGAGTGCTGGCCGAGATGGATAATGAAAGGTCGGCCCGGCTTACCGAAATCCTCTCCCAATAACATACTCCCCAGGTCTGAAGTCGGTGGATTGGCGCCGATTTTAGAAAATAAGAAATTTAAGGAAAGGAGGTGAATGGATGCAAAACTTAATAGTTGCATTGATCGGGGGAACTGATATGACCCGATCAACACCGGGTAGTTTTTCCGGAGAACCTGTTGATCCCAAAAGCAAGGGACCTCCTTTTTCCCAGCTTCTGTGCTCTCTTTTAGGGGAAAAGGAACTACCGGTAGCGGATCTGGCCCTTCCCGAAAAAGTTGAGAAACTGGGGGAAATTAATCCCAGGTTGTTCTCAATGATAGCTTCCGGGGAAAAAATGATCCCCTTTGGAGAAGAGTGGTTCGGGGATGCAGGTGCAGAGGTAATGGCCCTTTTGAAGGGATCTGACTCCTCTGAAAACCCCCTTCCATCAGGGTTAGTAGAATTGCTTTCAGCCCTGAACTCCGACCCAGAGGAAAAGCTTTTATCCCTCCTGGATAAGGTCGGGGAAGGATCTCCTGAAGAAAAGGGCTGGGAAGAGCTCTTATTTTTCCTGAAACAGGTGTTGTCCCTGGAAAAGGAGCTGGATAACCGGGAGAAACAAACCCTTCCCGAACATCTGCTCGTGGATATGGTAGAAAAGGCAGGAGAGGAAGGAAAGGTCTCTTTCCTGGATCAGGTCGGGGAAGGATCTCCAGGAGTAGAGGTCTGGGAAGAGCTTTTATCCCTACTGGCCCAGGTTATGCCTCTGGAAAAGGAACTGGATAATGAGATGCAAAGCTCTTCACTGAAACAGTTGATTGGGGAGCTTGGAAAAAATCCCGAGGATCCCAAAGCCTCACTGGTTGCGGAGCAACTTTTCCTGGAAAAGGGCCCATTATCCTCTCTACAAAGGATCTGGAATCTGGAGGAAGGGGCAGAAATACTGGAAAAACTGTCGGAAAGCAAGGAACTGGCCCCCGGTCTGATTAAGGCACTGGCCTATCTTCTGGAAAACAGTGGAGAAGAAGAACTCCGACATCTGGAAGAAAAGGGTTTGACTCTGGAAAAGCTTCAATCTCTCTGGCGGCAACTGCAATCAGCAGAAGATACGGATAAATCAAAGACGATTGAAACCACCAAATCAAAACAGGAATTGAAGGCATCAATACAGGAGCAGGGTGAACCTTCGGAAAAGGCCGGGAAAAAACAATGGCGATCTTTTACAATTAAGCAGGAAAATAGTCCGCAGGAAGCTGTATCGGAAAAATCTCTAACCGGGAGCGAAAAAACGGAAAAAAGTGAAAGTTCCAACCCGGAAAGGGGAAATGAGATCCCGGTTTCTGACTATTCCTCTGGCAGATCCCAAAAGCAGCCAGCAAAAAAAGTAATCGTGGAAGAAATCCTGACCCGTAGTGAAAATAGTAAAAAGAGTGATGCTCTCTCCGATAGGGCCAAAGCAGATAATCTGCTCCAGGGACTTCTGAAAGAACTAAGTGGTGATAACTCCAGGCAGGAACTCCTTTATGGAGAAAAACAATACCACCAGGGCAGCGGAAACCCAGGAAAAGAACCGCGGTTCATTTTCCCGGGCCAGTCGGAACTGGAAAATAGCAGTGAAAACAGGACCGGCGGCCAGGTAGAGGTTAAAGCTTCTGGCCGGGAACAATTCGGGGGCAGCAGAGAATCCTTCTCCGGTAATCACTTTAACTTCAATCAGAACAAACAGGAAGGTCAGGGTAATACCAATGACCGCCCGGATCCAGGTTCCGGTTTCGTGCCGGAAAGTAACCGCTCCGAATGGCAGTTCAGCACCACAGGAGTGAGGAGGTCCCCCGAAGGTGGAAGCCGTTTCCAGGAAACATTCGAACAGATTGTTGATCAGGCTCGCCTCAATCTCAAGAATCGCCAGGAAGGGACCATGGAAATTAAGCTGCGACCGGAATATCTGGGTGGTCTGCGGATGAGAGTTGCGCTGGAAGAAGGGCAGCTTCGGGCTCATTTCCAGGTAGAAAATCACCTGGCCCGGGATATCCTGGAAAATAACATGGGTAATCTGCGGGACAGTCTGTCCAGGGAAGGCTTCACCTTTGATGATGTTGATGTCAACGTTCAGAGTGATTCCGAGGATGCTCCGGAAGAAAGAGAAGGACAATTCCAACCTGAAGACCATGCAGCAGGTGAACCTGCTGAAAGCGAAGGAGAGAGTATTTATAGTGGTCTGCAGGGCAACCGGGTTGATTACCGGGTTTAGGAGGTGAGAAAACTTGTTTATTCAGACCACCACCCCAACCACAGCGGCGGAAATAATGGAGAAGGCAGAAACAATGAAAATGTCGGCCTCCCGAGAGGATAAACCACTGACTACTTCCGAGGAAACGGGCCTGGACCGGGACGCTTTTTTGAAACTCCTGATAACGCAGTTAAGATATCAGGATCCACTGAACCCAATGGAGGACAGGGAATTTATTGCCCAGATGGCACAGTTCAGCTCCCTGGAGCAGATGCAGCAGATGAACCGGTCTCTCAATAATTTCCTGGAAAGTAATTTCCTCTATCAGGCCAGCGCCTTGATCGGCAAAGAAGTGGAAATCAGGGCTGGTGAGGGTGAAGAAATCAAAGGTGTGGTCCAGGAGGTAATCTTTACCGAGGACGGACCGTATGTGGTTTTTGCAGATGGCGAGGAATATCCCATGCAGGATATCGTTGGGATTAAGGAAATAGGGAGTGACAGTGATGACCGATAAAATACTGCCGGGCGGGAAAATGATACAACCCCTCACTACCCCCCAGACCAAACCCAGGCCCGAATCTCCGGAAAAGAAGAAAACCAGTTTCCAGGAAGTCCTGGATCAAAAAGTTCAGGGCCATCGGGTCCAGTTTTCCAAGCATGCTACCGAGCGCCTGGCCCGAAGAGCCATTGAACTGGATTCTGTGGAACTGGATAAACTGGATGAAGCAGTGAAAAAAGCAGCAGATCGGGGAGCCCGGGAATCACTGGTGGTAATGGGAAATAACGCCTATGTAGTAAGCATAAAAAATAATCTGGTAATCACTGCTATTGATGGTGAAAGCATGCGCGAAAATGTTTTTACCAATATTGATAGTGCCATAATAATGGATTAAGGCTGGACCTCTTTTGGAGGAAGCCGCCGCTGTTGATGGATTGATACAGCGGGTCCATAATCAAAGGAGGTAATTTAATACCATGATGCGTTCATTATATTCCGGTGTGGCCGGATTGAATGCTCATCAAACCCGAATGGATGTAATCGGGCACAATATTGCCAATGTAAATACCATTGGCTACAAGAAAGACCGCACCACATTCCAGGAGATGTTAGCCCAGATGATCCGGGGACCTTCTGCCCCAACGGGTGACAGGGGTGGAATTAACTCGATGCAGGTGGGACTGGGAGTTCAGGTTGGCAGTATTGATACCAGCCATGCCCAGGGCAGCCTGGAAAGTACTGGTCAGAGCACCGATCTGGCTATTGACGGCAATGGTTTTTTCATCGTCCGGGAAGGAGATGAACACCATTACACCCGGGCGGGTAATCTGTCCATGGACAGCAGTGGTTATCTGGTGAATTCTGGTAATGGACTGCGCCTGCAGGGCTGGCGGGCCGATACGGCCACCGGCGCTATAGATAGCGATCTGGACCTGGAGGATATTCGGATACCGGTTGGAGATACCATGGGAGCCCAGGCCAGCAGCTATATCAACCTCGGGGGCAACCTGGATGCTGGTGAGGATAATGGAAGTGGTTACTCAACCACGGTTTCGGTGTACGATGAATTGGGCTCCCGCCACGAATTGAAGCTGGAATTTGAAAAAACTGGTGATAATGCATGGAGTCTAAATATTACCACCACCGATCCTGCCATCGATCCCGCCATCGATGAAAACTATGACCTTACTTTTGATGAAGGAAGACTTACTTCTGACACTCCAGTGGAACTAACCCTTGGAGGCTTACCAGGTGGAGCTAATGACATAGTAGATCTGGAAATTAACCTGGGAGAAATAACTCAGTTTGCCGGGGCGTTTTCTGCAGAAGCAACGGACCTGGATGGGAACGGCATGGGTTCACTACAGTCCTTCACCATCAATGATGCTGGTATTTTAGTTGGCACCTATACCAATGGTGTCAACCGCAACCTGGGCCAGGTGGCCCTGGCTCAATTCAATAATCCGGAAGGTCTGACCAAGACCAGGGACACCATGTTCTCCCAGTCTGCTAACTCTGGAATTGCTCGAATCGGAACCCCTGGATCGGGTGGACGGGGTGATCTGCGAACTGCCGCCCTGGAAATGAGCAATGTGGACCTGGCCGAGGAATTTTCCAACATGATAATTACCCAGCGTGGTTATCAGGCAAATTCCCGCATTATAACCACGGTTGATCAGATGCTGCAAGAACTGGTAAATATGGGACGGTAATAAAGCAGGGGAGGGCTGGCCATAATGTTAAAACTTACTCGTTTTGATGGCAGCCAGATAGTAATTAATGTGGATTTAATTGAATTTGTAGAAAAAACCCCCGACACAGTAATTTCCCTTTCCTCCAACCGCAAGATCCTGGTTCGGGAAAGTGTGGATGAAGTAATCGAAAAGACCGTTGAGTTCAAAAGGAAGATTTATTCCGGGGAGGGGTGGGGCTGATGGACCTGGGAACCCTGATTGGCCTTATTGTAGGCATAACATTAATCGGTGGAGCTATTATCCTGGAAGGCGACGCCTACATGTACGTCAGCATGACCTCGCTGATGATTGTTCTGGGGGGAACCCTGGCCGCAACCATGGTCAGTT
>PWFS01000019.1 GCA_003554145.1 Halobacteroidaceae bacterium | reverse complement strand
TTGATCCCCGGGGTCTATTTCCCCGTCTGGCGGAGCGGGGTGAAAATGAGTATGATGTTCTCTGTTTCTGGTCCGAACCCGGGCCCGAGGACATGCGTAATTTTATGCGCAGCAATCAGAGCGCTGCTCCCAATCTCCTGATATTGTATTTTGGAAATCTCAACCAGGAAAAGAGAGGACAGCTGGCCGGTGATATGGCCGGTTCTCTCCGGGTGGCAGTTATTGATCAATCCCTGCTCCTGGTGGAAATAAGGAAAGAAGATAATGCCCTGGCTGAATTAACCCTGGAATACCTTGCTTTAAAGGGGAAAAAACGCTGAAGTTGGGAAAAAGGATTCCGGAAAGACAGTTGTAATTCCGCCCCGGTTACTGGCCCTGATCTGATCGGGGCTTTTTTATGCGGAAAAAAGGTGGAAATTATTCATAGCAAACGAGAAGCTACCTGGAGCGGGCATAGCAGGCTCATTTTTTCCCTGGGGAGAGCTTCTGATAAAAATAAAAGATTGACCTCAATCTAATCCCGGGGCAGGGAATAAAACGGTTCTTTTTAAAGCTCCTGCAGGAGCCGGGTGGAAAAAGGAGAACTAATACTGATAAGGGAGTAAATGGCAGGGAGAATATATACAATATCCCCAGGCGGGGTTATGGGAGAAAGCTTCCGGGGAAGGGACAGAGGGGGGATTGAGGTGTTAAAAAAAACAGGAGCAGGAATAATTATGGCATTGATAATACTGCTGCTAATCACATCCGTCTCTGGAGCCCCCTATTATCGGGACTTTCTCGATGATCTGGCCCGTGATTTTTATCAGGAAGGCCAGACTGAAGCCACCTTTAAGGCCCTGCAGGAACTGGAAGAAAAACTGGCTCGGGGGGAGAAGGATTTCCAGTATTTTTGTTCCCGGGCCGAAATCTGGCTTTTCCGGGGTGAAATAATGCGCCTCATGGGGAAGGAGGAGGCTGAACAGTTTTTTGAGCAGGCCCTTTTTTACGTCGAAGAAGCCCTGAAACTGGGAGAAAATCATCCCGCTCCCCGGCTCCTGGCCGAGGCTTTAAGCCAGTTATTCAATTATCGATCCCCCTTTTTTATTATCCGGCATGGACAGCGGGCCCGGGATTACCTGGAAAAGGCCGCAGAAGAAGATTATATGACTCTCCTGATCCAGGCCAACTATTATCTCAATGCCCCGCGGATAGGAGGCGGCGATGTAGAGAAAGGGTTGGGGCTTTTCGAGGAGATTGAAAAACAGGGACATCCGGTATTTAATTTCGCAGTCTATAATCTACTGGCCCAGTTTTATCGGGAAAAAGGAAAGGAGGGGAAAGCAGAAGCTTTTGAGGAAAAGGCAGGTGCCATTTACCCGGAGAACCCCTGGGTGGGGCAAACATATTAAGGGATATCTGCATCCCCAAGGAGGAATTTACTTATGAAAAACCTGGAACAAAAAGGTGATTACCGGTTAATGCAGATTCTGAACCTGGCCGGGTTTGTGCTGGTAGTTGTTATTAATTTCCTGGCCAATTATTTACCCATCAACAATTTGGATACAGGGGAAATTTCCGATATGTATCCCAACCTGTTTACTCCTGCTGGCTTTACCTTTGCCATCTGGGGTTTAATTTATCTGCTCCTCGGTATTTTTGCCATTTATCAGGCCCGGGGACTGGTTGGGCAGCCGGCGGAGCCCAATCCCCTGGTCAAGAGAATTGGCTATCTTTTCTTCATTTCGTGTATTCTGAACTCGGCCTGGATTTTTGCCTGGCATTATTTACAGATCGGCCTGTCTCTTTTGATTATGGTCCTGCTCCTTATTAATCTCCTCGTCCTTTATTATCAAATTCATTCCGTGGAAAACAAGAAAAAACAAAAAGGTTATCTGTTCATCGCCCCCGCCTTCAGCATTTACGTGGGCTGGATCACCATAGCCACCGTGGCCAATGTAACGGCTTTTCTGGTGGGCCGGGACTGGGGGGCCTGGGGTCTTTCAGAGGTTTTCTGGATGGTGGTAATAACCCTTGTGGCTACTGGAATTGTCCTGGCCTTTATGTATAAAAACCGGGACTGGCTTTACAGCCTGGTGGCCCTGTGGGCTTATTTCGGGATTGTGGTGGAGCGAGCTACTGCCGAAGTGGTGAAATGGCCGGTAATTGTAGTGGTTATCCTGTGTATGGCTATAATTGCCTATGCAGTTTATATGGTGGTGGGAGAAAAAAGAAAGGCGGGGGAAATCCTATAGCAGCGGCAGTCTTTCCGCTGCTGTTTCCAGGGGGAAAGCGGTAGAGAAATCCCCCTGGGATAAAACCGGCTCCGCCCTTCAATTGGGAGTGGAGCCGGTCAAAATATTTCTGGACCCCTTATTCCGGAGCTTGCCTATCGGAATTGCAGGGGTTCTTTTTGGGAATCCTGGAAAAAAATATTTCCCGGGAAAGGTGATGCCCGAGAGGTTGTCGAAGGGAATACTGGTATGCTTGAGAACCCGGGTTTCCGGTCGGGGGTAAAAAAATGGGACGCCATGAGCACCTGAAAAACCTTTACAAACAGAATAAGGATGGGGAATTCATTATTGAAGTTTTCCTGGACCGCTATATTGATGCCTTCAATGAATGGGATAGCGCCTACCTGGAGGTGCGGGACCTGAATCCCGGACTTATTCATTTCCTGGAAAGGTGTTCGCAGGATATTCCCATTCGCTATGGTATAGAACTGCTATTCACCGTTTCCGAACCCAAAGATTTTGAGACCGAGGAATTAATTTTTAAGGGGGTTCGGGCCAACTGTTCCTACAAAATCCTGCGGGAAAGGACCAATTTGCGGTTGCTTTACCGCCGGATAAAAAAATATTTTGCGGTTTCCCTGGCCCTGCTGGTCCTGGTTTTTTCCCTGGATCCTATCCTCCAGGAATCCTTAATGACCCGAACTCTCAAGGAGGGTATGATGATCGGGGGCTGGGTTTTTTTGTGGCAGGCTTTATCCCTTTTTTCTTTTAGTCGGGGAGAAATAGTCCGGAAAATCCGCCATTATAAGAGGTTCCTGGAATCCCGCATCAGCTTTCGCTACGAGGAGGACAGCAATTGAATCGAGAAAATAAGAGACCTCGAATAATTATTGATGCTGATGCCTGTCCCCGCCCGGCCCTGGAAATATGCCGGTCTTTGGGCCGGGAATATAAGCTGGGGGTCTGCACGGTAGCCAGTTTTGCCCATAATATTGAGGGCAGTGATCATTATGTGGTGGGAAATGATCCCCAGGAGACTGATATAAAAATGACCAACCTGGCCCGGCCCGGAGATATTGCGGTTACCGAGGATCTGGGGCTGGCGGCCATGCTTTTGGGTAAGGGAGTTCGCTGTATTTCACCCCGAGGAAGAATTATCAGGGAAGACAGCATAGAATTTATGCTGGAGGAATTAGATTTAAAAAAGAAATATCGCCGTTCAGGAGGGCGCCTCCGGGGTCCTGCTCCGAGAAAACCAGAAATGGACCGGCTTTTCTCTCGTAATTTGCGGGAGTTAATAATAGGGCAGCTGGAGGAATAACTGGCCCCCATCAATATTTTTTTGCTGGAGGAAGAACTATGGCTGATATGAAAGCCCGGGAAAAAGGAGTAACCCTGGATAAAAAAGATTATACCAGAGCGGAAATCAGGAGCAAAGTTGTTCTGCTGGCCTGGCCGGCCATCGTGGAAATGTTTTTGATGACCTTCAAGCAGATTGTGGACACGGCCATGGTGGGACGACTGGGAGAAGAAGCCGTGGCCGCAGTCGGGCTGGCCATGTCCCCGATGATGCTGTTCATGGGCTTTTTCGCCGCCATCGGGGTCGGTTCAACGGCAATTGTGGCCCGCTTTATCGGGGCTAAAGACCACGAGGGAGCTCAACGGGCCGGCCATCAATCCCTGATTTTGAGCATAGGAAGTGCCCTGATAATTTCCAGCCTTATTTTTGCCCTGGCCCGTTATGTAATTATTTTCATGGGTGCCGAGCCGGAGGTTATTCCCCTGGGCACCACCTATATGCGGACCCTGAGCCCGGGCCTAATTTTTATGTCAACTGCCTTTGTCATGAGCGGGGTGCTGCGGGGGGCCGGTGATACTAAATCCCCGATGCGGGTTAATGCCATTGCCAATGTGGCCAATGTAGTCCTTAACTTTTTCTTGATTTTTGAAACCAGGACCATGGAAATTATGGGACTGGATATTTTAATTCCCGGTTTTGGCCTGGGAGTTTTTGGAGCAGCCCTGGGAACTGCAATTTCCCGGGGATTGGGGGGCCTGGTTATCCTCTCCATCCTATTCCGGGGCAAATCCGTGGTGAAGCTGGTGTTTAGCCGGGCTTTGGAAGTCGACCTGGACCTGATCAGGAGAATAGTCCGGGTGGGTATTCCTGCTGCTATCGAGCGCACGGTGATGAGTTCGGGGCAGATAATGTTTAACCGTATTGTTGCCACCCTGGGCACCACTGCTTTTGCCGCCCATCACCTGGCCATTGTTGCTGAATCCATCTCCTATATGCCCGGGTTTGGATTCTCCATGGCCGCCACTACCCTGGTGGGGCAGGGTCTGGGGGCTAAAGATCCTGAACTGGCGGAAAAGTGCGGTTGGGAAACAGCCCGCCTGGGGGGCATAGTGATGAGCTTCATGGGAGTTTTGTTCTTTGTTTTCCCCCATTACTTTATGAACTTTTTAACCAATGAACCCGAAGTAATTCCCCTGGGTATAATGTGTCTCCGTATTGTTGCTGTGGCTCAGCCTCCCTTTGCCATGGCCATAATTCTGGCCGGTGGGGTCCGGGGAGCAGGGGATACTCGCTTTCCCATGTATGCTTCAATGATCGGCATCTGGGGTATTCGCCTGACCCTGGCCCTTTTTCTGGGCCTGTACCTGGAAATGGGCCTTATGGGGGTATGGCTGGCCATGGCCATCGACCTCTATTTCCGGGGCTTTCTCTTTTTCTTCCGGTTCCGCAGCGGTTACTGGAAAACGGTGGAGGTCTAGTTGCCCGGGCCATTAAATAA
>PWFS01000050.1 GCA_003554145.1 Halobacteroidaceae bacterium | reverse complement strand
ATCTCCTCAACTTTTTCACTCTGCAGGTGGGCCAGGTAATCAGCCGCATTATTGGTTAATTTTCGAAAATTATCATACAGCTCTTCCCACAGGCTGTAGGCTTCTTCTCCCCGGGGAATGTCCCCTCGTCCATCCTGTCCGGTAAGTTTTTCCAGGGCCAGGAGCAGCCGATCCATATGGGTTCTTTCCAGGGAACCCCCAAAAGAATCCCCCATGTTTTCCAGGCTTATTACCATCCGCTCAATCTCAATGGTATAGGGGCTGCATTGATAGCGAAACCTTTTCCTTTTAAACTCGGCAATGGTATTTACCCGGCTGTTATCCTGCCGTGGGATTAAATTATTCCACTCACATAGCTGATTCAGGTCCTGCTGCAGTTGTTCCAGGCTATAGTCGTGGAAATGAGGATACTGCTGGAGGTGATCCAGGACCTCCCGGGGCTGCAGATAATATCGAAGCTGCTCGTGCTGCTGATAAAAATAACGGAGAATAGCCCGATAGCGATGGGCATTTTCCGCAGTTAAATAGCTGGCTTCCACAATTTTTTGCAGCACCCTGTCGTCCACAGCACAACCCCCCTGCCTCAAATAAAATATCGGGTTAAAGAAATGAGTCCCTTCTGGAGCCCGGGACCGAATTTGTTGTTCCTCTTTTTTTAGGATTCAACTTTTTACAATCCTTCCCTGCCTCATTCCCCATTTATCCTTAATATAATTTTAAGGTTAACCCGGGAGTTATAGGCAGTCAATAAGCGAGCTGTTTTAGATCATCTATTTCCGGTTTTCCAAAAAACCTCCACAAGAAGTCTGCTTATTTTATTTATTGAGGATAGAACTTTTCTTTTTTTTTTGATTTTGTCAGGATAATCTTTCCAACCAACTAAAAAACTGAATTCCGCCCTTCAATGTGCAAAAATTCTTTTTATTTAGAGGAACACCCAATCCAGTGACGAATTTACTTGTTACTATGGTAAAAAAACGGCCTGTAAAGAAAGGAGTGATGAGGACACCTCCAATTCCTGACGAGTTTCTTTCTTAGCGCTGGGTTTCGTGTTCTGCTTTTTTAAAGGAGGTTTCTTAATTGAAAAAACAGGGATTTTTTGGCAAAGTTGGTCTTCTGTTATTGATCGGGATCTTTGTCTTTTCTTTTGCCGTTGAAGCAGCACCAGATAATGAGCTCCGCTGGGGTAGAGGAACTGATGCCACCAGCCTTGATCCAAGAACAATTCGCGATGTTTATTCCTGGGCTATTCATATGCTGGTGTTTAATTCTCTTATTTATTTTGATGACGAAATGTCAGTGCAGCTGGATCTGGCCAAAAGCATGGAATTCCCCGATGACACAACCTACCTTTTTGAAATTCATGAAGGCGTCAAGTTCCATGACGGAGTGGAGCTAACTGCTGCGGATATTGTGTATACTTTTGAAACCATGCGGGATGAAGAATTTGCCTCTCCTTATCGGGGGCGTTTAAGCCCAATAACCTCGGTGGAGGCCCTCGATGATTACACTGTAAAAATTGAAATTGATGAACCCAATGCTCCTTTTATCTATGAGCTTGATGTATACATTGTTCCCAAGCATATCGCTCCGGATAAAATGGATAAAGAGGGTGGTTTTGCCCATGAGCCTATTGGATCGGGGCCTTTTGAACTAATTAACTGGATCCCCAATGACCGGATAATTCTGGAAAGATTTGATGATTACTGGGAAGGCCCTGCTAAATTAGAAAAAATTACCGTAATTGAAATCCCCGAAGCAGATGTCCGGTTGACTGAGCTCCGGGCCGGAAATCTGGATTTAACCTCTATTCCTTCTCGCTTTATCGAAGACTTCCAGGAAGACCCCAATTTTACTGTAGGCCAATATACCACCCTGAACTGGTTCCCCATCTGGACCCAGCACGATCATGACATCCTCTCCGATGTAAGGGTTCGCCAGGCTCTGGCCTATGGTACCAACGTGGAGGAAATTGTGGAGCATGTCTATTATCCCACCGGGGTGGTTTCCATTGGGCCCATAATTCCCGGAACCTGGGCTGAAGCCCCTGATGTTATAAGGCGCTATGATTACAATCCGGAAAAGGCCAGGGAACTTCTTGCTGAAGCAGGTTATCCCGATGGGTTCGAAATTGAATTGCGCTGTTCTTCCGGGGAAGCCAATGTGCAGTTTGGAGAAATATTGCGGCAGCAATGGCTACAAATAGGGGTTGACCTCAATGTGAACCAGACTGAATGGTCCACCTATGCCTCCGATGTAGTTTCCAGCAACTTTGAATTAGCCTACCATGGAGTTGTGGATCAATTTGATCCCGATATCCATTTAGGACGCTTTGTTTCAGGGGAAATAAATGGAGGTAATTGGACCAATTATGTCAATCCGGAATATGATGAAGTGGTATATGCCGCAAGGAAAATTATTGATGATCAGGAAAAAAGAGCCGAACTCTATCGCGAGGCCCAGAGAATATTCTCCGAGGAACTCCCTTCCATTCCAATTCGCCACAGTATTTTAACCATGGTCTGGGATGCTGATTTCGAATTTGATTTCCGCAGAGGCGTGGAGTACAGAACCCTGAATGAAGCTTATTGGAAATAAAGCAATAAATGAAGAATTAAGGGGAAGGCAGGATTTTTATCCTGCCTTTTCCTTAACACCAAAACCAGAGGTGGTCTAATGTATATTTATATTATCAAGCGCCTGCTCCAGGCTATTCCAGTGCTTTTTTTAGTAACTGTAATAGTTTTTTCTTTGATGTTCATTCTTCCGGGATGCCCGGCGCGGACCATGATGGGAGAGGAGGCCACACAAGCTGAAATCGAGAGCTTGCGGGCAGCAATGGGCCTGGATCGCCCTATTCTGGTTCAGTACGGGGAATGGGTAATCAACCTTTTTCAGGGTGATTTTGGGCGATCTTTTCAGGATGGAAGACTGGTTTTTCCTACCCTGATCTATCGGCTCCCGGCTACAATTGAATTGCTGATTGCTTCCCTGATTGTTTCCGTAATCATTGGGGTCCCAATTGGAGTATTATCTTCCCTGCGTCGGAATAAACCTTCCGATGTTCTGGCCCGGATATTCGCTCTGCTGGGGATTTCCATGCCCAATTTTTGGGTTGGCCTGATGCTTATTTTGATTTTTTCCTACCACCTGCAATGGCTTCCCGCCACCGGGCGGGGGACCATAGCCCACCTGATCCTACCTTCAATCGCCCTGGGTACTGCATCAGCTGGGCTAATTACCAGGTTAATGCGTTCCACCATGCTGGAGGTTATAGGTCAGGACTATGTTCGAACTGCCAGGGCCAAGGGGTTGCGGCAGGCAGTAATTGTTTACAAACATGCCCTGAAAAATGCTATGCTCCCCATATTAACAGTCATAGGTTTGCAAATGGGTTATCGTCTGGGGGGGTCAGTAATTACTGAAACCGTTTTTGCCTATCCCGGGATAGGTAGATTTGCCTATCAGAGATTAATGCAGCGGGATTTTCCGATGATCATGGGGAACCTGCTGTTGTTTGCCATCATGTTTATTGTAATTAATATCATTACTGATATTCTCTATGGTTTCCTTGATCCGAGAATTCGCTATGACTGATGGAAATTACTTCAAAAGGATGATGATTAATGGCCAGATACGAAGATCGGGTAAAAACATTTTCCCACGATGTTAAAGGTTTTCACACCGGAACTTTTAAAAGACTTCTAAAAAACCCAACAGCTGTAATCGGCCTGATTATAATAAGTTTTGCCGTTTTTGTTGCTGTCTTTGCACCCTACCTTGCTCCCTATGATCCATTTTTGATGGCCCTTCCCCGGGCTCACGAGCCGCCCAGCCTGGACCATCCCCTGGGAACCGATTTTTTTGGCCGGGATATTCTCAGCAGGATTATTCACGGGACCAGAATTTCCCTTTTAATGGGGATCGCTGTGGTTTCCATTCGGGCAGGTATTGGGATCATCCTGGGTCTAATCGCCGGTTTTTACCGGGGGGTTGTAGAATCAATTATTATGCGTATTACTGATGCCGTTATTGCTTTCCCTTCTATTGTTCTGGCCCTGGCCATTATGGCCTATCGGGGACAGGGGTTATTCAATGTAATGATTGCTCTTTCTATTGTTGGTTGGACGGGTTATGCCCGGTTGGTCCGGGGGGAAGTACTCTCTCTGCGGGAACGAGAATATATTACTGCTGCCCGAGGTCTGGGAATGCGGGATTTAAGGATTATTTTCCGGCATATTTTGCCCAACTGCCTGGCTTCGATCATTATTTTTGCCACGGTAGGTATTGCAGCTCCAATTATTAGTGAAGCCGGTTTAAGCTTTCTGGGGTTAGGAGCCCGCTCCGATCAGGTAACCTGGGGTTTTATGCTTTCTACGGGCCGCCCCTATTTAAGAGACGCCTGGTGGACGGTAACCTTCCCGGGTCTGGCAATAATGGTGGTTGTGCTGGGGTTCAATCTGCTGGGGGATGGTTTGCGGGATGTTCTGGATCCCAGGTTAAGAGAATAAACCACAAACATGGGAAAACCAATCAAATGGTATTGGCTGCAAAACCAGATCAATAACCTGCTCCGGGCCTGATAGAGGACAGAGAATAGAGCCCGGGACCTCGGGAAATTATTTATTATTATGCTCTCCAGGGCTTGGCCCATCTTTAACTCTCCGAATGGTTAGTCCGGGGAAAACTTTAGCGATGTCCAGAAAGAAAAATCCAACCAGCAAAAATCCCCGGAAAAAAATTGAGGCCCTGTCTGCAGCAGGATGGGACCTCTTTTTTTTATATTTCTGAGTTTTTTTGAGAATGATAGCTCCAGAAGAACCCAGGTTATTATTCAACTTTTGCAGTTTTTTATCTCCAAAAAATGACTTTAAACAGGCCGCTCCTATCTAAAACGCCTGGAAAAAACTTTACAGGAAGACCCCGTAGATATTCCCTGGTTCATGGAGGAAGTTGAGGAGTTGAAAGTTCTATTAAGATAATAAATTAGAAGAGGGGAAGTGAAGTCACTTTCTTTTTTGCAGGTTTT
>PWFS01000151.1 GCA_003554145.1 Halobacteroidaceae bacterium | reverse complement strand
TCAACAGGTTCTGGAGCAGCAGGCTCAGCGGGAGGTTCTTCAATCTTTTGTGCTCCCTCTAAAGCCCCTCTACCCCTTTTCATCACGGCCCCGTGTTCTGTTTCTAAAGATAGCGTGGCGGTATCTGTATCATCAACCACCTTAACAGGAGCAGCTCTATCAGGAAGCTGCACCCAATCGCCTACTTTAAGCTCAAAGGTATCATCTTTTGTTTCTACTGTAAGCACGGGTTCAGCAACAGGTTCTGGAGTAGGTTCTGGGGCAGGAGTAGGTTCTGGTTCAGCAATAGCTTCTCTTTCTTCCCGAATCTGGTCTGCCGCAACTTCTTCTGGAGTTTTTTGTCTTGCTACCAAATTTTCAACAAACTTTTCTGCTGTACCAATTGTAAATCTCTCTAGATCTCCTCGTAACTTTAAATATTCCTCTTTTGGTCCAATATATTCCGCAGCAACCCTGGGGTCTTTTAGCTTTCTAACCAAACTTTTTAATTGATCATAGACTTGCCTTTCTTCAGCCGCCCCTTTCCTGGGGTCATCAGGAGAAATCTTTTCTATTCCGGTTGCTTTCCAATTTTCAATAATACCTTCTAACTGATTTAAAACCTTATCTTTAGGAACAGTAAACGGCTCAACCTCTCTCGGTGCTGTTTCTAACTCTTTCACTTCCTTATAAGAAGGATGTTGCGTCAAATAGTGTATAAATTCAGCAACCTGCTCTAATCTATCAAATTTATGTCTAATGCGTGGCACAGGCTCGCCTGTTTCATAGTCATAAGAAATAACCTTAAACGGTTTCCCTTCATCACTTCTGGAAAATTCAAATTCCCCTATTCGCCGCACTTTGCCGTGCATATCAGGTTCAAGGCTCACGTCAGTCGTAAAGGTTGCTCTCTCAGCGGTTCTTAGCTGGTCTGCAATATATTTAATCCCTGCATCTCTAACCATATCTTTTTGTAATTGTCTTTCTTCTGCTGTTGTTGGTCTATCTCCGGTAATTGCAGGAGTTTCCTCGTAAACTGTCGGTACTTTAGCTAAATCAATATCTCTTGGAGAGCGAACGTCCCCTCCAAAGCCCGTTACTCTTACTTTGCCGTCATCGCCTACCGAAATAACAGGGCGGGCCCCGTGGGTAAGAGAAAGGAACAAAGTCTTTTGTGATTTCGTTACCATCTGTTCTGCAGTCTTTTTAGCCCCTTCAGGCATAGGGGTAGCCCGAATAACTTGTTTTGCTACTTTGATTGCCCTACCAAAATCGGTAAAACTCGGCTTGTCCCTGGCTATATCCGGGTGGAAGGTTTTATATAATGCGTTTTTAATTTGTCTATCAGTAGCATCTGGGGGTAAATCTATATACTTTTTAATCATTTCTTTCATATGAGCTTCTAATTTCCTTGCTTGTTCTGCCTTTTCTGCATCATAGCGTTGTTCTTGTGCTTTCCAAAACTCTCTTTCTTTTCTAAAAATGTCTTGTTGTGAATCTTTACGTGATGCTCCTATTATTCTAAGCCATTCATCATAGGCTGCTCTATCCCTTAAAACTTTATCACGGGCTCCAATAACAGCCGCTTTTTGTGCAGGGTTAGTTATAATGCTTGAAAGATTGAATAAGGCCATCATAGCCATACTCATACCTATATCGCCAGGGGAGGAGACTTCTCCTGTTGCTATAGATTGAGCCACTTCCCCGCCTAAACCAGCAGCAGCTCCGCTTAATACGGTTTCAGCTGCTGCATAAGGGTTCCCTTTAAATTGCGTAGGCATATCTCTTATTAATTTGCTCGCCAATGGAGAAGTAACTCCTGCCCCAAATCCCCAGGCAGCAGAGGCTAAGTAATCAACAGCTTCTTTCTCTTCTCCTGCAAGGTGTTCTACTCCGGTCCTTGCAGCCATTGTTGTTGCAAAAGGCACTCCTGGAGCTAAGGGAGCAGTAAATGGTTGTAGGGTCCTGGTTAAAGTAGGGGCGGCAGTAGTAATTCCTCTGCCCAATAAACTAACAGCAGGTCTTGTTACCCCGCCTATCATCTTTAATCCGGTTACGTGCCCTGTTAATTCTCCTAAAATATCAGCGGTAATATCAGCCGCTTCCCAGCCAGTTGTTGGAGGCTGACGATGCTCGGCTCCAAACCATTCATCGGCCGCTTCCGGGCCTCCCATCCCCATTATAACCCGGGCAGCCTCGTGCCCTGCTCTTTGAGGGAAGGCAAGGGCTCCTCTCATTATATCAGTAAAACTTATATCTGGAGCTTCCTCGGGAGGCTCGGCAATACCCCTAATCCGCCTAAGCTCAGCAGCATAGTCCCTATCCTCATCATCAGGACGAATAAAATCAGTCCAGCTTATTCCCTCTTTATCTTCAGGTTTTTGGATAAACTTCGTCCAGTCCATTTTTTCACCCCTACTGAAGCATAATTGCTCTTACCATTTCCAACAACCGATCTATTTCTCTATCAGTAAGTCCTGTTGTCTGTTTCAAATCTTCCCGTCTAATACGGTTTAAGTCCTCAACCGAATGGCCCTGCTCCAACATTTGCTCTGCAAATTCTCCAGCATAATCTTCTAATATTTCATCAGGAATATCCCCTTCTGCTGCCGTGCGAGCATCCTGTAATTGCCCTATTCTTCCCTCTGGTTCTGGAGAGGCTTCTCCGCCTGCAATAGAGGCCCAAAGTCTTTCCCAAAAACCAGGCTCATCTCCATCCTCATCAACAACAGGTTCTCCCATACCAACAGGCTGCCAGCCGCCTTCAGGCGTTTGCTCAAAAACTCTATCTTGTGGGATTAATATAGGTTCTTTTTGGTTTGGGTCTATTGCATAGTATTCTTCTACCATCTCAGTTCCTAAAGCTGTTCCTGGAGCGGGTCGTTCTTCTACCCTTGAAACAACAGGCCAAAAATTTTGGCCATCAAAATAGGAATAATTTGTATATTGGTACCCTGATCCTATAGTTCCAGGCATGGGAATACCCCCTAATGGCCCCTCTGGAGTATCTACTCCTGGTATCCCTTCCGGCTCTTCTCCAAAATGTCTGATCTGCTGGAGTATATCTCCCATATCATATCTATCCCCGTAGCCTGCAACTAATTGCAGTGCAGCATCTGGGGGTACTCCTTCGGAAATTAGCCAATCCCCAAAAGAGCCGGGGTCCTCTAAAAAGGTCTCCATCCCCATTTCCGCTTCCATTTCAGGAGTCATTATAGGCATATAATAGCCTTCTAAGTTCCCCTCTAAGGGCATCAATTGATCTTCTTCATAACCGTAGGCTTCTGCCATTTCAGGGCTAAGAATATTATAATTCGCCATTAAATCTAAATCGAATCTCATCTGTTCTTCTGGTGTTGGGCCTAAAGGTTCAGTAACTCTCCCAAAAGGTATCCCCTCATAATCAACCCCGGACCATTCAACATGCCCGCCTTGTTCTTGTATAAAGGCAGCTTCCTCTTGTGTGATAGGCTGGTATCCCATTTGCCCCATTATTTGCAACTGTTCTTCTGGGGTAGGGCCTAACCTTTCTTCCAGCCAGTAACCTTCTTTTTGAGGGTGAGGGTGATATATCGCTTCTCCAGCCTCTTGCATCCTTCGCATATAATCATCTGTATATTGCCGCCAGCCACCTTCATATAAAGAAGCAGGATCAACATACCCTGGCGGAAAACTAACGTGGAACATTCCTTCGGCGTAGGGGTCCTCTGCTACAATTAATCCTTCCTGTTCGTATTGCTTAACATCGGCAGGGTCCAGGGGGACTGCCTGGCCTTGTAAAGCACGAGCCATATGCTCCCGGGGGTCCTCCCAGCCAGGGCGTTGTTCTTTGCGGTGAAAACCCTCCAGCCCTGGAAATTCAGTTAATCTAAATCTATCTTGGTCTATCCCTTCAATATCTTCATAAGGCAAAAACCCTGCGTCAATCGCCTGCCGTTCTAGATATTCAGGGCTTGTCCTATAATCAAAATCGTGCTGGGCCCTCTCCAGGTCTAATTCCTGCATTGCCCTTTGGAGGTTAAATAGCTTCTCCTGCTGTTCTCTTTGAGTTCTCTGGTCCTGTATATCTCGTTGTCTTTGAAACGGGTCCACCTGGGCTACTCCTCCCAGGTAAGCCCCTAAGCTATGCACAACCACGTCCTCACCTCCTTCCGCTTAATACCCATACCTGCCAGTGCCAGGAACACCTGGAGGCCTCACTGGAGAACCTCTTAACAGAGTTCCTGCTGCTCCTCCGCTATGGGGCCCTGTAGTTCCCAGAGCTTCTAAGGCAGGGCTTACAGGAGAATGGTCTAATGGATTAGTCTGTCTTTGCCAGGGCCAGGGAGTATCTCTCTGCTGTATAGCGTCCATAACTTCTGGAACAGCCTGCCCTGCATACTGCCCTATCCCCTGCCAGCCTTGTAAAGCCATCTGTGCCTGCTGTAATTGCCTGTCGTGCATCCCATGAGCATACTGAGCTAACTGCCCCTGATGTTGCATAGCCAGGTCTGCTGCGGTTGATCTTCTTAAAGCATCTGCGGGCATTTGGCCATAAAACCCTCTTCCCATAGCCTGCCTATCTAAGCCAGCTAAGGTATCATCTAAAGTCCGCTGAAACTGTGGATCAAGGGCTGCACGGGCCTGCTTCATTGCCTGCTGGTGGTCTATCTGCTGCTGGCCACCGAATAAAGCATCTAAAGCTCGTGGGGCTAGATAACTCGCCGCCATTCCTATCAGCTGTCCCCAGGGCATAACTCTTCCCCTCCTTTCTTACTTCTCTTCTTTCTTCTCCGGCTTTTCTTTATTTTCTTTAGGCTTATTCTTTACCACTCTATACTTTATCTTAGGCCCGGGCATCACTTATCCCTCCTTAAAATACCTGTTTGATAAGTATTTATCACCTGGAAGTCTATACCTATACCATACAACTTCTGGCTGGGCTCTCTTGCTTTATCGGGGAATATTATATCTATGTTATGTGTTGGCCCTAAATTGCCCACCTTGTTATCGTAATTATTTAACACTTGAAAATCTATGCCTATGCCGTAGATCGAATAGCCCACTACTTCGGGCAGCATAGGCTCTTCAAAGCCTACAGGAAGCCCCTCAAAATTT
>PWFS01000005.1 GCA_003554145.1 Halobacteroidaceae bacterium | reverse complement strand
TGGTAAATGAAGCCCAGCAGTTTGAGGAAGAGGATAAGAAGAAACGGGAAGAAGTGGAAACCCGCAATGAAGCTGATGGCCTGGTTTTTCAGGTGGAAAAAACCCTCAAAGAATCCGGGGACAAAATTGATGATCAGCTCAAAGAAAAAGTGGAAGCAGCCAAAAAAGAATTACAGGAAGCCCTGGAGGGTGATGATATTGAAGCAATCCGGACCAAGAAAGATGCTCTGAATGAAGTTCTGCATGAGGCCAGCACCCAGATTTATTCTCGGATGCAGGAAGAAGAACAGCAGGCCCAGCAGGAGGCCAGTGGTCAAGAAGGGGGAGCTTCTCCAGGTCAGGATAATGTTTATGACGCGGACTATAAAGAAGTTGATGACGATGATGAGGAAGAAAAAGGACAAAAGTAGTATGAGGTGGTGACCGTTTTGGCGGCCAAAAAAGATTATTACGAAGTCCTGGGGGTTAGCCGGGATGCGGAACAGGATGAAATAAAAAAAGCCTATCGGAAGCTGGCCCGCAAATATCATCCGGACCGCAATCCTGATGATCCCGGGGCTGCTGATAAATTCAAAGAAATAACTGAAGCCTATAAGGTTTTATCCGACCCTCATAAACGGGCCCAGTATGACCGGCACGGTCATGCTGGTATGGAAGGAGCGGATTTTGGGGATTTCGGTGATTTTAGCCAGGATTTCAGTGGTTTTGAAGATATTTTTGACATGTTCTTCGGGGGTAGGGAGGCTCGAACCTCCCGTCGGCCTCGCCGGGGAGCGGATTTACAGTATCGGATGACTCTGAAATTTGAAGAGGCTGCCTTTGGAGGGGAAAAAGAAATAAAAATTCCCCGGATAGAAAATTGCCCGGATTGTCAGGGCAGTGGATCTCAGGCCGGTTCCCACCCAGAAACCTGTCCCCAATGTGGGGGTCAGGGGGAAATGAGATTCCGCCACCAGACTGCTTTTGGTAGTTTTGTCCAGACCAGGCCCTGTGATCGATGCCGGGGGCAGGGTCAGGTGGTGACTGATCCCTGTAAAACCTGCCAGGGACAGGGCCAGGTTCGCCGACAGCGTAATCTGAAGGTAAACATTCCTCCGGGGGTTGATACCGGGCATAAACTGCGAATGGCCGGAGAAGGAGAGGCCGGGCCCAATAACGGTCCTCCCGGGGACCTTTATATAGTAATTGAGGTTGAGGAGCATCCCATATTCAAAAGAGAAGGCAGCAATCTATATTGCGAGGTCCCCATTAGTGTTGTCCAGGCCGCTCTGGGAGATGAAATTAAAGTTCCTACTCTGGAGGGTAAAGTTTCCCTGAAAATTCCTCCCGGAACCCAACCCGATCGCAGATTCAGATTAAAAAATAAAGGTCTGCAGGATGTGCAGGGTTACGGTCGGGGTGATCTTTTTATCAAGGCCCGGGTTGTAATCCCGGAAAAACTCAATCGCAAACAAAAAGAGCTCCTGGAGGAATTTGCTCGAATCAGTGGAGAAGAGTTAAATCCCGAGCAGAAAAGCTTCCTGGAAAAAGTTCGGGATGCTTTTGGAGTGTGATCAATTGAAATTCAAAGAGATTTATGTGGAAATAAATCATGAGGTCAGTGAAGCCCTGTATCCCCTGCTGGAAGAGCAGGGGATTGAGGGCTGGCACTGCCTGGATAAGGGCAGCCGGGTGGGCTGCTTTTTTTACCTTCCTGCTAATCGGGAATGGGAGGAAAAATGGGAAACAATTCGCCGGAGGTTAGAACAACTGCGAGAATCGGGCCTGGATCCCGGAAAGATTGTATTTGACGTTCAGGAAATAAATTCCCGCTCCTGGGAAAGAGCTATAGAAGAAGCCAGGGAACCACGGCAGGTTCTGGATGGATTTTGGGTGGTACCTCCTGATTTTGAGGGGGAAGAAAGGTTGGAGGGACTGATCCTTAAATTAAAAGGGGGGATGGCCTTCGGTACCGGAGATCATCCCAGCACCAGGCTGGCCCTGGCTTTGCTCCGGGACTGGATGCAGAATTGCTCCCCGGTTCTGGACCTGGGAACCGGGAGCGGCATTCTGGCCCTGGCTGCAGCAGAAATGGGGGCTCAAAAAGTTGTGGGAGTTGACAATGATCCGGAAGCAGTCCTCCTGGCCCGGGAAAATGTGAAATTAAATCACCGGGAAAAAGAGATAGAAATAGTTTCCGGAAATCTTCTGGAGGAGGTCCAAAAACCCTTTGCCGGGGTAATAATCAATATCCTCCTGCCCGAAATCCTGGAGGCGCTGTCCCGATTGGAGAGGATTACCTGGCCGGGAAGCCGCCTTGTTGTTGCAGGCCTTCTTTTCGGACAGCTTCCTTTATTTAGAGAGCAGGTTCAGAACACCCCCTGGGAAATAATTGACACCCGGGTAGAAGGGGACTGGACCGGGCTCTTCCTGGAGAGGAAGGGGTGATTTTTTGGTCAACCTTTTTCTAAAAAAACCCCTGCAGGCGGGGGAGGAGCTGGAGATTTCCGGCGATGATTTTCACTATCTGTTCCGGGTTCTGCGCCTGGAAAGAGGGCAGCAGTTGTGTATTCTTGATGGACAGGGTGGAGTCTTTCAGGCTCAAATAGAGGAGAGCGGTGGAAAAAAGATTCGGGTGCTACTGGAAAAACAGCTGGAAATTGATAATGAACCCCGCCTTAGAATTAATCTGCTCCAGGCCCTGCCTAAAAAAGATAGATTTGAAACGGTTCTGGAAAAAGGAACGGAAATTGGCCTGTCTTCTTTTACTCCTCTTTATACCAGACGCACCGTCAAAAAGATTAAGGAATCCAGCCTGCCCCAACGGCTACAGAGGTGGAAGAATATAGTGCAGAATTCTGCCCAGCAATCCGGGCGAACCATTTTACCCCGGGTAAATTCTCCCCTGGAATGGGACCAGATCCCGGGGCTGATGCCCCATTATGATTTGAAGTTATGGGCCTGGGAAAACTCCGATAATTCTTTAAACAGCATCTGGGAGGGGGGCCAAAAATATAAAAATGTTCTTCTGGTTGCTGGTCCGGAGGGTGGATTCAGCTCTCAGGAAATAGAGGAACTCCACGGGTGGGGTTTTTATGATTTTTCTCTGGGACCGAGAACACTGCGCAGCGATACCGCAGGAATAATTTCCGGGGCAATAATTTTGCATCTTACAGGAGATATGGGGGAATAAAAGGTGGCTAAGGTAGCAATTTTTACCCTGGGCTGCAAGGCCAATCAATACGATAGCGAACAATTAAAAAAGGAATTTGTCAGCCGGGGATGGAAATTAATTGATGAGCAGGCCGATCCTGATGTTTTCCTGGTAAATTCCTGTGCAGTTACCGGGGAAGCAGCCCGTCAATCCCGGCAGAGACTGCGGAAAAAGCTCCAGGGCAGGCATAAACCCTTTTTAGTTCTCTATGGCTGCTATCCTCAGTCCTATCCTTTGCAGGCGGGAAAAACATCCGAAATAGATCTCATAACCGGGCGAATGGAGCCGGCAGCGCTAATTGATAGAATAGAAGAAGTCAGCGGAATTAAACCCCGCCCCGAGAACAGAGGGGAGCTTATTCCCTTCCAGGGTCGCACCAGGGCTTTCTTGAAAATTGAGGAGGGTTGCGAGTCATTTTGTTCCTACTGTATAGTGCCCCGGGCCCGGGGAGGGATCTGGAGCAAACCCCTGGCTGATATCCAAAAGGAAGTGGATGAACTGCTCCATTCCGGCTTTAAAGAAATTGTTCTGACCGGTATTCACCTGGGCTATTATGGAAAAGACCGGGACCAAAACCACTCCCTGGAAAAAGTAATCAGGGAGATCCTTAAAACTTCACTGCCCCGTTTAAGGCTGAGTTCCCTGGAAATTAACGAGGTTAGCCCCGAATTACTGGAATTAATGGCTGCAGAAAATGCACTCTGTCCTCATCTGCATTTGCCTCTGCAGAGTGGGAGCAACCGGGTTCTCCAAATGATGAATCGCCAGTATTCAGCCCAGGAATTTATGGAAAAGACTACAGCCTACCGGAAAGTGGTGCCGGAGGTCGGATTGACTACTGACATTATGGTCGGTTTTCCCGGTGAAAGCAGAGAGGATTTTAGCCGGACAGTGGAGGTGGTTCGTCAGATTGGATTCAGCCGGATTCACGTTTTCCCTTTTTCTCCCCGACCGGGAACTCCTGCGGCTCGTAGGAATGATCCCATTCCGGGCCCCGAGAAAAAAAGGCGAAGTCTTTTTCTGCGGGAAGTGGGGGAAGAATTGATGAAAAGGTTTAATTCCCACTTTCTTAAGCGACAGGCAGAGGTCCTGGTGGAAGGCTCCAGTCCGGTGCAGGGTTGGTCTCCCAATTATATCAGGTATTATCTGCCTGATCAGTACCCGCCAGGACAGCTCCTCCAGGTTCAGGGGGAAAAAATATTCCAGGATGGATTATGGGGAAAGGAGGTCCAGTAACCATGTCCGATTGTATTTTTTGCAAAATAGTTCAGGGAGATATCCCGGCGGAGAAAGTGTATGAAGATGAAGAATTTATTGTTTTTGCTGATGCCAATCCCCAGGCTCCAATACATCACCTAGTAATTCCCCGGGACCATATTTCGGATTTGATGGAGGTGAAGGATAAAGAGATGCTGGGGCGGCTTTTTGCAGTAGTCCAAAAAGTGGCCTGGCAGGAAGGACTGGCCCCGGAGGGCTTTAGGGTAGTTAATAACTGTGGGGAAAAAGGAGGGCAGACCGTGGAACACCTCCATTTTCACCTCCTGGGGGGTCGTTTCATGGAATGGCCCCCGGGATAAATTTGACAGGTTTTTAACCCCGTTATATAATATCAATAGTAATGCGTCAGCTGGGAGGGGGGATACGAAATCATGGCTGAGATCAGACCAAAAAAGAACGAATCTCTGGATAAGGCCCTGCGGCGTTTTAAGAATAAATGCCGAAAAACTGGTGTCTTCCAGGAGGCCAAGAAAAGACGTTACTATGAAAAGCCGAGCGATATTCGCAAGAAAAAAGAAGCCTCTCGGCGGCGTGGGCGAGGATAAGGGTCGACTCAAAAATTACTTCCCGATTCCACTAATTCAACCAATTGTTGTTCCTCTTCAAAGAAATCCAACTTATTAGGAATAGCATGCCTC
>PWFS01000029.1 GCA_003554145.1 Halobacteroidaceae bacterium | reverse complement strand
GTGGGAAGCAAGCGATGGGATAAATCGCCACTGGCAATCACCCCTATTCGCCTGGAAGAAGCTGCCATTACCTTCTGGAGGATCTGCCCGGCCTCAAATAGCTGTTCATAGGGAAGCAGGCCGATATTGATTGGTATTAAATCCACCTCCAGCCCCTGTTCCTGCAAAAAGTACAGGGGCACCAGGACTCCGTGATCCAGTTCTGGCCTGATCCGATAACGCCTGCACTCTTCCTTATCCAGCCTGCGGAAGGGAATATTCTCCCGGGCCAGGGACTGCTCAATTTCCATGCTCAATTGCCCATCCAACCCCACCTGCATTTCAATTTCGGGACGACCAAAGTTCGCAAAAGATCCCCGCAGGGGATCAACATCCAGGCTGCTGATTACCTCCGAAAAAACAGGGCCGTGGGGGCTTATAGTAATAATTGTATCCAGGTTGCCAGCCGCAAATGCCTGACCCAATTCCTCCATTGAACGAATGGTCTCCTGAACCTTCTCTAGGTCCGGCCCACCAATTTCCGGGATAATAATTGGGGGGTGAGGAGCCAGAGCAGCAATCTCCACGGGCATTTTTATTACCTCCCAGGTCAAAAATTTTTGGGGCCTGTTGCCAACCAGCAATTTTTCTCCCTGCAAAGAATTTTGACATTTCTGCCTTTAATCCCTGCGTCTAAAATAAAAATCCTGGCCTTGAGACCAGGATTGATAATATAATTTTAGCGCTTGGAAAATTGGGGTGCTTTCCTTGCTTTTTTAAGGCCGTATTTGCGCCTTTCTTTCATTCGGGGGTCTCTGGTAAGCATACCGGCCTTTTTGAGGGGGATCCGATAATCTTCATCAGCCTCCAGCAAAGCCCGGGCAATGCCGTGCCGGACTGCACCGGCCTGACCTGAAATCCCGCCGCCCTGCACTTTAATAATAATATCAAAATTGCTGGCGGTACCGGTGATTTCGAGGGGCTGAGTAATCATTCTTTCCAGGGCCGGGCGTTTAAAATATTCGGGAGCAGGTTTATCATTAACCAGTATTTCCCCTTTACCCGGGAGGAGGCGAACTCGAGCCACGGATTCTTTTCTACGACCGGTTCCTACATAGTAATCCCTCTGCAAGTTTTATTCCTCCTCTCTGTATTTCTTAATTTCTAAAGGTTCCGGGTTCTGCCCGGCATGGGGATGTTTTTCTCCCCTGTAAACCTTGAGCTTTTTAAAGGTCTTACGACCCAGACGGTTCTGGGGTAGCATTCTCCGCACCGCCAGTTCAATAATCCTTTCCGGAAACTTCTTAGCCATATCCTTATAAACTGTGGCTTTAAGACCACCGGGATAGCCGGTATGATGGTAATAAAGCTTTTTATCCCATTTCTTACCGGTAACCACAACTTTTTCCGCATTAATTACCACAACATAATCCCCCATATCCAGGTGAGGGGTAAAAGCAGGTTTGTGCTTACCCCGCAGAATAGTGGCAATTTCTGAGGCCAGACGACCCAGGGGAACTCCAGTGGCATCAACAACGTACCAGGAACGCTCTATATCTTCGGCCTTGGGCATATACGTTTTCATCCAATTTACCTCCAATCTTCGTGGATACTTTTCCCTGCCGGGGCTGGAAAGGGAAAAGTTGTCCAATGGATATTTTATTACAATAAGCCCTTACTGTCAAGCCTGTCTGAAACCTATCAGTAAACAATTTTCCGCAAAATCAGGCCATAACCAGGGGCAGTGGGACCTGCTTTTTTGCGGTCTCTGGCCTGCAGGATCCGCTCTACTGCGCCAGGTTCAATTTTTCCCTTTCCAACCTGTAAAAGAGTACCGGTAATATTTCGCACCATTTTGTACAAAAACCCTGGAGCCATGAATTCCAGGTGTAATTCATCACCTCTCCTTATAAGGTCCAGGTACTGCAGATCGCGGACCGTGCTGCTGGCTCCACTTCTTCCTGCACAAAAAGAGGCAAAATCATGTTCCCCCCGCAAAAAACCTGCTGCTTCTTCCATGGCCTCCTGATGTAGCTCATAGGGGCAAAAAAGAACAAAACCCGCCCGCAGGGGACAGCGGACTCCTCGGTTTAATAACCGGTACCGGTACCATTTCTGGCGGGCATCCCGCAGGGCATGAAAATCTTTTTCAGTCGGCTCCAGGGTTAAAACTGCAATTTCCCGGGGGATATTCCCATTGAGGGCCCCCTGTAATCGTCCCGGATCCAGTCCCTGTCTTAAAGAAAAGTGGAAGACCTGTTCAGCAGCATGAACTCCGGCATCCGTTCGCCCCGCCCCTATTATCGGGGCCTGCTCGCCACTCACTTTTTCCAGGGCTTTTTCCAGCCACTCCTGTACCGTATTGGAGGTATTGGCCTGGCGCTGCCACCCCGATAAACTCCGGCCATCATAACATATCGTTCCCCTGTATTTCTGCATTAGACCCACCTGCTATAGGATAATAAAAAATAGCACAAAACTGGCCGAAAATCCAAGGGCCATCCAATCTCGACCAACCATGCTTAACTCTTTCATCCTGGTCCGCCCTTCACCTCCCCGGTAACAGCGGGCTTCCATGGCCATGGCCAGGTCATCCGCCCTGCGGAAAGCGCTCAAAAACAGGGGCACCAGGAGGGGAACCAGGCTCCGGGCCCGGCGGAATATACTGCCTGATTCAAAGTCGGCTCCCCGGGCCTGCTGGGCCTTCATAATCTTATCAGCCTCCTCCAGCAGGGTGGGAATAAAACGAAGAGCAATGGTCATCATCATGGCCAGCTCATGGGCAGGCAGACCAAATCGGCGGAAGGGGTTCAAAATATATTCCAGTCCATCAGTTAATTGAATGGGGGAAGTGGTCAGGGTCAATAGAGAGGTCAGGCTAATTAAAAGCATTATCCGAACTGCCATAAAGAGACCCGTAAAAAAACCTTCACTTTCAATTCTCAGAAAACCCCATTCCAGGAGCACAACACCACCCCTGGTAAAAAAAAGGTGAATAACCATCGTAAAAATTATAATAAACATTACCGGTTTTAAACCTCTCAGCACCACTTTCCAGGAAAGATGGGATAGAGATATAACAGTAAGAATATAACCCCCTGCAACCAGGAACCCCCAAAAAGAACCGATAAAAAACAGCCCAATTACAATGAGCATGGTGATCATTATTTTCATCCGGGGGTCAAGCCTGTGGATCAGAGAGTCCCGGAGAATAAACTGGCCCAGGGTTATATTTTTGAGCATCTGAATCCCCTCCAGTGCTGGAGTATCTCCTCTTCCACATCCTCAATGGAAAAGATATCCGTCCGCACCCCGTAGCCTTTCTGACGTAACTGCCAGAGGACTTCGTTAAGGGGTGGGATTTCAAGGCCAATTTCATAGAGAGAATCCCGCTGGGCAAAAATTTCCTGGGGACTTCCCTGCAACATGATCTGTCCCTGATTCATGACCAGCAACCTGCCCGCCCTGCGGGCTGCATCTTCCATCCGATGGGAAATGAAAAGAACAGAAATTCCCTTTTCCTCATTAAGCCAGTTAATCCGGTCCAGCAGTTTTCTGCGTCCCCGGGGGTCAAGTCCGGCAATAGGCTCATCAAGAATCAACAATTCAGGCTCCATGGCCAGGACCCCGGCAATCGCAACCCTTCTTTTTTGTCCCCCTGATAAGCCAAAAGGAGAACGCTCCTTGAGTTCTTCATAATCCAGCTGGACAAACTCCATGGCCTGTCTGACCTTTTCTTCAATCTTCTGGGCTGACCAGCCAAGGTTTTTGGGGCCAAAAGCAATATCTTTAAAAACAGTCTCCTCGAATAATTGATGTTCCGGGTACTGAAAAACAAGCCCCACCTTTTTCCGGACCTGAATAGGGCTTTCCCATTTTCCAATCTCCCGCCCCTCGATAAAAACTTCACCCCTCGAAGGCCGCAGGAGCCCATTGATTGTCTGCACCAGGGTTGACTTACCAGAACCTGTATGTCCAACCAGGGCCACAAATTCCCCTTTTTCAATCTGCAGGTTTATCCCTTTTAGAATATAATCTTCCCCGGTCTGATAGCGGTAATAAACATCTTTCAGTTCAACAAACATAGTTTATCCACCAGGCTTTCCGGGGTTAAGATATTGGGAGGCAGCTGTAAACCCGCTTCTCGCAACCTATAGACCAGATAGGGGACCTCCGGGAGTTCCAGGTCGGCATTTTTTATCAAATCTCGGGCCTGAAAGGCCTCCTGGGGGGTTCCCTCCAGGATTTTTTCCCCTTCCTGGAGAATTATTACCCGGTCGCAATCCACCACTTCTTCCATAAAATGAGTAATATAGATTATGGTTTTACCCTCGGACCTCAATTTCTGTATGGTAGCCATAACTTCCTTGCGCCCCATGGGGTCCAACATTGCAGTGGGTTCATCAAAAACAATACAATCAGGGCGCATGGCAAATATCCCCGCAATTGCCACTCGTTGCTTCTGCCCACCCGATAGGTGATGGGGAGCCGCCTGGCGAAATTCATCCAGCCCCACCATCTGCAGTGCTTCTTCGACCCGGGCCCGAATAGCTGCGGGGGGTAAGCCCAGATTTTCCGGCCCAAAGGCGACCTCTTCTTCAACCATAGTAGCAATTAGCTGATTATCTGGATTTTGAAACACCATTCCTACCTGCTGTCTGATCTCCCAGATTTTATCCTGATTGGAGGTGTCCAGGCCCCCAATGGTTACCCGGCCGGTGGTCGGTTGAAAGAGTCCATTAAATAATTTGGCCAGGGTTGATTTGCCCGAACCATTGGGACCAATTATGGCAATCATCTCTCCCTGTTCCACCTCAAGATCGATATTCTTCAGGGCAGTTACTGGGGGTTCTTCCCCCTCCTTATAGGTGTAGCCAACTTCCTGCATCTCAATAAAAGCCATAATGATCACCTGCTACCGCCAGAGGCGGCCAGAATATTTATTCAACCAGTTCCAGGATGGCCATTTCCGCGCCATCTCCCCGCCGGGGACCAATTTTCAGGACCCGGGTATATCCGCCCTGCCGCTCGGTAAAACGGGGACCGAGTTCTTCAAAAAGACTGTGGACGGCTTCTTTATTCTGCAGGGTTCTAAAAGCAATTCGCCGGGAATGGGGACTGCCCTCCTTGGCCAGGGTTATCATTTTATCAGCAACGGCGCTGACCTCTTTGGCCCGGGCATGAGTGGTAGTCACCCGGCCATGGTCAATTAATGAACAGATCATGTTGGCCAGCATAGCCTCCCGGTGAGTGCTGGAAACGCCTAATTTCCTCTTGGGCATCAGCCTTAACCTCCCTTACAATTATTCCTGTTCACGCAGAGAAAGATTTAAATTATCCAGTTTTTCCTTTATTTCATCCAGGGACTTTTTCCCAAGATTTCTGACCTTCATCAATTCATCTTCAGTCTTGCTGGTCAGCTGTTCCACGGTATTTATTCCCGCCCGCTTGAGGCAGTTGGAAGACCGAACCGACAGTTCCAGTTCTTCAATGGTGGTCTCCAGTATTTTATCCTTTTCGTCCTCTTCTTTTTCCACCATTATTTCTACCTGCCCCGCCTCCTGGGTCAGGTCAATAAACAGGTTGAGATGTTCCTGCAGAATTTTTCCAGCAAGGGCTACTGCTTCTTCGGGATGGATACTACCGTTGGTTTTTACCTCCAGGAGCAATTTATCAAAGTCGGTAACCTGCCCCACCCGGGTATCAGTAACGGTAAAATTGACCCGCTCTACCGGTGAGAAGGAGGCATCCACGGGAATTATCCCTATTACGTGTTCCTGCTCCAATTTGTGTTCTTCAGCTGATACATAACCCCGCTTTTTTTCCACTGTAACTTCCAGCAGAAGTTCGGCTTCCTCGTTTAAAGATGCAATATGAAGATCGGGGTTAACTATTTCCACATCCCCGGTAGAAGTGAGTTCTCCAGCCTTTACTTTACTATAACCCTGGGCTTCAAGGGTCAATATCTGAGGTTCATCGGAAAAAGTCCGAACTACAAGGTTTTTCAAATTAAGGACAATATCCGTAACATCCTCTACCACTCCGGGGATGGTAGAAAACTCGTGGCGGACTCCATCAATTTTGACCGAAGTCACTGCAGCACCGGGTAGCGAGGATAGGAGAACACGACGGAGGGCATTACCCAGGGTAATACCAAAGCCCCGCTCTAAAGGGGTTACCACAAACTCTCCGTATGTGGGAGTGCTCTCCAGGACCTCAATACGGGGCTTTTCTATTTCTATCATCCATTTCCCCCTCCTTTATAATCTAACGGGAGTAATATTCAACTATCAAGTGTTCTTCAAATTCCATATCCAGGTCTTCACGACGCGGTTCTCCCAGAACCTTACCGGTGGCCTTCTCCAGATCCACCTCCAGCCAGGAAGGAACACCCCGTCCCTCATTGACCTCCAAAATATCCTTGATATGAGACATCCCCCGACTTTTTTCCTTGATGCTAATTACATCTCCTTCTTTAACCAGGAAGGAAGGAATATTTACCCGGCGTCCGTTAACCAGGACATGACCGTGCAGGACAATCTGCCTTGCTTCGGGACGAGACCGGGCCAGATTGAGGCGGAAAATAACATTATCCAGCCTGCTTTCCAGCATCTTTAAAAAGTTTTCACCCGTAATTCCCTGCTTCTTCTCTGCTTCTTTAAAGTACTTCCGGAACTGCTTTTCCTGCAGACCGTAGGTCCTGCGTACTTTTTGCTTTTCCCGAAGCTGCAGCCCGTGGTCGGACATTTTTCCCCGACGTTCCTGGCTGTGCTCACCGGGTTTTCCGGGACGTTTGGTAACTGCACATTTATCTGTAAAGCAGCGCTCTCCCTTGAGATAAAGCTTGGTACCCTCTCTCCGGCAGAGCCGACAAACTGCTTTGGTATATCTGGCCATCAGTACACCTCCTCCTTTTTATTATACCCGGCGCCGTTTAGGTGGACGGCAGCCGTTATGGGGAATTGGGGTTACATCTTTAATCAGGCTTACTTCCAGTCCAGCGGACTGCAGGGATCTGATTGCTGATTCCCGGCCGGCCCCCGGGCCTTTTACATATACTTCTACCTGGGTTAGACCGTGTTCCATCGCATCCCTGGCGGCTTTTTCAGCAGCCATCTGGGCCGCAAAGGGAGTGCTTTTCCGGGAACCCTTATAGCCCATATTTCCACCAGAGGCCCAGGATAAAACGTTCCCCTCCATGTCGGTAAGAGTAACAACTGTATTGTTAAAGGTAGACTTGATATGCGCCTGACCACGTTCTATATTCTTTCTTACCTTTTTCCTGGTCCTTTTGCTGCGGGACTTTCCTTTAGCCATATTTTCTCAACCTCCTTTAGCGACCCCGGCGAACACCAACGGTCTTTTTAACTCCTTTTCTGGTCCGGGCATTAGTCCTTGTTCTCTGCCCTCGCACGGGAACATTTCGGCGATGACGCAGGCCGCGATAACTACCAATATCCATAAGGCGCTTGATGTTGCCGCGAACTTCCCGCCGAAGTTCTCCTTCCACCTGCAGCTCACCCACTTCTTTGCGAAGTCTGGTAATTTCAGCTTCAGTCAGATCCCGAACCCGGGTATCAAAATCGATATCGGCTCTCTCCAGGATGGTTTTTGCCAGGGACTTTCCAATCCCATATATATAGGTCAACCCTATAGCCACTCGCTTGTCTCTGGGCAGGTCAACACCTTCTATTCTGGCCATACTTTACCCCCTCTCTATCCCTGTCGTTGTTTGTGCTTGGGATTAGCACAAATCACCAGTACTTTTCCCTTCCGACGAATTACCTTACACTTATCACAAATGGGTTTAACTGAAGGCCTCACTTTCATTACTCTTCTCGCTCCTTCCTACTTATGACGGTAGGTTATTCTGCCCCGGCTAAGATCATATGGTGACAGCTCCACGGTCACCCGATCCCCGGGAAGAATACGGATAAAATTCATTCTCATTTTACCCGACACATGGGCCAGTATTTTATGCCCATTTTTTAATTCTACCCAAAACATGGCATTGGGTAAGGGCTCCACAACCGTCCCTTCTACTTCAATAGCCTCTTCTTTTGGCATGGGGTCGGCTAGACCTCCTTATTATCGTGATCTTTTTCCCGCACCTGATGCAGTCTTTCTTTAATATCCTGGTTGCTTAACCTATCGCCCTTTTTTCTGGCCTTTATATCCTCAAAAACCGTATTGAGGCGGTTGAGATGTTGCGGGTTTTTCCTCTTGGGTTTTTCCACTCTCCGGTTTTCACCGTCGGCCAGGAAAAGATAGCCGGAAGAAGTTTCATAGCCTATTACGATATAGAGTTTATCCCTGTCTCTTCCTGCCCGGGATTTAACCACCTGACCCGGGGGAAAAAAGCCCACCATCAAAAATCACCTCGATTAAATATTATAACACAGCAAAACCAGGAAGTGCAATTTAAGGTTGGGTCAGTACCTGTGCGGTAGCTCCATCAATCACAATGGTGTCTTCAAAGTGGGCGGAGAGAGTTCCGTCAACGGTAACCACCGTCCAGCCATCTTCAAGGGTGCGAACTTCATAACCCCCCACATTTACCATGGGTTCTATGGCCAGGGTCATGCCCCGCCGCAGTCGCGGACCACGATTGGGAGGGCCAAAGTTAGGAATCTGGGGGGCTTCATGCATCGATCTTCCGATACCATGGCCTACATAATCCCGAACCACGGAATAACCTCTGCTTTCCGCGTATTTCTGGATGGCATGAGAAATATCAGTCAATCTCCCCCCTTCACAGGCCTGGGATATTCCCATCTGCAGGCTTTCCCTGGTTATCCTGATCAGCCGTTCAGCCTCATCGCTAACTTTACCCACGGGCACGGTGCGGGCACAGTCTCCATAAAACCCGTCGATAATTGTCCCAACATCAAGGCTGATTAAATCACCTTCTTCCAGGACACGTTTGCCCGGAATCCCGTGAACAACTTCATTATTAACCGAAGTGCATACTGTTGCTGGAAAGCCACGATAACCTTTGAAGGCGGGGCGAGCTCCATTGCTGACAATAAAATCTTCTGCCAGGCGATCAATTTCCCGGGTGGTAATTCCTGGGGCAATAATTTCCGCCATTTTTTCCTGAGTCCAGGAAGCCAGGGCCCCGGCTTTCTTGAGATATTCAATTTCTCGCTTTGATTTGCAGACGATCATATTAGCCCCACTGCTTCTTTCAGCTGTTCTCGTACTTTTTCCAGAGAGCCTTCCGCAGTTAAAGAAGTTAGTTTACCCTGCCGCTCATAATAGTCTACCAGCTGCTGCGTCTTTTCCCGGTTGACCTGGAGACGGTGAATTACCGTTTCTTCCCGGTCATCCTCACGCTGTTTAAGCTCACCACCGCACCGATCACAGGTCCCTTCTTCCAGGGGGGGATTAAACTCCACGTGATAGGTGGCACCACAACCGCTACAGACCCGGCGCCCGGAAAGCCTGCGGATCAGAACTTCTTCCGGGGCAGCAAAGTATATTACCAGCTCCAGTTTACGTCCCAGTTGCTGCATTATCTGATCCAGGGCCTCAGCCTGGGCCAGGGTTCTGGGAAAACCATCCAGGATAAATCCCGACATGGTATCCTCCTGGGCCAGCCTTTCTTTAACCATTCCACAGGTGACTTCATCGGGAACCAGTTCCCCTGCATCCATGAATTTTCGTGCTTTTTGGCCCAATTCCGTCTGGCGGCCAATGGCTTCCCGGAAAATATCACCGGTAGCTATATGGGGAATTTCCATTTCCCCGGCCAGCATTTCTGCCTGGGTTCCTTTGCCGGTTCCCGGCAAACCCAAAAAAACTATATTCATATGAGCCCTCCTATCGCATGAAACCTTCATAGTGGCGCATAAGAAGATGGGATTCGATCTGCTTCATTGTCTCCAGGGCTACACCTGTAACAATCAAAAGTGAGGTCCCGCCAAACTCAATATTTATCTGAGTCAGGGGCAGCATGAAGTTGGGCAAAATCGCCACTATAGCCAGGAAAATGGCACCAGCCAGGGTTATCCTGGTCAAAATCCGATCCATGTAGGAGGCAGTTGACCGTCCGGGACGCAGGCCGGGAACAAAACCACCGTATTTCTTAATATTATCTGATACTTCCTGAGGATTAAAAGTTATGGCTGTATAGAAGTAGGTGAAGAATATAATCATCAGGGCAAAAGTGGTCAGGTAAAGAGCCCCTTCAGGTTGCAGGACATTTGCCAGAGTCTGGGCCCAGCCATAGGGCAGGAGCTGTGCAATAGTAACCGGAAAAGCCAGGACACTGGAAGCAAATATTACCGGAATAACACCAGCCTGATTAACCTTCATCGGAATATGGGTTGATCGTCCCCCATATATCCTTCGTCCCACCACTCGCTTGGAATACTGGACCGGGATCCTTCTCTCACCCTGCTGGACAAAAATAATTGCCGCAACCAGGGCCAGTCCAGCCACCACAAAAATCAGCAGGTTCCAGATGGTAACAGTCCCCAGCTGGAAGCGTTCAATGGTATCAAAGAAAACACTGGGATACATGGCTATTATGGAGGTAAAAATCAAAATTGAGATACCGTTTCCTATTCCTTTTTCCGTAATCTGCTCGCCCAGCCACATCAAAAAGGCGGTTCCCGCAGTCAGCGTAAGAACAATTATTCCCAGGCTCCAGATATTGGGATCAGGAATAGCACCCATGTTTTGAATAAAGGCGGTAAAGCCAATACCCTGAACTAAACCAAGGGCCACCGTGGCATACCGGGTGTACTGGGCTATAATTTTCCGCCCTTCCGGGCCTTCTTTTTGCAGCTGTTCCAGACGTGGAATTACCACTGTCAACAGGTTCATAATAATTGAAGCGGTAATATAGGGGCTGATCCCCATGGCAAAGATAGTAAATCTCTGCAGGGCTCCTCCGGTGAACATGTCCAGCAGGCCCAGTATACCACCGGCCTCAATTAATTCCTGGAACTGAGTGGCATCTACCCCAGGCACGGGGACAAATGCACCCAGCCGATATACAGTGATCATGGCGAAGATAAAGAGGATTCTTTTGCGGAGCTCTTTTACTTTTAATGCATTGGACAAAGCAGTGAGCATTATAGCACCTCCGCCCTGCCGCCAGCTGCTTCAATTTTTTCCTCGGCAGCTCTGGTAAATTTATGCGCCTTTACAGTCAGAGAATGGTTTAATTCCCCATCTCCCATTATTTTTACCCTGTCCTTCCTTTTTATCAGTCCGGCTTCCAGCAAAACCGCGGGGGTTATCTCGGTACCCTCGGCAAAGCGATTTAAGGACCGGACATTAACTGCCGAATAGCTATCGGCAAAAATATTCTTAAAACCTCTTTTAGGCAGGCGTCTGAACAGGGGGGTCTGTCCACCTTCGAAACCGAGGCGAGTTCTACCTCCGGCCCGGGATTTCTGTCCCCCATCGCCACGACCGGCGTGAGTCCCCAGGCCAGAACCGGTACCCCGGCCCACCCTTTTCCTGTTTTTTCGCCCAGCCGGACGGGGTTTTAGCTCGTGAATACGCATTCCTTTCCCCTCCTTCTTGGACTAACCCATAAAATCTTTTAGTTCTTTGCCGCGAAGTCTGGCGACTTCTTCAGGCCTCTTGAGTTCACGCAGGGCTTCAATGGTTGCTGAAGCCATATTCAGGGGGTTATCGGAACCCAGTGATTTGGTAAGAATATCCCCTACACCTGCTGCTTCTAATACTGCTCGCACTGCTCCTCCAGCAATTACTCCCGTTCCCTCAGAGGCGGGTTTCAGAAGAACACGACCAGCGCCAAACCGACCGGTAATCTCATGGGGGATAGTGGTTCCCATCATGGGGACTTCTACCATGTTCTTTTTGCCCTCATCGACACCTTTTTTTATGGCATCGGGGACTTCATTGGCCTTTCCCAGACCCAGGCCCACTTTGCCCTGCCCGTCACCAACAACAACCAGGGCACTGAAGCTGAAGCGACGGCCACCCTTTACAACCTTGGCTACTCGATTTATATTAACTACCTTTTCAATAAATTCTTTTTCCTGTACATCTTTACGAGTCAAATATTACCCTCCTTCCATTTAAAATTTCAGCCCTTCTTCCCGGGCTCCATCAGCCAGGGCTTTTACCCGGCCGTGAAATAGATTGCCTCCCCGATCAAATACTACCCGCTCAATACCCTGATCTGCAGCCCGCTGGGCTATTAACTGTCCAACAACTCGGGCTGCTTCCTTGTTACCAGTGGCCTCCAGCTTAGTTTTCACATCCTCCTCCAGGGAAGAAGCGGAAACCAGAGTATTTCCAGACGCATCATCAATAACCTGGGCATAAATATTATTCAGGCTGCGGTAGACATTGAGGCGGGGCCGCTCGGGGGTTCCTGTTACTTTGCTGCGAACTCTTAGATGTCGGCTTCGCCGCATCTTTCTTTTATTTTTCATGGCCCTCACTCCTTTTCCTACACCTTATTGAGCACCGGCTTTACCAACCTTGCGCCGGACCTGTTCTCCTTCATAACGAACACCTTTGCCGCTGTAGGGGTTGGGCTTGCGAATCTGCCTGATATCAGCAGCCATCTGCCCTACTTTCTGCTTATCAATACCCCGGACAATAATTTTGGTATTGCCCTCCATGGCCAGTTCAATTCCCTCAAGGGGTTCCACCACGACGGGATGGGAAAAACCGAGCTGCAGTTCAATATTTTTGCCCTTCATGGCGCCCCGATAACCGGTCCCGACCATTTCCAGCCTTTTTTCATAACCCTTGATGACCCCTTCAATCATGCTGGAAATTATACTCCGGGTCATACCCTGAACCGCACGGAACCTCTTTTCCTGTCCCGGCACTTCAACCAGAACCTGGCGGTCCTCTTCTTTAACCCGGGCATAACGGTGCAGATTCAGGGAAAGAGTGCCCCGGGGTCCTTTTACCTCAACCCTATCCTTTTGTATATTCACTTCTACTCCCTCGGGAAGGGGAATAGGTTTTTTACCTATACGGGACAATTAAGTCACCTCCCTTACCAGACATAGCAGATGACCTCTCCGCCCAGACTATTCTTCCGAGCTTCGCGATCGGTCATTACTCCCTGGCTGGTTGAAATTATCGCAATGCCCAGGCCTCCTAAAACCCGGGGGATCTCGTCTTTTTTGGCATATACTCGCATTCCGGGTTTGCTTATTCTTTTCAGCCCGGTGATTACCTTTTCCCCTTCCGGACCATATTTCAGATAAACTCGAAGTAGTCCCTGGGGATTACCACCTTCCATATGCTTAACATTTTTGATAAATCCCTCTTCCTTCAGAATTTCTGCAATTCTGGACTTTATTTTAGAGGTGGGGATTTCAACCATGTCTTTTTGAGCCATATTTGCATTCCTGATCCTGGTCAGCATATCAGCTACGGGGTCAGTCATTGCCATGTAATGCCAACCTCCTCTCTCTCTTAAAATTAATCACCAGCTAGCCTTTTTGACCCCGGGAATCTCACCTTTATGGGCTAATTCACGGAAACAAATCCGGCATATCTCAAATCTACGGAGTACTCCTCGGGCCCGACCGCAGCGGCGACAGCGGCGAACGGTTCGGGTAGAATACTTTTCACCGTGTTTTTCTCGCTCTACCTGGCTCTTTCGTGCCACACATTTTCCCCCTTTCAGTCCTTCTTAAAAGGCATCCCCAGCCGGGCCAGAAGCTCCTGGGCTTCTTCATCGGTCGGGGCCGAAGTTACTATTATAATGTCCATTCCCCGTACCCGGTCAATATTATCAATATCAATCTCGGGAAAAACTGTCATTTCCCTTATTCCCAGAGAATAATTTCCTCTGCCATCAAATGAGCGGGTGGAAACCCCTCTGAAATCCCGAATCCGGGGTAGAGCAACCGCAACCAGTTTGTAGAAAAACTCATACATTAATTCGCCTCGCAGGGTTACCTTGCAACCCACGGGCATTCCGGCCCGGATTTTAAAGTTAGCAATGGATTTCTTGGCGCGGGTTATAATCGGTTTCTGACCGGTAATCTGAGTCAACTGGCTGACTGCATCATCAAGGGCTTTAACATCATCCCTGGCTTCACCAACACCCAGGTTAACCACAATTCGTTCCAGGTGGGGAACCTCCATCACATTCTTATATTGGAACCGTTCCATTAAATTGGGAACGATCTCATTTTTGTATTGTTCTCTGAGCACAGCCATTTTGGCACCTCCTCTCTCCCCGGCTACTTATCAATAACCTCATTACACTTTCTGCAGATCCGGACTTTTTTTCCACTGTCCAGTACCTGTCGGCCCACCCGGGAATTTTTGCTGCACCGGGGGCAGATCAACTGGACGTTGGAAGCATTAACCGGAGCTTCGTTTTCCACAATTCCACCCTGGGGGAGTTCCCGGGTAGGACGGGTATGGCGATGGACAACATTAACCCCTTCTACAATCACCCGACGGGTGTCCGGAATAACTTCCAGGATTTTGCCCCTTTTGCCCAGGTCCTTACCAGCAATAACCCGGACTGTATCTCCTTTTTTCACATGCATTTTTTGCGCCATTATTCTTACCTCCTTCCCTGAAACCTCAGAGGACTTCCGGTGCCAGGGAGATAATCTTCATGTAATTCTTCTCCCGTAATTCTCTGGCTACGGGACCAAAGATCCTCGTTCCCCGGGGGTTATTGGTTCGATCAATTATTACCGCTGCGTTTTCATCAAAAGAAATATAGGATCCATCCGGACGCCGGAATTCTTTTTCCGTTCTGACCACAACAGCATTGACTACCTCACCTTTTTTTACCATTCCACCGGGGATGGCCTCTTTAACCGTAGCAACAATAACGTCCCCAACTCGGGCATATCTTTTCTTAGAACCTCCCAGAACACTTATGCATAAAATCTGGCGGGCTCCAGTATTATCGGCAACTCGAATTTTGCTCTCGGTCTGGATCATTGCCTCCTGCCCCTCCTCTCTCTACCGCTAAATTCTTTCCGCTCTTTCCAGAATTTTGCGCACCCGCCATTTCTTTCGCTTGCTATGGGGGCGGCTTTCAATTATTTCAACCCTATCGCCTGTCCGGCAGGTATTTTCCTCATCATGAGCCATAAACTTCTGGCTTCGTTTAACCGTTCTTTTATATAGAGGATGCTGGGTATGCCGTTCAACCAGGACTACCACAGTCTTATCCATCTTATTACTGATCACAGTGCCATCCTGGACCTTTCGGGTCTTTTTTTCCAAGCTTATACCTCCTTTCACTTTCCCCGGTCTTCCGGTCGTCCGATCAGGATCTTACCATTAATTTCTCCCATTAACTGGCCGTTATCAAAAATTTCAAAGGTGCAAACTTTTTTGGGGATCAATTTCCTGCGGCCCTGATCATCTATAATCAAAACATTTTCCCGGTCTTCCAGAACCTCTCCAGTTAAACCCTGATAGGTGCCCCCGGAAACCCGGCTGATTCTGATCCTTTTTCCAACCAGCGGGACTTTTCTCAGTTCCCTGCTGTTCATGGGGATTACCCCCTTTTTCCATTTAAGCTCTAATCTCTTTTTCACTCATAACGGTCTTTACCCGCGCTATATCCCGGCGCACTTTCCTGATGCGCAGCGGGTTTTCCAGCTGGGCAGTTGCGTTTTGAAAACGGAGATTAAAAAGTTCTTCTTTAAGGTCCCTTAACTTTAATTCCAGCTCTTCACCGGTCATATCACGCAATTTTTCAGCTCTCATTCATTTTCACCCTCCAACTCTTCACGGGTGACAAACCTGGTATGAATGGGAAGTTTATGAGCAGCCAAACGCAAAGCTTCTTTGGCCTTTTCATTACTAACTCCAGCCAGTTCAAACATAATTCGACCAGGCTTAACCACTGCCACCCAGTATTCTGGAGCTCCTTTTCCTTTCCCCATTCTTGTTTCAGCAGGTTTAGCGGTCACCGGCTTATCGGGAAAAATCTTAATCCAGACTTTACCCCCTCTTTTAATACTGCGGGTCATGGCAATACGGGCTGCTTCAATCTGCCGGTTGGTAATCCAGGCTGGCTCCATGGCCATCAGACCGTACTCACCGAACTCAATCTCATTTCCCCGCCGGGCCAGTCCGCGCATCCGACCCCGCTGCTGCTTTCTATATTTAACGCGCTTAGGCATTAACATCTGTCCGGCCTCCTTTCACTTACTCTCCCAGCCTTATTGTTCTTCTGTTGAGGGTAAGATCTCGCCCTTATTGATCCAGACCTTGACTCCTATGGAACCATAGGTAGTCCGGGCCTCGGCAAAACCATAATCAATATCGGCCCTCAGGGTATGCAGGGGAACATTGCCCTTGCTGTAACCTTCCACCCGGGCCATTTCTGCTCCGCCCAGTCGGCCGCCGCAGCGAATGCGGAAACCCTCTGCACCAAGGCGCATGGCCCGGTTCAAGGACTGTTTCATGGCCCGGCGGAAAGAAACCCTTCGTTCCAGCTGGGCTGCCACATTCTCTGCTACCAGCTGGGCGTTGAGATCTGGCGATTTTACCTCTTCAACATTAACCACAACTTTTTTCCCAGTTAATTTTTCCAGGTCTCCCCGCAATTTATCGACTTCTGCTCCACCCCGACCAATTACCATTCCCGGCCGGGCGGTATGGATATCCAGTTTGATCCTCTGGGCAGCTCTTTGAATAACAATGCGGGAAATTCCGGCATTATACATATTGTTTTTAATGTGTTTACGGATCTCGAGATCCTCATGAAGATAGTCAGCCATCTTCCCTTTTTCCGGGAACCACTTGGCGTCCCAGTCCTTGATTACACCCAATCGTAATCCATGAGGATTTATTTTTTGACCCATCTTATCCCTCCTCTTTCTCGCCTACCACAATAGTAATGTGGCTCATGCGTTTTTTGATCATAGTAGCCCGCCCAAAAGCCCGGGCTCTCCACCTTTTCATTGTCGGCCCTTCGTCAACAAAAGCCTTTTTTATATAGAGATTATCCGGTTCCATCTCGTTATTATGCTCGGCATTGGCCACAGCAGAATTAACAACTTTCTCGACCAGCCGGGCGGCCTTGCGCGGAGTAAACTTAAGGGTGGAAAGGGCATCCCCCACATCCTGACCGCGAACCAGGTCTACTACCTGCCGGGCCTTGCGGGGAGAAATCCGCAAATAACGGGCAACTGCCTTTGCTTCCATTTTATCTTAACCCCCTCTCCTATTTCAGTGATGTCGACCTTTCGGTGTGGGATCCGTGGCCTCTAAATCTCCGGGTTGGTGCAAATTCACCAAGCTTATGCCCCACCATTTCTTCGGTAATATATATGGGAACATGACGGCGTCCGTCGTGAACTGCTATAGTGTGTCCTACCATTTCGGGGAAGATAGTGGAGGCCCGGGACCAGGTCTTAATTACTTTTTTTTCATTCTTCTTATTCATCTCCTCGATACGTTGCAGGAGCTTGGGTTCACAAAAAGGTCCTTTTTTCAGGGATCTACCCATTAATATACCTCCTCTCTTCTACCGTTTTTTCCTGCGCCGGCGACGGACAATGTATTTATCCGATTCTTTGCGACGCTTACGGGTTTTGTAACCAATGGTTGGAATTCCCCAGGGAGTTACAGGTTGACGACCCGGGGGAGTTTTGCCTTCCCCTCCACCATGAGGATGATCTACCGGGTTCATTACCGTACCCCGTACCGCCGGGCGCATTCCCTGCCACCGCCGGCGTCCGGCTTTTCCACCGGATAAGTTTTCATGTTCAATATTTCCTACCTGCCCGATTGTGGCCCGGCATTTCTGTTCAATCAGTCTGACCTCACCGGAAGGCATACGCACATGTGCATATTTCCCTTCCTTGGCCATAACCTGGGCCTCGGTTCCAGCCGAGCGAACCAGCTGCCCACCCTTGCCTGGCCGCAGCTCAATGTTATGAACAATTGAGCCCACGGGAATTCTTGACAGGGGCAAAGCATTCCCGGTTATAATATCGGCCTCCGGTCCGGACACGACTTCATCCCCAACCTGCATCCTGTTGGGAGCCAGAATGTAGCGTTTTTCCCCGTCCAAATAGTGTAGGAGTGCTATCCGGGCAGAGCGATTGGGGTCGTATTCGATCCGGGCTACCCGGGCGGGCACACCGTCCTTATTCCTCTTGAAATCAATAATCCGGTATTTCCTTTTATGGCCTCCCCCACGGTGCCGAACCGTAATTCGGCCGTGGACATTACGACCGCCTTTTTTATGCAGGGGAGCAAGAAGACTTCTTTCTGGTCCTTCTTTGCTCAACCCGGAAGTATCAGCTACGGTCATAAATCGGCGTCCCGGGGAGGTAGGTTTGAATTTTTTTATAGCCATCGTTCACCCTCCTTTACTGCCCAGCTTTACATCCCTTCGTAAATCTTAATGCTGTCACCATCGGCCAGACGAACCACCGCTTTTTTCCACTTAGGAGTATAGCCCCGGTGGACTCCCATGGTCTTCTCTTTGCCCGGCATACGATGGGTTGTGACTTTTTCCACCTTAACCTCAAATATCTCTTCCACGGCCTTTTTTATCTCAACCTTGGTGGCATTCAAAGCTACCTTGAAGGTATAGGAATTGCTCCTTTCAATCAGATCCATGGTTCTCTCGGAAATATGAGGCTTTAAAATTATATCCCTGGAATTCTTCACGGTGCAAGCCCCTCCTCAACCAGGCTGACAGCATCCATGGTTGCTACAATATATTCATGGTTAAGCAGATCAAAAATATTTAAAGCTGAAGCAACCAGTGTTTTTACCCCGGGTATATTCCGGGCTGATTTGTAAATGTTCTCATCCCGATCTGCGATGAGCAGGAGAACTTTTTCTCCTTCAAGTTTCAGGTTCTGCAACAGTTCGATAACCTCCCTGGTTCGGGGCTTCTCCAGTTGAAGTTCCTCCAGAACCAGAAATCTTTCTTCAGCCAGCTTGGCCGAGAAAGCCGAACGCAGAGCCTGCTTCTTTGCTTTTTTGGGCAGACGATTACTGTATTCTTTGGGCTTGGGTCCAAAGGTAACTCCACCACCTACCCACAGCGGGGATCGAATACTGCCATGGCGAGCCCGGCCGGTTCCTTTCTGACGCCAGGGCTTACGCCCCCCACCTTTTACTTCATTTCTGGTTTTGGTTGAAGCGGTTCCTGCACGTTTGCCCCGCAGCTGAGCAACAACAGCATCATGCATCAGGCCAGGCTTAATTTGCGCAGCGAAAACCCCTTCCATTAAGTCCAGGTCACCAACCTGGCTGCCTTCTTTATTTAAAACAGATACTTTAGGCATGGTTCACTCCTCCTTACCCCACTTTCACCGCTTCGCGGATGGTAACCAGGCTCTTATTAGCTCCTGGAATCGCACCTTTTACCAGGATGATATTTTCTTCCCCGTTCACGTCCACAATTTCAAGGTTTTGAGTGGTCACCTTTTTGCCACCCATTCGCCCCGGTAATTTCTTGCCTTTAAAGACCCGGGCCGGGTCGGTTGAACCCAATGAACCGGGAATCCGATAGGCATGAGAACCGTGAGTTTTAGGGCCAGTTCTGAAATTCCAGCGTTTTACCGTTCCCTGAAACCCTTTTCCCTTGCTTTTACCGGTAACATCAACTTTTTCACCTCGGGCAAAAATATCAGCTTTAAATTCCTGCCCTATTTCATAATCATCAATATTATCCACCTGAAATTCAACCAGGTACCTTCTGGGCTCAACTCTGGCTTTCTTAAACTGGCCAGCGCCAGGTTTATTAACCTTGCGGGGCTTTTCGAAACCCACCAGGATGGCACTATATCCATCCCGCTCGGGAGTTCTTTTATCTACAACCACACAGGGACCGGCCTGAACCACAGTTACCGGAACAATGTGCCCATTTTCATCGAAGACCTGGGTCATACCAACTTTTTTCCCTATAATGCCCTTGGGCATCTCAGCACCTCCTTTACTCCACCCCGGGGTTAAAGTTTAATTTCAATATTGACCCCGGCCGGCAAATCCAAACGCATCAGTGCTTCCACTGTTTTAGGAGTTGGTTTTAAGATGTCTATCAGCCGTTTATGGGTCCTCATCTCAAACTGTTCCCGGGAATCTTTATGAATATGTGGAGATCGCAAAACAGTAAACACCTCCCGCTGTGTAGGCAGGGGTATGGGGCCGGCTATTTCTGCGCCGGTGCGCTTTGCTGTTTCCACAATTTTGCTGGTTGATTGATCCAGAACCTGATGTTCATATGCCTTTAACCTTATTCTTATCTTCTCCTGCTGGGCCAAATGCTCTCCCTCCTCTTTAAGGATGCCAAACCCTTTACTCCAGAATCTCCGTTACTACTCCGGCACCAACGGTGCGGCCACCTTCCCGGATAGCGAAACGAACTCCTTCTTCCATTGCTATCGGGGTGATCAGTTCACCGCTCATCTCCACGTTATCTCCAGGCATTACCATTTCTACTCCCTCCGGCAGGGTTATATCACCGGTTACGTCAGTGGTCCGGAAATAAAACTGGGGACGATAGCCGT
>PWFS01000152.1 GCA_003554145.1 Halobacteroidaceae bacterium | reverse complement strand
TGGAGCCGACGGAGGGAATCGAACCCCCAACCTGCTGATTACGATTCAGCCGCTCTGCCTATTGAGCTACGCCGGCTCAGCAAGTATAATTCTACCAACTTTAACCGGAAAAATCAAGATTAATAGTTCTCTTTGCCTGTTTTTTTGTGCTTAATCCTGGTTATTCCCTTCCCGGGGGGTTTTCCTTTTGCTCGTCCTTTTTTTACCCTTCCTTAATTTCCAGGACCTCCTGCAGATTTTTTTTACCCAAGATTTTCTTTAAAAATAGCTGGTAGGAGTTATCACGCTGGGGCCAGAAAATTTCTACCGCAACCATATCTCCTGGGCGGGCATTCCAGTTCTGTCCGGATCCCGCATAAAACTCAAGATTACCTTCCCGATCCTCCACTTCCACCAGGTAAACTGGATCCCCTTTTTCATTTTTGCGAACCCGAACCTGAGTTACAATACCCGCAATTTGAAAAGCCTTATCCTGGGGCTGGGAGAAGATATAGTTGCTGCTGACCCTTCTTTTTGGTTCAAGGTCACTGCTCAAATCCAGGGGATGTCCAGAAGTGAAAAAGCCGGTATGCTCATATTCCCAGCGCAGCCGGCGCTGTAGAGACATCTTTTCCCATTGTTGATCTTCCCCGGACCCGTTATTCTCCATAATCAAAGGGGCGCGGTGGTTGCTGTTGCCGGACCGATGCAGTTTAACTGTTCCCGGTAACTGCCACAGTAGATCATAGCAATTTCCAAACGAGGAAAAAGCCCCGCATTTGACCAGGCTTTCCAGGGCCGATTTGTTGACAAAACCACGAGACTGCATCCGGTAAATAAAGTCATCAAAAGAACCAAAAGGTCTTTTTTCTCTTTCTTCCAGTATGGCCTGTAAGCTCCGCGAACCCAGATTCCTTACCGCGGCCAGACCCAGGCGCAAGCTATTTCCTTCCTGGGAAAAAATAGCCGCGCTGCGGTTAATATCCACTCCCAAAACCTCAATATTCATCCGTCGGCATTCCAGGAGGTACTTGCTTATCCGGCCCTGATCCCCCCAGTGGCTGTTAAACAAAGCCACCATGTATTCCCGGGGAAAATAGGTTTTGAGATATGCGGTTTGATATATCAGTTGAGCATAAGCTGCGGCGTGCGCTTTATTAAAACAGTACCCGGAAAAAAAGCGCAAAACTTCAAAAACCTCCTCGGCCTGTTGGGGATCTATACCTCGCTCCCGGCTGGAGCGCAAAAAATCTACTTTCTGTCCGGCTATATCCGCCGGATTTTTTCCGGCCAGGGTTCGCCGTAGAATATCGGCCTGTCCCAGTGAATACCCGGCCAACACCCGGGCTGTTTCCATAACCTGCTCCTGCCAGATTATGGTCCCCCGGGAATCTTTGAGCACCTCCTGCAGCGCAGGATGGGGCGGGGTTCCCTGTCCCCCCTTACTCCGCTCCTGCAGGTAAGTTTCTGCCATTCCCGACTGCAGGGGACCGGGGCGATATAGAGAAGTTGCTGCAATTAAATCTTTAAGGTCGACCGGTTTCATCCGACCCATCAACAACCGGGTGCCCGTACTTTCCAATTGAAAAACTCCCATTGAGCAGCCCTGTCCCAACTGCTCGTAAACCACCGGGTCATCGGCAGGAAGATTATGGGACTGGAGTTCAATACCCCTTTCTGCAGAAATTTCATCCTGGGTCAGCTGAATAGCACTCTGAAAACGAGAACCCAGGAGGTCAATCTTTAAAAGCCCCAGGGCCTCAATGCCGTGCATATCCAGCTGGGTAATTATTTCACCATCCCGGGAATATTGCAGGGCCGAATAATTGGTCAGACCCTCCGGGGCAACCACCACTCCCGAGGAATGCTGGGTTAAATGCCTGGTTCTGCCCAGCAGAGAATGAGCCATCTTCAGAACCTCCTGGATACAGGCCTCAGTTTCCCGCACCTCGCCCGCTTTTGCTGCCGCCTGCATGGCTTCATTGAGGGGCAGATAAGAACTGCGCACCAGGCTACTGTAGCGGGCAGCTTCCTGTTCAGCAAAACCCAGGGCCCGGGCTGCATCATGCACTGCTGCCCGACCGGCAAAAGTAGAAAAAGCCCCGATATGAGCAATTTTTTCTTTTCCAAACTTCTCATAAAGGTAGGCCAGAACTTTCTTGCGCCCGGTATGGCTAATATCCAGGTCAATATCCGGACTGGAGGATCTTTCCGGATTTAAAAACCTTTCAAAATAAAGGTTATGAGCCACGGGATCAACCCGGCCCATACCCAGGAGATAGCCAACATAACTGCCCACCGCAGAACCCCGAGCATTTACCGGGATACTGTTGGCCACACAGAAGTTTACAATATCATGCACAATTAAAAAGTAGCCAGCAAAACCCGTCCTTTTAATTATGTCCAGTTCTTTAATTAAACGTTCCTCATATTCACGGCGAGATGGATCGTGATAGGAACGAGCCAGATCTTCTAGAGCCTGTTCCGGGGTCAGTTCTTCCGGTAGATCTAGTGAGGGAAAATGCAGATCCTGTAGGTCCAGACTGACCTGACAGCGCTCCGCTATTTCTGCCGCATTCTGTAAAACTTCGGGGCAATCAGGAAAACTATTTTTCATTTCCCGGGCTCCCAGCAAATACTGGCTGCCATCATGAACCGGGTAAACCCCCCGGGAAATTTTCTGCAACACCAGAAAATGCTGATGTTCTTTTTCTTCTTCCGGTTGAATATAGTGTACATTATTGGTTCCGACCAGCGGGATCCCGGTATCCTGGCTTAACTCTTTCAGCTTCTTTTTTAACAGGGGCGGGTAGCTGGCCGCCAGTTCCAGGAAAAAATTGCGTTGTCCAAATAAATTGCGATAAAGCCTGGCCCGGGACCGGGCAGCCCTTTTCTTCCCGGAATTCAAAAGCACAGCAATTTCTCCCCGCCGGCAGGCACTAAGGGCAATAAGGCCGGTACTTTTATTCCGGAGTTCATCCCAGGTAATAAAAGGCTCCTCACACTGGCGCATCAAGGCCCCGGTAATTAACTGCATCAGGTGAACATAACCCTGATTGTTCTTGGCCAGCAGGATCAGGTGGTACTGCTGAGGTCCCTGCAGAACCACTTCCGCACCAAAAATCGGTTTAACTCCGTTCTTCAGGGCCATCTGATAAAAGGGAACCGCCCCGCTCATATTAAAATGGTCGGTCAGGGCCAGGGCTTTAATTCCCCTGGCCCTGGCCCCCGTAATCAGGTCTTCCAGACGGCAATAACCATCCAGAAAACTAAACTCGCTGTGAACATGCAGGTGGCAAATATCCATCTTCATCACCAGTTATATTTTATCACACATATGTTCTGAGAACAATTGTTTGTTTTAATTTTTCAGTTGCCTTGCTCTTCTACCCAAAAACTTCACAAAAAACCCCCTGGAAAAATCCAGAGGGTAAAGACCCTGATTCCTGTTTTAGAAATACTCTTGTTTCGACGGGAAAACACCCCAGAAAGGAAAACATAAATCCACTACCTGGAAAGGGATAAAGATTACAGGGAAAAGCCCGTTCCCAGGCTGAAACCAACCCTGTTGCGATAGGCCGGATCAAGGAAAATTGTATAAGTAACCTCGGCATTCAAACGAAAAGCCCGATCAATCCGGACATTTAGCCCTCCAATTAGATCAACATTGGCGCCCCGGAAGGTACTGTAGCCAACCCCGGCTCCGGCATAAGGGTTAAACTCCTCAGTCAATCTGAAATCATATATTCCTTCTACTGAAGCCCGATAATATCTTTGCACGGAACTGCTAAAAGAAGCCCTTGCCGAAAGATTTTCTGTTAGCTGAGCTCGGGCAGAAGCACCTACCCAGAAATGCCCTCCCCAGTAGGAAGCATTTCCCCGGATGGAAATACTCTGAGCCATGGTTTCCGAGGTAAAGGCAAACATCAAGATCAGGACCAGGCTCAGCAAAAAAATTTTGCGCAAATTAAATCCTCCTCTCCATTAACTGGATTTGATTTAAGTATTCTTCACCAACCAGGATTTACCTTTAATAATTATGAAAGAAGGACCCTGCTGCCGGGTCCTTCTTTTTCTATAATTGCCTTAATCTATTCTTTTAAATCAACCTTAAGCCGGGAAGCAGAAAACCCTGCTGCCGAAACTTCAAAAAGAAAAAACGGGACCTCATCTTTATTCCAGAGATAAGGAGGGATATGGAAAGGTTCAAACGGATCCCATTCATCAGTCCAGTAAACAGTCAACTTACCGGGCTCAATTTCAAAATCATCAGGTTCTTGATAAAAAAGCCGATTCTCTCCCCCATTATTTTTCAGTTCTGCTACCAGGTATATTGTAACTTCTTCCAAATTTTGACGCCATTGTTCATCATCAACAAATTCGAAGATAACTTCTTCATCACCCTTTTTTGACAGTTCCAGTTCCGGAGGGGTTTCCAGATCAGGCCGATCATCTTCAAAAAAAATATGACACCCTCCGAGCAAAATCAGGCTCAAAACAGATAACAGGACCAGCATTACTGGCTTATTTCGCATAACCTGTTTTGTTCGCAAAATCCTTTCCTCCTTTAACCCTTTTTTCTATTCTAGACCCCAAACAGCAATCCTGCAAAACCCATCAACTCCTGTAAAAACTTCCTTCTCTTCTTCAGGGACAATCAAAACTCCCAGGATTAATAAAAGGGGCAAAACCTGCTTATTGCCTTTACTCGCTCCCCTTTTCATCCAACTGTTAATTTGCTACCTGCTAACATTATTCTGCTGCAGCCAGTTCTGTTAACGAAAAAAGTAAAGGGGGGTGGAGCCCCCTGATAAACTGGAGCGGACAATGGGGCTCGAACCCACGACCTTCGGCTTGGGAAGCCAACGCTCTACCGGCTGAGCTATGTCCGCGGAAAAACCTTGTTCTTTTATTGAATTTTATCACAGGGATACCTAACATGCAACAGGGAGCTAATCCCCCTTTCTACCCCAGAAAGAGACTAAAACCCAGCCAATCAGAACAATTACCACCGCCCAGGGTACTATGGTAGCTGCAAAAACTATCATTCCCTGAAAACTCTCTCCCAGGCTGGAAAGGGCTTCCTTTAATGTTGCCAGAATGGCTGAGGGAGTATGGATTTCCCGGGCCAGAATTGTAATAGTAGCGAGGGAGAT
>PWFS01000198.1 GCA_003554145.1 Halobacteroidaceae bacterium | reverse complement strand
GCAAGCAGGAGATGGCCTGGCGGAACCCGTGACACTTCAACTCAATTCCGGGAGAGAAATGGAGATCTGTGGTCGAATTGATCGTATTGATTTCCTTAGAGGCCGCAATTCCTTCTGGGTCTGGGACTATAAGACGGGGGGTGCGGGCCGCTATTCACCCCGGCAGGTCTGGGCCGGTGGTCGGCAGGTTCAACCCGCCCTATATGCCCGGGCTGCAGCAGAATTTTTGCACAAAAAAGGTGAGCCGGGCACCGTAGAAAAGGCCGGTTATCTTTTCCCCTCGGAACGGGGAGAGGGGCAGGAAATTAACTGGGAATTTCAAGAACAAAAACTCCTGGAAATACTGGATAAAATGATGGATTTAATGCAGGGAGGGCTCTTCCCGGCAATTTATGATTACGGTCATTGCTCCTATTGTGATTATCAGGAGGCCTGTCGTTATCCTGCTGACCCCAAGTTGCTTGAAGAAAAGCTAAACGATGGAGCAGCAGAACAGCTCCAGACCTGGAAGGAGCTGAAAGACTATGAATAAAAGACTGGCTGATCAGCAGGACCGGGACAGAATTACCCGGGAACTGGACCGTTCTTTCCTGGTGGAAGCGGGAGCCGGATCAGGGAAAACTACCAGCCTGGTGGACCGTATGGTGGCCCTGATAATAAGGGGGGAGGTGGAGGTAGAGGAACTGGCTGCCCTGACCTTTACCCGTAAGGCGGCAGGAGAACTGCAGGAACGCTTCCAGGAGGGGCTGGAAAAGGCCTTAAAAGAAGAGGGAGAACCTGCTCGCAGTCGGGCCGGCCGGGCCCTGGAAAATATGGAGCGGGGCTTCGTGGGAACCATTCATTCCTTTTGTTCCCTTATATTGAGGGAACGCCCGGTGGAAGCCGGCCTGGATCCGGGTTTTGTTGATATTGATGAGGAGGAGGAGAAGCGAATAAGGGGTCGGGCCTGGGAACAATTCTTACTCTGGGCCCAGGCGGAAAAACCGCAGCTGATTAAGGGGCTGGCCGGACTGGATATTAAGGCCGCCGAGCTGGAAGGTTCTTTCCAGGCGGTGATCAATTTTCCGGAAATAGAGTTGATTACCAAAAAGGTTCCGTACCCCCAGGAAACTCTAAATCGAGCCCGGCAGGAAGTCAATTGTTTTCTGGATGAAATGGAGCAGTATCTCCCCGGGGAAGAGCCGGAAAAGGGATGGGATAAACTGCAGAACAAAATCAGGCGGGGCCTGCGCTGGCGGGAAAAATTCACCCTGGAAGGGGATCGAATTCTTCTGCGCCTGCTGGATTTCATGAGTAATAAACCCGAGGTTACCCTGAATCGATGGCCGGATCTGGATATGGGCCGATGGGCCAGGGATAAGGAGATAGAGTTCCTGGAAAAAACAGTAGAACCAGCCCTCCAGGAATGGCATCGCTACTGCCATGAACCGATCATTAATTTTCTAAAGGAAGCGGAAAAATTTTATGCCCAACTGAGGCAGCGGGAAAACCTGTTGAATTATCAGGATCTTCTCCTCCAGACAGCCCGGCTTTTGCGGGATAATGACGAGGTCCGCAGTTATTTTAAGGAAAAATATACCCGTCTCCTGGTTGATGAATTCCAGGATACTGATCCCCTGCAGGCCGAAATTGTGCTCTACCTGGCCGGGGATGATTCGGGGGAGAAGAACTGGGCGGACATAAGACCGCGACCGGGAGCCCTATTCCTGGTAGGGGACCCCAAGCAGAGTATTTATCGTTTTCGCCGGGCAGATATAGATATCTACAGCAGGGTGAAGCAGATCATGGAAAAGACAGGGGGAGGGGTTCTGAAATTATCCACCAATTTCCGTTCTTTGCAGCCCCTGGTGCAATGGTCCAACCGGGTTTTTTCCAGCATTCTGGGACAGGAAGATCCTCCTTATCAGGCTCCCTATCAGGATATGGATTATTTCCGGAGCCACTCCCCGGAAGGGACGAGCCCGATCCGGGTTTTGGGTACTGAAAAGGTTAAAGGAAATAATAAGGAGGAAATTTGTTCCCTGGAGGCAGAGCGAATAGCCTCCTTCATAGCCCGGGCGGTAGCTGGAGAGCTATATATTGAAGCCGAAGATAGAACTGCCCGCCCCGAGGATTTCCTGATAATCATCCCTTATAAAAAACCACTGGTCATTTATGCCCGGGCCCTGGAAAAAGCTGGCCTGCCTTTTACGGTCAGCGGAGGCGGGAATATTCAAGGCTGTCAGGAACTGGTGGAGTTAATGCCGATCTTAAGGGCCATTAGCGATCCGGATAACCCGGTACCTTTGATTGCTGCCCTGCGGGGAGTCTTCTTTGGAATCAGTGATCAGGAACTGTACGAGCTGCGTTCGGCCAGGGGCTATTTTTCCTTTTTGTCGGATTTACCCCATAAGCTGGAGCCCGCCCTGGGCTCCGCCTGGAAGCAAATGAGATATTTCTGGAAATTGAGCCAGGAGCTTAATCCAGCCGGAGCCCTGGCCCGGATCATTGAAGAACTGGGAGCCATCCCCCTGGCCCTGGCTGCACCCCTGGGCCGCAGCCGGGCGGGCTATTTGCTGCAGGCCCTGGAACTGGTGGAGAAAAGAGAGCAGGCCGGGGCGACGGATTTTGCTGGAGCTGTGCATTTCCTGGAGGAACTGCTGGAGAACGGAGTAGAGGAGGAAATTGATCCCCGCGGGGATCTGGTGGGGGTTCGGTTGATGAATCTGCATAAGGCCAAGGGCCTGGAAGCACCGGTTGTTTTCCTGGCCGACCCCTCCCACGAAAGCAAAATTCCTCCCCGGATGCACGTGACCCGGAAGGGGAATCAGGGCTGGGGTTATCTGGAGATAAAAGACGGGGCCCGGGCTCGACCTCCGGACTGGGATTACTATAAGGGGCAGGAGGAAAAGTATCTCCAGGCCGAAAAGGATCGTCTACGTTATGTGGCAGCCACCCGGGCCCAGGAGATTTTGATAGTTTCTGTTTATCGAGGTAAGGAATCAAACAGTTTCTGGTACCCCCTCAATCCATATTTAGAGGAGGAACCGGAACTGGAGGAGGGGGTTTTCAGTCCTGATTCGGAAATCTCCCGGCCAGTTACAGCCAATGATCGGGAAAATTTCTATCAAAATCAGAAAGAGGTTCTGAGCCGGCTGCAGGAAAAAGGTTTTCAGAGAAAAACCGTAACCGAAATGGTGGGTCAGGGTGAATATCCACAGAGAACCGGGATAACAGGTCGAGGAGCAGCCTGGGGTAATGTTATCCATCGCGCCCTGGAGATAATGACCGGGCAGAATATTCCTCCGGATAATGTTCTTCAACAGCTGCTGCAGGAAGAGGGACTTGCTGCCAGAGAATTAACTCTTCTGTGCCAGAAGCTACAGGAGATTATTCATTCACCCCTGTGGGTAAGGTTGTCCAGCGCCGACCGGGTCATCAGGGAGGCCAGCTTTGGGCTGCGGGAGGGTGATCTGTACCTTACCGGCAGTGCGGACCTGGTTTTTTCCGACAGGGGATCCTGGGTAATTGTGGACTATAAGAGTGATAGGGTGGAAAATGAAGAACACCTGCAGGAATTAATAAGTTATTACCGGCCCCAGGTAGAGGCCTATGCTCGCTACTGGGAACGCCTGACAGGAGAACAGGTTGGAGAAAAAGGCCTGTTTTTTACCGATAAACCCCAGTATATTCCCTTCTACACTGCTGGAGGTGGAGGAGCATGATCAGAAACAGGCGCCTCCCCCCCCTGATAAAATGGGCTGGGGGCAAGGGTCGAGAATTACCCTTACTCCTGCCGCTTTTTCCCCGGGACTGCCGCTATTACCTGGAGCCTTTTGTGGGAGGGGGAGCAGTTTATCTGGCAGTAGACGCCGATAAAATGTGGGTCAATGATCGCTCTCCAGAATTAATGGCCCTCTATTCCCACCTGCAGAAAGACCCCCGGCCCCTGATGAATGGCCTGGGGGAAATATGGGAAAGGTGGGAGTTGCTGGGGGATCTGGTGGACAGTAATTCCAGGGAACTGATTGAATTAAAAGAAGGAAGCAGCAACCGGAAGAAGGTGGTGGGTTTTTTGCAGCCTTTAATCCAGGATCTGCTGGCAGAGCTGTGGCTCTGGCCGGAGGCCATAGAAACCGGGGAGGAATACCCCGGGGAACAGCTACAACGGGCTTTAATGGAAAGCCTGACCCGCAAACTGCAGCGGATGGTAGCCCTGGAACAAAAAAAAGGTCCCCTGCCCCCTGTTGACTACCTGAAAAACATAGAGAGTGCCCTGAAAGGAGCTTACTATAATCACCTTCGCTTTCTATATAATCACTGTTCGGAGTTCTGGTTCACTCCAATTTTTCGCCTGACCCTGTTTTATTTTCTCCGGGAATTTTGTTATTCGTCCATGTTCAGGTATAATAAAGAGGGACATTTCAATGTCCCCTACGGGGGTATAAGCTATAACCGCAGGGATTTTAAGAAAAAGATTGCTGCACTTGATGACCCGGAACTTCGTTGCCACCTGCAGAAAACCCATTTTTCCTGTACTGACTTTGCTCATTTTTTGGATCAGGTTAATCCCGGTCCTGCTGATTTCATTTTCCTGGACCCACCCTATGACTCCGACTTTTCCACCTATGCCGGCAATCCTTTTGGTGGGGAGGATCAGGAACGCCTGGCCCGAATTTTGTATGATATAGAGGCTCGTTTCCTACTGGTAATAAAAAACAGTGCATTAATCCGGGCTCTCTACCGCAACCGGGGTTTCTGGATGGCTTCTTTTGCCAAAAATTACCTGGTCAGTTTTCAGAACCGCAATGATAAAAAGACCAGGCACCTGCTTATTGCCAATTTTCAGCCAGACATAACCCGGGAGAGTGAATCCCTGGAACTATTGTAAGGAGGGATTAAAGGTGTACCGGAAGGCCTTGCTGCTTATTTTACCCCTGCTGTTGATATCTGTGGGGCTGACAGCGAAGGTCGTGGAGGAAAAAGAATATTCCCTGGACCTGGAGGCCGCTGAAGTGCTGGTAATTGAGGGGCACCGGGAGGGAGTAATTAAGGTGGAAGGCACTGATACCAAAAAGGTTCAGGTCCGTGGTCACCTGGAAGTATATGGAGACGATCAGGAACATATTCGCCAGTTTTATGAGGGAGTAGAACTGGAAGGGGAAATAATTGAGG
>PWFS01000240.1 GCA_003554145.1 Halobacteroidaceae bacterium | reverse complement strand
TGAGGACAGAAATCGAAGAAGATTTCCGACAGATAAAGGACTTCTGGCAGCTGGAAGATTTTAAGAGTACAAAGTTTCATGTGATCGCTTTCCATATAGTTATGTTGTTAGTGGGCTATCTTTTTTTCCAGATTTATACCACCACCGAAGAAGGGTCCAAATATTGTGGAAAAACATTGCCGGTAGCTGCAAAAAATTATACAGAAGAAGGTCCGACACCGATTATTATCTATGCAGGCCATTGCTTTGGAATATTTTCCTTCTGGGAGGCGATGCAATTGGTGATGAATTGTAGTGATGAAATAAGAGCTAAAATGGAACCAATTTTATCCAGGATATAAACCGAAAAAACAGTAATTAACCCAGAGTGGTTTGTTAAAAATCAGATGGTCAGAAAGCCAAAAAAAATTAATCCTTTGGCTATAGTTTGCTATACCCGAAAAACTGTGCATTCGTAACACAAATTCAAACCCAAAAAATTTTAGTTATATTTTCTGCTTAAACTCCACAGGCATTAGTTGGATTTATAGTTTTTGGAGGGACTGTTACATCCAAATTGCGAATCGCAGATAGCTCTTAGTTTTATTTTACGAACATATGTGCTATAATTGGATCAGGGGTGAAGACTGTGGACAGATTAAAGATTATTCATGTGGATATGGATGCTTTTTTTGCTGCCATTGAAATCAGGGATAATCCAGATTTATCCGGCCAGCCGGTTATTATAGGAGGTAGTAATCCCCGGCAGCGGGGAGTAGTTTCTACTGCTTCTTATGAAGCCAGATGTTTTGGAGTGAAATCAGCAATGCCCCTGATTGAAGCCTACCGGCGCTGTCCTCACGGGATTTTTCTGGATGGAAATATGGAAAAATACGCCAGGGTTTCCCGGGATTTAATGGAAATACTGGGCCGTTTTACTCCCCTGGTGGAACCTCTTTCCCTGGATGAAGCTTTCCTGGATATTTCTGGCTGTCAGGGTTTATTCGGTTCGGCTTTGGAAATGGCCCGGGAGATTAAAAAGGAGATTAAACAACAGCTGGGCCTGATTGCTTCCCTGGGTCTGGCCCCTAATAAATTTCTGGCCAAGCTGGCTTCAGATCTGGAAAAGCCGGATGGCCTGGTTATTATAACTCCGGATAGAATCAGGGAGGTTCTGGACAGTCTGCCGGTGGAGAAATTGTGGGGAGTGGGGGAGAAAACCGCTGCTTTTCTCCAGGAAAGAGGGATATACCATATCGGGCAGATAGCCCGGATGGAAATGAAGCTCCTGGAATCTAGCCTGGGCAGCAACGGGCGCCTGATATGGCACCTGGCCCAGGGCATTGATGACCGGCCGGTGGAAACAGAACACGAGGTGAAATCCGTAGGCCGGGAGCATACTTTTTTAAAGGATACCCGGGACCTGGAATACCTGGAGGCTGTGTTATGCTCCCTGGCTGAAGATGTGGGGCGCCGGATGCGGAAAAAAGGGTTGATGGGGAAAGTGGTAACAGTAAAAATTCGGTTTAAAAATTTCTCTACAATTTCCAGGCGAAAAACCCTGGAGGAGCCTACCTGCTGGGGGGCTGAAATATTCAGAGCAGGCAAAGAAATCCTTGAAAAACAGGATCTGGCCGGTTCTTATTTCCGACTGGTGGGGATTTCCGTTTCAGGCTTAAGCCCGGCCGGGCGCAATCAACCCCGGCTTTTTTCCCCCGAGAAGAAGAAAAAAGAAGAGCAGATGGTAACAGCTATTGACCGTCTTCAGGATAAATACGGGGAGAAAATAATTGGGCCGGCCCGTCTATTGGAACTGAAAAAGAAGGGGGAGGGGCAAACGGGAAATAATTAAACTTCATACCCGGAAAAAACCCTTAGAGGAAATCAGGGATTAGCAGTTAATTCTGCTCCCCTGTTTTTTATTTTTCGCGGGAATAATGATGTGGTAATAAGATAAAAAAATAAAGCAAAAAAGTGACATTTTTTTTTGGTGAAAAGAAGGAGAATATTGGTGGGGGGAGAATATAGCAAGTAAGTGGTACAAAGTGGGGGAAAGTGGGGGACAGGGGTAAAAAGGTAAAGGGCGGTGGCTGAAAATGTTCATGGGTGAATTCCGACATGCCATGGATGAAAAAGGAAGAGTAATAATGCCTGCCCGTTTCCGGGAGACCCTGGGAGAAAAATTTGTTATTACCCGGGGCCTGGATAACTGCCTTTTCGTGTACCCCGTGCAGGAGTGGAAGATCTTAGAAGAAAAATTGAAAAGCCTTCCTCTCACCCGTCAGGATGCCCGCGCTTTTGTCCGCTATCTTCTATCGGGGGCCGCGGAGTGTGAATTTGATAAACAGGGTCGAATTTCCGTGCCCAATAATCTGCGGGATCATGGTTTAATCAAGAAAGATGTGGTGATTATTGGGGTTGCAGATAGAATTGAACTCTGGAGCAAAGAAAAGTGGGAAGACTACATAAATCAGGCCCGGGATTCTTACGAAGAAATTGCGGAAACAATGGATGAATTAGGAATATAGCCGGGGCGGAGGGAATTGTGATGAGTGAATTTCATCAACCGGTCCTGGTTAAACAGGTTCAAAAATTTCTGGGAGAAATAGAAGGGCCGCTTCTGGATGGAACCATTGGCGGGGGCGGACACAGCCGGAGGCTCCTGGAAATAAATGAAAAAATTCAGATAATCGGAATTGACCGGGATCCCCAGGCCCTTCAGGAAACAGAAAAGAACCTGGAAAACTGGAAAGATCGGGTTAAGCTCTATCAGGGTAATTTTAAAGATTTTCCCGGCTTTATGGAACGGGCCGGGGTCAGTAAACTGGGTGGTGCTCTTCTGGATCTGGGGCTTTCTTCCCATCAACTGAATTCGCCGGAAAGGGGCTTCAGTTATCATTACGATGGTCCCCTGGATATGAGAATGGATCCCCGGGAGAAAACCACTGCTGCAGAATTATTAAATCAGCTATCAGTCCCAGAACTGGCGCGAATTTTTAAAGAATATGGTGAGGAAAGATGGGCTCGAAAAATCGCCCGGGCTTTAGTCCGGGAGAGAAAGAATAATAGAATCAAAACTACCCAGCAGCTTACTCGTTTGATTGAAGGGGTGGTCCCTTATGATCCAGGAGGTCATCCCGCCCGGAGAGTTTTTCAGGCCCTGCGGATAGCAGTAAATGAAGAATTGAAAGATCTGGGTTTAACCATCGAAAGGTTGGTTGATTACCTGTTACCCCGGGGCAGAATAGCAATTATCACCTTCCATTCCTTAGAAGACCGGGTAATCAAAAAAATCTTTCGAGATTTGAGTCAATGCAACTGCCCCAGGGATTTACCCTGTGTTTGCTCCGGGCCCCGTGCCAAGGTTTTAACCAGGAAACCCATTCAACCTGATCAGGAGGAGCTGGCCAAAAATCGACGGGCCCGGAGCTCAAAACTCAGGGTAGCGGAAAAACTGGAAAGTGGAAAGGGAAAGGAGGAGAAATAGGAAATGGTAAAGAATTATCATAAGAGTGTAGTTTATAATCCTGGATCCCAAAAAGAAAAACCACCACGGGTGAAAACCTCCCTGCCCTGGTTCTATATAATTTTGATTGTAATCAGTGTGGCCCTGGGATTCAGCTTTCTGGTTTTACAGGCTGAAATTTCAGCCGTTAGTTTTGAAATAGAAACTCTGCAGCGAGAGATTAATTCCCTGGAAAATGATAACCGGGATTTAAGACTGCAACTGGCCGGAAAAACCAACCTGCGGCAAATAGAAAAAAGGGCCCGGCAGGATCTGGCCATGGTCCCGCCCCAGCAACAGGAATACCTTGTTCTGACCCCACCTGAGCCTCGGCTGGCAGAGACAGGAAAAGAACTGCCAACCCGGAGCTTTGAGGTTAATTTTGCTGGGTTTTTTGGTGACCTGGCCCAGTGGGTCAGGGATCAGGCTACAGTAGCAGCAGGTGCTCTGGGAGAATAAGGGGTGATGGAAATTGAATCAGGGTGTGCTGACAATTAAAAAGCGGATAATTATTCTATTCGTTTTTTTTATTATTCTATTACTGGCAATTTTTGCCCGCCTTTTCTACATACAAATTGGCCAGGCTGATGTTCTGGGGCAGAGGGCCAGCGATCAGAGACTGCGGATGCTGCAGCTTGAACCAAAAAGAGGAGTAATTTTTGATCGTCTGGGAAGAGAACTGGCTATCAGTTCCGGCTCAGAAACGGTAGTGGCACTGCCCCCTGAAATTGAAAATCCGGAAAAAACGGCCCGGGAACTGGCGGGAATTCTAAACTTCTCTTATTCAGAAATCCTGAGAAGGATCACCCAGCCCCGGGCTGCAATTTATTTAGAAAGAAAAATTGATGATACCCGGGCTGAAACCATCCGCAGCTGGGACTTATCAGGAATAATTTTTATTGAAGAAAGCAAGAGATTTTACCCCCAGGGAGAACTGGCTTCTCATATAATCGGGTTTGCTGGAATTGATAATCATGGTCTGGAAGGAATTGAACTGATCATGGATTATTATCTGCAGGGACAGCCGGGCCGAATGTCAACAGAAAGAGACGGACTGGGTCAGGAAATTCCCCAGGGGATTGAGCTTTTTCAGCCACCCCAGGATGGCTATGATGTTTACCTGACCATTGATCAGGTTTTGCAATATCTGGCTGAAAGAGAACTGGAAAAGGCAATGCAGCAACACGAAGCCCGGGGGGGAAGTGTTATAGTGGTTGATCCCCGGGGCGGTGACATCCTGGCCATGGCCAATTACCCGGGTTTTGACCCTAACAATTTCCAGTCCTATACATCCAGTGCCTGGAGAAATACTGCCATTGGTAATAGTTATGAACCCGGGTCTACTTTCAAAATAATAACTGCTGCGGCAGCCCTGGAGGAAGGGGTGGTTAATCCTGAAGACCTCTTTTTTGATCCGGGGCAGATCAAAGTTGGGCCCGAGACAATCAGCTGCTGGAGAGAGGGAGGGCACGGCACGCTGAATTTTTTGGAAATTTTTACTGAATCCTGTAATCCCGGTTTTGTCCAGGTGGGCAATAGACTGGGTGTTGAGAATTTCTATAAATATGTTCAGGGCTTTAACTTCGGCAGCAGGTTGGGGATTGATCTGCCCGGTGAAAGCTCGGGTCGGATTTACCCTTTTGATCAGCTGGGACCGGTGGAAATTGCCACCATGTCCTTCGGCCATGGAATTGCCGTGACTCCGTTGCAGATGGTTATGGCCACTGCTGCTGTAGCCAATGGAGGATTTTTAATGGAGCCCCGGTTAATTCAGGAAGTTCGGGATAGTCAGGGTAACCTGATAGAGGGTTTTGGGCCCCGGGTGTTGAATCAGGTTATCTCCAAAGAAACTGCCGAAATGACCATGGCCCTTCTGGCGGCAGCAGTAGATGCTGGAACGGGAGCGGAGGCCCAGATAGCGGGATATCAGATTGGAGGAAAAACGGGAACCGCAAGACATTATGATCGGGAGGCTTACGATTCTTCTTTTGTAGGGGTTTTACCGGTGGATGATCCACAATTAATTATTGGAGTGGTTCTTTATGAGGTTACCAGCGAACCATTTTATGGCAGCCAGGTAGCGGCTCCCATTTTTCGAGAAGTGGGTAGGGAGGCAATCCGCTACCTGGAAATGCGGCCTACGGTAAGGGAAGAAATTCCCCAGGTTGAGGCCGAAACCGGGAAACAAAGAATTCCAGATGTAGTGGGGCTTTCTCCCGAACAGGGTATGGAAAGGCTGCGAACGATGGGGTTTAATGTTAACCTGGAAGGTCAGGGAGAAAGAATTGCTGAGCAACTTCCCCGGCCGGGAACAGAAGTTGCGCCCGGAACTACAATAATTCTATTTTTTGCTGATGATGCGCCCAGAATGAAAGATTATTTTACCCTGGTTCCTGATTTCCGTGGCTTAAGCCGGGAAGAAGCAGAGAACCTGGCTTTTTCACTGGGCTTTCAGGTCAATATAACCGGTAGTGGAAGAGTCCATAATCAGGAACCAAAAGCAGGGGATTTCTGGCCGCAGGGCGAAGAAATAATCTTAAATTTGCGTTGATGATTCCCGAAAAAGGGGACTAATTATGAATTTAAACCAGGTTCAAAAGATTGTTTCCGGGATCCGACTGGTGGGAGACCCGGCTATCAGGATAAAATCAGTGACCTATGATTCCCGCCGGGTCAAAAAGGGAAGTCTTTTTACTGCCATAAAAGGGTTTCGTTTTGACGGCCATGATTTTATAAATGAAGCCCAAAAGCGTGGGGCAGCAGCTTTAATTGTTGAGGCCCAGGGAGATTATGATCTGCCCTATATACAGGTTGAAGACAGCCGTCTGGCCCTGGCCCTGCTTGGTGCAGCTTTTTATGACAATCCAGGAGAAAAACTAGGCCTGGTGGGGATAACCGGGACCAATGGAAAGACAACAACTTCTTTTATGGTGGAAAAAATATTGGATGCCTCCGGGGAAAAACCCGGGTTAATTGGAACTGTAACCAACCGGTTTCGGGATGATGAAAGTCCCGGGGTCCTGACCACTCCGGAATCCCTCGATATTCAGGAATACCTGGCCTGGATCAATTCCCGGGGAGCAACCCACGCGGTCATGGAAGTTTCCTCCCATGCTCTAAAGCTAAAAAGGGTGGCGGGATTGGAATTTGATGTAGCTATTTTTACCAATCTGTCCCCTGAACACGGGGAGTTCCATCAGACCTTTGAAGATTACCTGCACAGTAAAAGTCTTTTATTCAGCAATTATTTAAAAAGGGACGGAGTGGGGGTTATTAATGGGGATAGCGAGGAGGCCGGATTTATAGCCCGAGTCTGCAGAGGTAAAGTCCTGACCTATTCTCTAAGGGGTCAGGGAGAACTGAATGGGGAGATCATAAGAATTGATGCTGCAGGCCTGACCCTTAATGTCTTCTGGCAGGGAAAGAGCCAGGAAATAAAATTAAAAATGACCGGTTCTTTTAACGCCTATAATGCCCTGGCGGCAGTGGGGGCAGGGCTTTCCCTGGGTCTGGAGTTACCTGCTCTGTCTTCTGCCCTGGAAGAAATAAAGGGTGTCCCCGGCCGCTTTGAACTGGTTTCCCCCGAAGAAGATTTTGCGATTGTGGTTGATTTTGCCCACAGCCCGGACAGCCTGGCCCGGGTGCTGCAAACGGCTCGTGATATTACCGCAGGCCGGTTAATACTGGTTTTTGGTTGTGGTGGAGAAAGGGATCGAAGCAAAAGGCCGGAGATGACCAGAATTGCCTCCGATCTGTCTGACATTGTAATTATGACTTCTGATAATCCCCGCCATGAACCCCTGGAACAGATCCTGGATGATATGAAAAAAGGGTTGGTCAAAGGAGTACAGGCTGAGATAATTCCGCAAAGGGAGCGGGCCATTGGCCGGGGGGTAGAACTACTGGAAAAAGGAGATTTGCTCTTAATCGCTGGTAAAGGTCATGAAACAGGTCAGGATATATGTGGTCATTTATACCCATTTAATGATCGGAAAGTGGCCCGGCAGGCTATTGAACGGTTAAAAAGGGGGGATCAGAATGCCGATGATGAGTGCTAAAGCTTTAAACAGGGTCCTAAATGGAATTCTTACCGGCCCCGAGGATCAAAGTTTTAGCCGGGTAACGATTGATAGTCGGCAGGTGCAAAAGAACGATCTCTTTGTGGCAATTATTGGAGAAAAGAAAGATGGCCACGATTATATTGATCAGGCTCGGGAAAGGGGGGCTGCAGGATTTTTAGTCTCCAGGGATATTTCTCCCGGGGCAGATTGTTTTGCAGTTAAAGTTGAGGATACCCTGGAGGGCCTTCAGACCCTGGCCGCCCACTGGAGAGATTTATATGATCCCCTGATAATTGGAATTACTGGTAGTAATGGTAAAACAACAACTAAAGATCTGGTAGCCTCGGTCCTGAGCAGGTCCAGGCCTACTCTAAAAACTCCTGGGAATTTAAATAATCAGTATGGATTGCCTTTAGCCCTGCTTCAACTGGGCTCTGAGGATGAAGTAGCAGTCCTGGAGATGGGCATGAATTCCCCGGGAGAAATCGCCCTTTTAAGCTCCATTGCCCGCCCTGATATTGGCATTCTGACCAATATAGGGCCTGCTCACCTGGAGTTTCTCCAGGATCTGGAGGGAGTGGCCCGGGCCAAGAATGAACTGGTTGAGGCTCTACCTGAGGATGGAGTTTTAATTTTCAATGGCGATGATCCCTATGTGGTCGGCCTGGCCGAGAATTATCCTGGAACCAGGATATCCTTTGGATTTGAGGATAGAAATCAAATTAGGGGTGAAGAAATCAAAAAGCTGGGGTACAATCATATTGCCCTGGGGGTAACAATTGCTGATAAATTTCAACTTTTCCGGGTCCCCCTGGTGGGTAAACATAATGCCTATAATGCCCTGGCTGCAATTGCTGTGGGCTGGCACCTGGGAATTTCGAAAACCTCTATTGGAGAAGGGCTGCTCCAGGTGGAACTCTCCGGTAACCGTATGGAAATTCAGATGATGGATAAGGGCTATCTCCTGATTAATGATTCCTATAATGCTAATCCTACTTCCATGCGATATGCCCTGGATATTGTCCAGGAAATCGGAGGAGATAGAAAAATTGCCCTCCTGGGAGATATGCTGGAACTGGGAGCGGGTTCAGAACGCCTGCACCGGGAACTGGGCCAGTACATTGCTGATATGAACCTGGACCTTTTATTAACCCGGGGGCCGGGAGGCCATCTAATTGGCAGGGGAGCCCGCGACCGGGGGATGCCCTCCCGGAGAATTATTGACCTGGAAAATAATCAGGAGGCTGTTAAATTTTTAAAGAAATCTCTACGGAGCAAAGATACAGTTTTAATTAAAGGTTCTCGGGGGTTAAAAATGGAAGAGATTGTCCAAGGATTAAAGGATTGAGGTGAAGGGTTTGTCCAGAATAATCGCAGCAGGGCTGATTACCTCCGGCTTGATGGTTGGGTTCCTGCCTCTCTGGATTTACTATCTAAAAAAAATGCAACTGGGCCAGCGCATCCGGCAGGATGGTCCGGAAAGCCATCGGCTAAAAGAAGGGGTGCCCACTATGGGCGGAGCCCTTTTCTGGCCGGTTTTACTGGTGGTCACCCTCGGGGCAGGTCAACTAAATTCCTTTGTGGTGGGGACCATTTTAATTACCGGGGCCTTTACCCTCCTGGGTTTTCAGGATGATTTTTTCAAGATTAAAAAAGACCGTTCCCTGGGCCTGAAGGCCCGACACAAAATAGTTTTTATGGCAATTCTGGGAGGGGCTGTAGGGTTTTATCTGTTTCAGTTTCAATCCGGGGGGACTACTCTGCTGCTCCCCTGGAGTGCTGCAGATATTGAACTGGGCTGGTTAATTATTCCTTTGACCGTGCTGGTATACCTGGGAACCGCCAATGCGGTCAATCTGACGGACGGGCTGGATGGCCTGGCCGCAGGAGTTTCTGCAATAATTCTTCTGGGCTTAACCGTACTGAGTCTCTTTTATGGGAATGAAACCGGAGCGCTTCTGGGGATTAGTGGAGCCGGTATTTGCCTGGGGTTTTTATGGTACAACTGTCATCCAGCCCGGGTCTTCATGGGGGATACCGGTTCCCTCATGCTGGGAAGTTTAATTGCCTCCCTTGTTGTTTTTCAGCAGCTGAGTTTTTTACTTTTAATCCTGGGCGGCTTGCTGGTAATAATAACGCTTTCTGTAATTATTCAGGTAATCTATTTCCGGTTAACCGGCGGACGTAGAATCTTCAAAATGACCCCCCTGCATCATCACTTTGAATTAAGTGGATGGGCCGAACCCCAGGTGGTAATTAGATTCTGGCTGGTGGCCGCTTTATTCACCCTGCTGGGAATATGGGGGGGGTTGTAGTGGACCTCAAGGGAAAGAAAGTAACTGTCCTGGGTCTGGGTCAAAGAACAGGCCCCGCAGTTATTGATTTTTTACAGAAGAAGGGGGCCAGGGTTTTTGCCAGTGAAGCCAGCTCTCATTCCCCGGTTTTGGATCAGTTTCCCGGGTTGTGGGCTGAGCTGGGGGGGCATACCTCCCGGGTTTATCAGGATAAGGACCTGATAATTGTCAGCCCGGGGGTTCCGGCGGATATCCCCGTAATTAGAGAAGCTAAAAGACAGGGAATTCCGGTATGGTCGGAAATTGAACTGGCCTGTCGCTTTCTTTCCTCCCGGATTATTGCTATCACCGGAACCAATGGGAAAAGCACTGTGGCCAGTCTCCTGGGCAAGTACCTCCAGCATCTTGATGCTCGGGTAGTTGTTGCTGGGAATATTGGAGTTCCCCTGATCAGCAGGGTGGAAGAAATGGCAAGAAACGACCTGGTGGTGGTAGAGGTCAGCTCTTTTCAGCTGGAATTAATTGAAAGCTTTCGGCCTGATATTGCCGTTATTCTAAATATTGCACCGGATCATCTTAACCGGCATCAGGATATGGAGACCTATTTTGACCTGAAAAAAAAGATTTATTCCCGGCAAAAAGAAAATGATCTTTTGATTTTAAATTTCGATGACCATCGACTGCGTTCCCTGGACCGGGATTCTATAACACCCCGCACTGCCTGGTTTAGCCTTGCAGAAAGGGTGGCAGGTTTTTTTGTGGAGGAAGACTGCCTGTACAGTTCTCTCCAGGAAAAAATTCTGTTAAAAACCGCGGATGTAAAAATTCCGGGCCGGCATAACCTGGGCAATGTCCTAGTGGCAGCGGGTATTGCCGGGCTTCTGGGTGTTAACCCGGAAGACCTGTCCCGGGAAACTGCTTCTTTTCCGGGGCTGCCCCATACCATGGAAATTCTGGGGGAAGTGGAAGGGATCCGCTTTATTAACGATTCCAAGGGAACCAATCCCCAGGCCACTGCATCAGCTCTACGGGGTCTGCCGGGTCCCAAAGTTCTGATTGCCGGAGGCCAGGATCGAGGTCTGGATCTGGAGGATATGGCCCGGGCCATTGCGGGGGAAGAGGTGCGGGCCCTGATAATAACGGGTGAGAACAAAAGAGCCCTGATCAGGGCGGTAGAAGAAATCGGGTTCAGCAATTTTTCCAGCACGGCATCTCTGGAGGAAGCCTTCTTTCGGGCCTGGGATCAGGCCCGGCCGGGAGACTGTATAATTTTTTCCCCGGGGGCTGCCAGCTGGGATAGGTTTAAGGATTACCGGGAACGGGGTGAGCAATTCCGGGATCTGTTCCGGGGATTGAAAAGGAGGAGGGAGCATGGAACGAAGGGGAATTGATATTTTCCTTTTAATAGTGGTATTGACCCTGGTAGGGATCGGGCTGATAATGGTTCTTTCGGCCAGTTCCATCCAGGCTCTCTCCAATTTTGGTGATACATATTATTTTTTTAAGAGGCAGGTGGCCTGGGCCGCAATAGGGCTGGGGGCCATGTTATTCCTGGCCAGAATTGATTATCATTTTTGGGGCAAAATAGGGCGAGTAATCATCCTGGTGGCACTGGGTGTTTTAATTATTGTTCTCATTCCCCAGGTTGGCTATATTGCCGGAGGGGCCCGGCGCTGGCTGGTTTTTGGGCCGGTAGTGGTTCAGGCCTCGGAGGTAGCCAAATTTGCCCTGATTATTTATCTGGCCGGCTATCTGGCTGGAAAAAATGAAAAGGTGATAAAAAGCCTGGAAGGGCTCTGGCCTCCCCTTCTGATTATTGCCCTGTTTTTGTATTTGATAATTCTGGAACCCGATCTGGGAACTGCAGTCAGCATTGGGATAACGATGTTCTTAATGTTATTTGCCGCGGGAGTAAAATTGCAGCACCTGGGAGTTCTGGTACTTGTTGCTGCCCCGTTTTTGTACTATTTCGTGATGGGGGAAGCCTATCGCAGACAGCGTTTTCTGGCCTTTCTTAACCCCTGGCAGGACCCCCTGGATTCTGGGTTTCATATTATCCAATCCCTTTATGCCCTGGGGTCGGGGGGGTTATTTGGCCTGGGTTTCGGACAGAGCAAGCAAAAATTCTTTTACCTGCCAGCGCCCAGCACGGATTTCATTTTTGCTGTTCTGGGAGAAGAACTGGGTTTGATCGGAGGGGTACTTATCCTGGTTCTCTTTTTCCTGTTGGCCTGGCGGGGTCTGGCCATTGCCATTAATGCTCCCGATCTCCTGGGGACTCTGCTGGCGGTCGGGCTAACTGCCATGATAATGGTTCAGGTTTTGATTAATATCGGAGTTGTAACCGGCTCCCTGCCTGTAACGGGGATCAGCCTGCCCTTCATCAGTTACGGGGGTTCATCCCTGGTAATCATGTTGAGTTCAGTGGGGATACTGTTGAATATTTCCCGGCAGTTGAGGAGCTAGGAGGCTTAAATATGCGAATAGTTATAACAGGTGGGGGGACCGGGGGGCACATTTACCCGGGATTGGCCATTGCCCGCAGTTGGGAAAAAAAGGCTGAATTAGTTTTCCTGGGCCATAAGGATAAATTGGAAGGTCAGGTTGTTCCCGAAGCGGGTTTTAAACTGATTCCTATTGACGTTTCCCCCATCCCGCGGAAAAATTTGCTGGGCTTGGTCCGGGCCGGGGGTAATGCTCTGCGGGGGACCTGGCAGTCCTGGTCCTTTCTTCGCAAATTCCGGCCGGATTTAATTATTGGGACCGGCGGTTTTGTGGCCGGGCCTCCCCTTCTGGCGGCTTTTTTCCTGAGGATACCTATTATTCTGCATGAACAAAATGCCTATCCCAGCCTGACCAACCGGATTATGGCCCGGAAAGCAAGGGTGGTCTGTATCAGTATGCCCCCCGCCAGAAATCACCTGCAAAGGTCCCGAGAACTTTTAGTTACCGGAAATCCAGTTCGCCCGGAAATTTTGGAGTACGACCGGGAAAAGGCTCGTCAGGAACTTGAACTGGAGGAAAAAGATCGGATGCTTTTAATTATGGGTGGCAGTCAGGGGGCCCGCTCTATAAATAAGGCGGTAGTAAATTGGGTAAAAGAAGCGGATCTCCCTTCCAACTGGAGAATTTATCATGCTACCGGCAGGGATAACTTTTCCCAGGTAGAACAATCCTACCGGGAGGAAGAAATAAGAACCGGAGAGGGTTCTCAGATCAGGCTAAAAGCATATATCGAAAATGTGGGGCAGGTCCTGGCTGCAGCCGATCTTTTTGTGGGGCGCAGCGGAGCAACCACAGTCGCAGAAATTATGGCCCGGGATTTGCCGGCGGTATTAATACCTTATCCCCATGCTGCCGAAGACCATCAAAAGGCCAATGCCCGGTTTTTACAGGAAAAGGGTTCTGCAATTATTTTGCCCGATGCAGAATTGGATGCAGGAAAACTGGGAGGGATGGTAGAAGAATTGCTCAATGATCATAATCAGTTGGAAAAAATGAGAAAAAACTCATCTGCCCTGCAGCAGCCAAACGCCCTGGACCAGATTTCGGAAGTGATGGAAAGGGTTCTGGGGGAGGGCAGATAGAGTTATCTGGGGTGGTGAGGTCTATGGAACAGGTCCCTTCAGGCATAGAAAGTTTGAATGGCCAAGGGCCCTTTCATTTTGTCGGAATAGGTGGAATTTCCATGAGTGGAATTGCCCGCCTCCTGCTGGAAAAAGGATATCAGGTAAGTGGTTCTGATCTTAAAGATTCAAATGCTTTGGATAATCTCCGCCAGGCTGGAGCTCGAATTAATACTGGCCATGAAATTTCTAACCTGGGCCAGGCCCGGGTTGTGGTGGTTTCAGCAGCGGTTCCAGAAGAAAATTGCGAGGTTCAGGAAGCCCGCCGGCGAGGTATTCCTGTCTGGCAGAGAGCGGAGATGATTGCCCGCATAATGGCTGATAAAAAGGGGATTGCTGTTGCTGGAACCCACGGCAAAACCACAACCACTTCCATGGTTTCTCTGGTCCTGGAAAAGTACGGTCTGGACCCCACGGTTTTAATCGGAGGAGAATTAAACGATCTGGGGGGGAATGCCAAACTGGGCCGGGGGGAAGTGGTGGTAACAGAAGCTGATGAAAGTGACGGTTCCTTTCTCTTTTTATCCCCTCATATTGCCCTGATTAACAACATAGAACTGGATCATCCGGATTATTATTCTTCCTATCAAATGGTCCTGGATGTATTTCAGCGCTTTGTAAAAAAAGTTGCACCTCAGGGTCAGCTGATTATGGGCTGTGATGATCCCGGGGTAAAAGAATTGCTAAGTAAGGTAAGGCCTGCTGCTCCCGTTTTGACCTTTGGTTGTAAGGAGGGGGATCTGCAGGCCGGTGAAATAGAGCTGGCTTCCCGGTCCAGTGTTTTTAATGTTTATTTTCAGGGTAGAAAACTGGGAAGTATTAAATTAAATGTGCCTGGACGCCACAATGTTTACAATGCCCTGGGGGTTGTGGGCATTGGGCTGACTCTGGGCCTGAATTTTGAAGGGATTAAAATGGGTCTGGAAGCCTATCAGGGGGTGCAGCGCCGCTTTGAACCTGTAGGAAACTCCCGTGGGCTCCAGGTTATTGATGATTATGCGCATCATCCCACAGAAATAGCGGCTACCATTGCCGCTGCCCGCAGTGAAAATCCCGGCCGTATCCTGGCTATTTTCCAGCCCCACCGGTTTACCCGCACGGCTCATTTTATGGATAAATTTGTTCAGGCCCTGGGTCAGGCGGACCGGGTAATTATAACCCCAATTTATGCCGCTTCCGAGGAACCTATCCCGGGAGTAAGCGGAGAGAAACTGGCGGAGCTCCTGGGGGCCAGGGCGGTTTTCTGCGCAAAAATGGAAAAAATTCCGGAACTAATTGCTCGAGAAATGAAAGAGGGTGATTTGCTTTTAACCCTGGGAGCAGGGGATATTCATCAGGTTGGCCCTTTAGTACTGGATTATCTTAAATCAGGTAGAGCAGCCAGTTCCGGGCAGGGGGAGGAATAATGGAAGGAATTCGAATACTAAAAGGAGAAAAACCACTACAGGGTGAAATTAAGATCAGTGGATCCAAAAATGCCGCATTACCGATTATGGCCGCCACGGTTCTTCATCCCGGAGAATTTATTCTCCATGATATCCCTGTACTTAAAGATATTGCGGTAATGAGAGAGGTTTTAATTTCTCTTGGGGGCCGGGTTGAACAGCGGGGGAATTCCATTTTTATTGATACCCGCCAGATTGATTCTATTGAAATTCCTGACCAACTGATGCGAAAAATGAGAGCCAGCATCCTTTTTATGGGCCCCTTACTGGGGAGGTTTGGTAAGGTAAGGATTTCCCAGCCTGGAGGTTGCAGTATTGGCCCCCGCCCCATAGACTGGCACATTAAAGGTTTTAAACAGATGGATGCTGTTTTCCAGGAGAGCCACGGCTTTATTGCCGGAAAGAGCTCTCAGCTACAGGGCAAGGAAATTCACCTGGATTTTCCCAGTGTAGGAACAACGGAAAACATTATGCTGGGAGCCGCTCGGGCTCAGGGAGTTACCGTAATTCGTAATGCTGCCCGGGAACCGGAAATAGTCGATCTGCAAAATTTTTTGAACTCCATGGGTGCGGATATTTTTGGAGCAGGAACCGATATGATTAAAATTAGCGGCCAAAAAACCCTTAAAGCCTGCGAACACACTGTTATTCCAGACCGGATTGAAGCGGGGACTTTTCTTTTAGCAGGGGCAATTACCCGGGGAGAGGTTAAGCTGCACAATGTTATTCCGGAACACCTGGAAGCAACTCTGGCCAAAATTGATGAGGCCGGTTTTAAGGTTCGGGTAGAAGGCGAAACCCTGACCCTGCTGCCCACGGATGAAAAAATTAATCCTCTGGAAATTAAAACCCAGCCCTATCCCGGGTTTCCTACTGATATGCAGCCCCAGTTTATGGCTCTTATGGCCCTGGCGGAGGGAACCAGCCTGATCAGTGAGAATATTTTTGAAAACCGGATGAAACATGCAGAAGAACTCAAGCGGATGGGAGCCCGGATCAGAGTTGAAGGACGAACAGCAATTGTCCAGGGGGTTGACCGCCTGTTTGGTGCTTTTGTTGAATCCCCTCCCGCCCTCCGGGCAGGTGCAGCCCTGGTCCTGGCCGGGCTTGCTGCTGAGGGTGAGACTGTTATAACAGATATTGAACATATTCAGCGTGGTTATGAGGATCTGGTGGGAAAAATGAAGGCTCTGGGGGCTGAAATTGAATTGATTTCTGTGAACGGTGAGGAAAAAAATGATTAAACCCCGTTTTTTTCGGATTCTGATTATTTTTTTCCTGGTCCTGGGTTTTATATGGTTTTTAAATTCAGAATTTTTCCAGGTTAAAAACCTGGAAATGACCGGAGGCTCCGGGCTGGAACAAGAATTAATAATTCCCCGGGAGGAGGTCCTGGGCCAGAATATTTTCCATATCGACCGGGAATACCTGGAAAATTATGCCCGCCAGCATTCAGCTATCAAGGAAGTTGCAGTCAGCAGGAGATTTCCCTCCACCATGGTTTATTACCTGGAGCAAAGGGAACCCCTGGCCTGGTTAAAATCAAGCGGAAATTTTTTTTTAGTGGATGAAGAAGGGTATTCCATTGCCCAAAAAGAAGAAAGGAATAAGAAGGATCTTCCCCTGATTGAAGCCGAGGGGCTGGAATTAAAAGAGGGGGGGAGAATTGAGGAAAGCAGCGTTTTATTCTGCCTGGATTTGCTGGCAAACCTTGATCTTTGGATTATGGATATGATTACCGGCGTTGCCCTGGGACCGGGAGCAGAGATCAACCTTTTTTTAAAGCAGGGGGGAAAAATTATTGTGGGTGAAGGGTCTCCTCCCGGAGAAAAAGTTGCCATAATCCGCAGCCTTTTAAAGGAGCTGGAAGAAGACCTGGACCGTCTTCAATACCTGGATTTAAGATTTAAAAGTCGACCAGTTTACAAATTAAAATAATATCTGACAGGAATTTTGCTACGGATGGTGAAAATAAATTATAGTACGCTTAAAATTGAAAGGGGGCCCGGATAGATGCCCCGAAAGGAAAGAATTGCCACCTTAGATGTGGGGACAAGCAAAATATGTGCTCTCGTGGGCGAAATCGAAGAAGATGGAACCCTGGATGTTCTGGGGGTGGGACTCAGTCCATCGGTAGGAATTCGGAAGGGCGTTGTAATTGATATAGAGCGCAATGCCCAGGCTATTCGAATGGCTTTAAAAAGAGCCGAGCAAATGGCCGGAATGGGGATCGATGAAGTCTGGGTCGGGGTTGCTGGGGCCCATATTGCTTCTCAGAATGCCCACGGAATGGTGGCAGTGACCGGAGAAAAAAAAGAAATAAAAGAATCGGATATAAGGAGGGTTATTGAAGCTTCTCAGATTATTTCCATTCCTCCCAGCCGGGAAATTCTTCATGTGCTCCCCCGGGAATTTGTTGTGGATGGGAATTCCGGAATAAAAGATCCGGAGGGAATGTCCGGGGTGCGTTTAGAAGTCCATTCCCACATTGTTACCGCCTCTGCAACCTCCCTGGAGAATCTGATAAAAGGGGTGGAAAGAAGCGGTCTTTATGCTCGGGGCATAATTCTTGATCTGCTTGCGGTCAGCGATGCGGTTTTGGCTCCTGATGAAAAAGACCTGGGAGTGGTTCTGGTGGACATGGGGGGTGGAACCACTGATGTAGCAATTTTTAAAGACGGTGGACTGGCCTATACCAGGATATTACCGGTGGGAGGCAGTCATGTAACCAATGATATCGCTGTTGGCCTGCGGACAGCAGTAAAAAATGCCGAGAGAATGAAGGTTGTCCACGGCCACGCCCGTAATATTGATGATGATTCTGATGAAATGATTTCTGTACTGACCACCAGCGGTAAAGATGAACGCCAGGTTCCCAAAGCCCTGCTGCTCCAGATTATTGAGCCCCGGATGGTTGAAATTTTTCAGATGATTAAAAAAGCGATTGAAGAATCGGGTTATGCCGGTTTAACCCCGGCTGGAATTGTTTTTACCGGAGGCGGTTCTCTTCTGAATGGTGCCATGGAAGTAGCGGGGGACATACTGGAAATCCCTGTCCGCCTGGGCTATCCGGAGGAGGTAAAGGGCTTGAATGAACTGGGAGAAGGAGCTTCGGGAGAAGCAGGATTGGGTTATGTCCTGGCTCCTCCGGTTTTTTCTACAGCCATAGGCCTGATGTATTATGGTATGGGCAGCAAACCAGAAAAAAGGACCCCCATTACAAATTCTTTCTGGGGGTACCTGAAAAAAATTGGTGATAAGCTTAAGGATACTTTTTAAAGGGGAGGGAGCCCTTCCATGTTAGAATATGGAACCGATATGGAACGGTTTGCGAAAATAAAAGTTGTTGGAGTGGGCGGCGGTGGCAATAACGCCGTAAACAGGATGATTGATTCCGGGCTGGAAGGCGTGGAGTTTATTTCGGTTAACACCGATGCCCAGGCTCTTTTGGCCTCCAATGCCGAAGTTTTACTGCAGATTGGCGAACAATTGACCAAGGGTCTGGGAGCGGGAGCCGACCCCGAAGTTGGGGCCCAGGCTGCCGAAGAGAGCCGGGAGCTGATTGCTGAAGCCCTGCAGGGGGCGGATATGGTCTTTATTACTGCCGGCATGGGTGGAGGCACTGGAACCGGTTCGACCCCGATAATTGCCGAGATATCCCGAGAAATTGGAGCCCTGACGGTTGGTGTTGTAACCAAGCCATTTTCCGTTGAGGGCCGGAAACGTATGGGGCGGGCCGAGGACGGAATTGAAGATCTAAAAAATAATGTTGACACCCTTATTACCATTCCCAATGATAAACTTCTGGGTCTGGCCGAAAAAAAGACCAGCTTGATTGAAGCTTTTAAAATTGCTGATGATATTTTACGCCAGGGAGTAAAGGGTATTTCGGACCTGATTACCATTACCGGCCTGATAAACCTGGATTTTGCCGATGTTAAAGCAATAATGACCAAAGCCGGATCAGCCCTGATGGGGATGGGTCGGGCCCAGGGCGAAGAACGGGCGGCAGAGGCAGCCAAAATGGCTACTACATCGCCTCTCCTGGAAACTTCAATAAATGGAGCCCGGGGAGTATTACTTAATATTACCGGTGGTCCTGATCTGGGTCTTTTAGAGGCCAATGAAGCGGTGCGAGTAATTTCCGAAGTTGCTGATCCCGATGCTAATATTATCCTGGGAGCAGTTGTGGACGAAAACATGGGCGATGAAGTAATGGTAACTGTTATTGCTGCCGGTTTTGATGAACAACAGGTAATGGAAGAACCCCGCAAAGAGAGGGAACCCCCCCGGGATAAAGAAGAAAAGGAAAAAGAAAGAGGAAAGGAAAGAGAGAAAGAGAAAGAGAAAGTTACTCAGGAGGAAAAACAAAAAGATCCGGCCCCAGAAGAGGATGTTGAAATGCCTGTATTTACCGAAAGTGATCTGGAAATTCCGGCCTTTTTGCGGCAGCATAAAAAGTAATTCCCCGCAAGGGGAATTTTTTTTTGAAATGGTAATTCTCTGTATTGATTCCTCCCTGGGCCAGAAATTTGCAGAAGTGTTCTCAAAAGGTCAGGGGCGAGATAACAACTTCCCGGGATTAAAAGATTAAAGGAAAAAAGGAGTGGGACCGGAGATATAGAAGAGAATATTTTAAGGGATGGGGGGGATAAGTTGTGAAATGTCCATACTGCAATTTCGAGGACTGTCGGGTTCTGGATTCTCGCAGCACCGAGGAAAAAAACGCAATTCGCCGGCGGCGAGAATGCAATAAATGCCGGGAACGTTTTACAACTTATGAAAGAATTGAGGAGGCACCTCTCCTGGTAATAAAAAAAGATGGTACCCGGGAAATTTTCAATCGCAATAAAATTTTAAATGGCATAATTCGGGCCACTGAAAAGCGGGGAATAGAACTAAAACACCTGGAAAAAATCGCCCGGGACATTGAACAGGAACTCCGCAATCGAATGGAACCGGAAATTGCAGCTCCTCAAATCGGGGAACTGGTAATGGAACATCTCCTGGAACTGGATGAAGTTGCTTATGTCCGGTTTGCCTCAGTTTACCGTCATTTTAAAGATATAAACAAATTTCGCCAGGAACTGGATCGTTTGTTAGGAGATGAAGGAAATGCTGGAGGTTAGGTGAAAAACATGATGGAGATGGCGGGAATGAGGGTTCCCTTTTTTCATTTTTCCCAATGGAAGTGGTCCTGGCTTCGCCATGGTTTTTCTTCACGCTGGGGAGGCTTTTCTTCGGGGTATCTGCGGGAATTAAATATGGCCGGACAAGAGGAGGATATTGTTACTATAAGGAAAAATCGGGTCCTTCTACTGGATGAACTGGGGCTGATCAATCCCCGTTTAATTACCGGGGAGCAGGTGCATGGCCTGGAACTGAGCTGGGCTGATCCGACCCGGGGCGATTTTTTTAGAGGGGTCGATGGGCTTCTGACTTCTTTTCCCGGGACCGCGGTAATGGCTTTTTTTGCAGATTGTGTCCCGGTATTTTTTGCTGTTCCTGATCATCAGACTGCCGGAATAGTCCACGCCGGGTGGCGGGGAACGGCTGCAGGAATTGTCAGGAAAGCGGCAGAAAAACTGATTGATGAATTAAAAATAAGTCCTGATGAAATATTTGCCGGGCTGGGTCCCTGCATAGG
>PWFS01000010.1 GCA_003554145.1 Halobacteroidaceae bacterium | reverse complement strand
TCTGGCACGGGAGGCAGGACTTGAACCCGCAACCGCCGGATTTGGAGTCCGGTGCTCTGCCAGTTGAGCCACTCCCGTATTGATTTTTCTCGTAACTAAATATAACATACGGGGAGGTTTATGTCAACGCACAACCCGGTCTTTTAATCCATAATATCAGGGTTCATCCAGGGTGCAAGAAAATGTGGATTTTTTTCCAGGCGGGCTCCAGACAGAAAGTTATTATCCAAACGCACATTATATTTTTCACTTTCCGGATCAAGGCTTTCAATTACAACTCTTCCCGCCTGGGAGCCAGCATGGATATAATAACCATCTCCCAGGTAAAAACCCAGGTGAGAGGGACCGGCCCGATAGGTGGAAAAGAAAACCAGGTCGCCCTGCTTCAGCTCATCTCTCTTAACTACCTGGCTGAAATCATATTGCTGATCTGAATCCCGGGGATAGTAAATTCCACTGAAAGCCAGAACTCGCTGAACATAACCAGAACAATCGGCTCCCTGAATATGGGTGCCGGCCCAGACATAGGGTGTGCCCAGGTATTTTTCTGCCACCTCAATAATTTCTTCCCGGTCAGCCATTCCTCGCTCCGCTTCATCCAAAAGCTCCGAGGTTTCCACCCAGCCCTGTTTCTCTCCCGGCAGAAAAACCCTGCTCCAGCCGTTCTGTTCCTCTTTTATGTGCAGACGGCTGCCGTGGAGCAGCTCTGTAATCTTTTCTTCCCCGGGATCAGGCCCGGCATAAAGGTAGGTTGAGGCAGTGTCAACCAGGAAAAACTCTCCTTCCCGCCAGAGCTCAAATTCTTCGTCCTCCAGTTTTAGAAGATGCTCGGTCCGGACCCAACCCCGGTACAGATCAGGCCCCTGCACCTCTGCCCAGTCCCCTTCCTGCTTAAGAATATGAACCGGGTCCCCAAAAATTAATTGGGTAACAATATTCTCCCCTCCGGGTTGAGAGAGAAGATCAACAAATTTTTCCCCTACCAGGGCAAAACCAGTTCCGGAAAACAGCCGGGTATTATCAATCACCCTGTATTCCGGGAATTCTTCTTCCAGTTCTGCCTGCAGGGGTTGAACTGATTTAGGGCTGCTGACCTCCCCGGTAATAATTATTTTATCTTCTTCGAACTCCAAACCAACTTCGAAAACTTCCATTCGATCATCCACTTCTTCCTGACGATAAAAAACAAGTAAAGTCCAGGCATCCTCTAGCGGGCCCGCACCAACAGAACTCCCAGCGGCAAGAACAAGAATAATCATGAGGATTAATTGGTTCCGAAAACGCATAAATTTGCCTCCTTCTATCAGGGCCATTTGCATCTCAGCCCGGGCTATTTAACCCTGATTTTCTTTCCCTGTTAAACCTTCTTTTTTCCTAGTTGCTTACCTTGAGAATATATTCTACAGCCCGACCCTCTTCCCTTGCCCCTACCTTGATTATTGTTTAAAAATACCTGCAGAAAATTAAACTTTTGAATCAACCCTGGTCCAAACTGATAAAAAGATTTCTACCAGTTCCGGATCAAATTGCCTGCCAGAGCATCTTTTAAATTCGAGAATTATCTCTTCCTGGGACATGGCCTTCTTATAAGGGCGGCCACTACTCATAACCTCATAGGCATCGGCAATAGAAACGATTCTGGCCAGTAATGGTATATCATTACCTTTAATGCCCCGGGGATACCCCGAACCATCCCAGTGTTCATGATGAGATAAAATATCTTCCGCTACATGAGAAAACTCTTCTGTAGCCCGAGCAATTCTATAACCAATCTCCGGGTGTTTTTTGATGATTTCCCATTCTTTTTCATTTAAAGGCCCATTTTTGGTTAATATTTCCTCGGAGATATTGACTTTACCGATATCATGGAGGGTAGTTAATAAGCTCAAACGGTTTAATTCTGTTTTAGGGAGATTTAAACCCTCACCAATTTGCAGGGCCACTCTTTTCATGTTTAAGGAGTGGGTTTCGGTTTCGAAACTCTTTTCTGCTAAAACCTTGAGCAGGGCGTTGAGCACCGAACTTCTCGCACTTCTGCTCTCAGATAGCTTACTTTTATACATGGCATCTTCAGCCTCATTCAAAACCTTATTCAGTGTTTTATCCATCGTATCTTTTTGGGCAGTGCCAATAGCAATTGATAGGGGAATATCCTCCACAAAGGCATCCTGGCAATTGCGGGCTATTCTCTGACAGACGCTTTTAACTTCTTCGGTATCGGTTCCAGGCAGCAAAATAACAAACTCATCACCACCCCAGCGAGCAATAAGCTCTTCCTCGCGGCAGGTTTCCTTTAAAATGTCAGCCAGCTTTTTGAGCATTGCATCGCCCTTTTCATGCCCGTAAGTGTCATTAATCAATTTGAGACCGTTCAGATCAATCATAACAATACCGATGGGGAGCTGTCTTTCTGTATCCAATCTCTTCATTTCCTCTTCGAGAAAATAGCGATTATAAAGACCGGTTAGACTATCATGAAAGCTTATATAACGAATTCTTTCCTCTGCTTCTTTTTGTTCGGTGATATCCGAGAAAGTTGAATAAACCTGGAATGGTCCCTTTTTCCCCGGCTGAAAAAGGGGAATTGCAATTATACTCAACCAGACATGGCTATTTTTCCCGGGGTGATAGACCCCCCTGGTCACCGGACCTACCCTTTGCCCTGTTCTCAGGGCAATCAGGGCCGGGTGATCGGTCCCCGGAACAGCATTACCTTCTTCATCGATCATTTGCCAGTGGGAGTCCTGGGAGTTTTTCCCCTGCATTTCCTCAAAAGAAAGTCCGAGAATTCTTTCTGCTGCGGGATTGGCAGATATTATGTTGCCGTTCACATTTTGATAGATTACTCCCTGTTCCATCGTTTCAAAAAGCCGGCGATGCTTCTCTTCACTTTTTTGTAATGCTTCTTCAGCAGCCTTGCGATCAGTAAAATCCGTCTGCATGGATAAAATTCCATAACCTCCATCAGGCAGGACTATCCTGGTTTCATGAAGTTGCTTATATCGAACGTTCCCGATTTCATTATTGGTCTCAATAACAAATTTAAGATCTTCCCCATTCAGGATTTGAGCAATATTTCTTTTGGCCAGCTCCAGGTGCTCTGGTAACACGAGGGTTTCCAGAATATTGTTCCCTTCCAATTCTTCTTGGGAAAGTTCGGATATTTCACACATGGCTTGATTGACAGCCAGAATATTACCCTCGCCATCAGCAATCATAATTCCTACCGGTGAAAAATCAAAAATAGTGCGATATCGTTCTTCGCTCTTTTTAAGATATTCTTCTATCTGTTTACGGTCAGTGATATCCCACCAGGCCCCTATAACCTCCAGGGTACCGTCTTCATGGCTAATTAATTTCTGTTCATCCTGGAGCCAGCGATACTGCCCTTCCCGGTCTTTTATTCTATATTCTTCTAATCTAACCCGGCCTTCCTCCATTAATTTTGCTCTGGCCTTGTTAACTTTATGTTGATCTTCAGGGTGGACCAAATCTTGGAAGGCTTCATAATCCCTTAATAATTCTTGCGGCTGAAAACCCAGAATATGGTTAACATTTTCGTTAATATACTGTATTTGCGGCAGGCCATCAACCAGATAATAGGAATAAATTACTGCTGGGGTTTGCTGGATCATTGTGTTCAACCGCTGTTCACTCTCTTTTAAATCTTTTTCCGTTCTTCTCAGGGAGTTTTCTTTCCATAAAAAAACGCTAACTGTTATACCAGCAATCAGGAGAGTAGAGATCAAAAGACTATTCCTGGTAACAGCTAAAGTGTCCGCTATATCATCAATATAAACCCCGGTGCCAATAACCCAGTCCCAGGGTTCAAAATGGGCTACATAAGAAAGCTTGGGCTCAAACCGTTCTGGATCATCATAATACTGCCATTGATACTGTAAAAACCTGAGCCCTTTTCCCTGGCGATACGCACAAACTCCTCAAATAAGTGGACACCATCTGGATCCTGGAAATGGCCAAGATCCTGACCTTCCAGGTCAGGACGAAAAGGATGCATGATCATGGTAGGATGAAGATCATTAATCCAAAAATAATCCAGATCTTCCTCCCCAAAAGTCATGCCCTCAATAGCTTTAGCTGCCTGCCGTTGCGCTTCGTCCTGTTGAAGCTCATCAGCCTTCTCTTTATTATGATAGTTTTCCAGCACTTTCAAGGCAACTGTAACCATTTCCTGGGTCATCTGTTCCTTTTCTTCCATAATTCCATCCTGGAAGGAGGGGATTATATAAAGAGCAACAAACAGCACAAATAGAAATACCGGTATCAGGCCTATAGCAGTCAATCTATATCTTTTTCCCTGTTCCCGCTGACCTCCGAAAAACCGGTTTTTGATCGACCCTGATGGCACCATAATTTCAAACACTCCTTTGGCCAGAGCTCATTTCCTATAAGTCTGTGAGCAAACTACCCCTTTTCTTTGCCTGCTGATTTTACCCGGGGATTGGGGTTACAGTTTTAATCGTAGAAATTTCACGGGATTAAACTTATCCCCGTGATAAAAAATTAATTTTTTGGGAGAAACTTCCTGGGGACCAAAAATTTTCACTCTGAGTAGGCCGGAGCAACAATATCAATAAAAAATCATTTCCTCTGGTTCCCTGTCTTACCCCGGAACTCCCTTTTCCGTTAAAAGCCTGATCTTACTTCTATAGTCGGTAAAAAAAACATTCCGTTTAACCCCGATTTTTTCTTCAGGCCATCCTCTTTTCCTCTCTTCGTTTCTTATACTGCCCAATACCTATTAAGACAGCTGCTATCAGGATATAAACCACTGTAAAGTTAAAAAAGATATCCCGATAGGCATTGGGGTGTAATTCGGTTAGAAAACCACTGATCCATACCAGGACCAATATGCCTCCCATTGTTACTGCATAATGCAGAGCATAGATTGCTGTTGTGGGCCATTTGGGAAACAGGTTGAATAGTAAAATGCTGCCAATCCCGAGAGAAGTAACAACAAAACGCATCACAATATGGGAATGAGTATCGGTTATCTGGCCCTGTATTAATCCCAGGCCCGAACTGATAACTGTTAAAAGGGTATAAACCACACATATCAAGAGCAATGCATTCTTAAAACTCAATCTTATCAGTCGATCAGACATCCATTTCTCGCCTCCTTGGGCTTGAGAGCCCGCTATCCCCATA
>PWFS01000034.1 GCA_003554145.1 Halobacteroidaceae bacterium | reverse complement strand
GGCCTCAGATTGTCCTGGCCGGTGAATTCTATGTCCGCCTCGATGATCGCTGTAATCAGGATATCGCCCGCAAAATTGAAAAAGCCGGAGGCGAAGTATTGATATCCCCGGCAGTCGAAATTTTCACCTATACTGCCCATATTACCCGCCAGGAGGCCCGGGAGGCACTCCAGAATGATCGCAATCTGGGGGCCTTTTTCACCGATCGCGGCTACAGCTGGATGCTCAATATTGCCCATCGCCACGAAGTGCGGCTCTCCGAGGCAGCAGGTAATCTCCTGGCCGATCAGCACGAACCCCCTCCCCTGGAAATACAGGAAAGGGCCCGGCCCTATGTTTCCCGCCATTATGGAGGCGAACCGCCCATGACCATCGGACGGACTGCCTGTTTTGCCGACCGAGAAAGGGTGGGCGGGGCCATATTCGTGGCTCCCTTTACCTGCATGCCAGGTTCGGTGGTTGAAGCCCAGCAGAATGCCCTGCAGGAGGAAATCAATATCCCCGTAATATCCATTTACTATGATGGGCGCGAGGATACCAACCGGGAGGAGTTTATTGAAAGCCTGGTCTATCAGGCCGCCCAGAAAGTTAAAGCCAGAACAGGCTCCTGACAACAAGGCCATCGGTTTTTTTGGACCGATGGCTTTCCTTAATCAGTATAAATTGATCTTTAATTAATAAAAACAGGGAGGCGAAAAAATTGTTAAAACCATCAACCTATTCTATTGCCGGGCGGGATCCCCAAACCGGGGAACTGGGAATTGCCATCCAGTCCAAATTCCTGGCTGCAGGAGCCATTGTTCCCCATATTCAGGCCGGGGTGGGAGCAGTGGCAACCCAGGCCCTGGCCAATCCTGCCTACGGCCCCCGGGGCCTGGAATTACTGGCCCAGGGCTATTGCCCCCGGGAAACAATTGAAAAACTGACCGGGGAGGATCCTGATTATGCCCACCGCCAGGTGGGGATAATTGACCATCAGGGCCGTTCTGCTGCATTTACCGGGGAAGAATGCCTGGACTGGGCCGGGGCCATTACTGGAGAAAACTTCGCCGTTCAGGGCAATATCCTGGTGGGTGAAGCAACTATCTCGGCCATGGCCAGGGCTTTCCAGGAGGAATCGGGCAGCCTGGCTGACCGGCTGTTGCAGGCCCTGCAGGCCGGGCAAAAAGCCGGAGGCGAAAAAAGAGGTCAGCAGGCGGCTGCCCTGGTGGTGTACCGGGAAAAAGGGGGCTATGGGGGCCTTACCGACAAATATATTGACCTGCGGGTAGACGATGACCCCCAGCCCATTGAGCGCCTGAGTTCAATGCTGGATCTGTTCTATCTATATTTTTCACCCCGAGAGGTGGACATGATTCCCCTGCAGGGAAAAAACCTGCGGGAAATTAAAGAATTACTCCAGAATCTTAATCTCTATCCCGGACCCATTGATGAAGAGTTTTCCCCGGAATTCCAGGAGGCCCTGCAAACCTTTTATTATCGAGAAAATTTCGAGGAACGCATCCCCTCGGCCCGGGAAATTCCTGAGGATATCCTGAATTATCTCCGGAAAAAAAGAAGTTAAAAGGCCGGGGATAATTAATCAATCCTGCTTCTTTTCCAGGTCGCGAATCAGGGGTAGAAGATGACTCAGATCCCCCTGCAGGGTCTCTATTGCTTCGGCTGAAGGGTTTTTCCCGGCATAATATTCCCGGGCAAAATAATCAAGAATTCGATCGGCCTGTTCTCCTCCTTCAGCCAGAAGCCTCCTGATCCGCTCCTGGAAGCGATGAGCGGTAACCCCGGCGGGCCGGGGATAGCCCCGATCTTTAAGGGCCCGCAGCAGGGCATTGTATATTTCGGTCGCGGTTTTGTAATCCCGCGGCCTTTTGAATCTGGCCCAGCGATCTTTCCAGGCATTTTGCAGCCCGGTCAAACCTTCCCGGGCCCAGCGGGAAAAAGCGCTGGCTGAAGCCAGGGATTCCCTGGTTTCTTCCGGGGCCTGGGGACCGGGTTTTCTTTTTTTGACCAGGGCCAGGACTATATAGGCCACGATGCCCACCACCACCAGGGCAATAATTATAGAAGCCAGTTCAAAGGCGGTTTCGGATAATCCCGTGGCTTCCTGAAGACCTTCCCCCTCCTCCGTAAACATCAGTCCTTCCTGCTCCTCCAGTTCAATCTCCCATTCTACGGGAGTTAAAAAGAAATTCAGGACATAAATTACGGCCGCAGCAATATAGCCCAGGATCCATAAAATTCCGGTTAATATGATATTGGCCAGGGCCAGGAGGGCCCGGGCCGGAATCCGGAGCAAATTAACAACGCCGGGAACAATCAGGCTGAAAAGAGCAGTTACAAAAAGCCCCACCAGAGCCAGGCCGGCAATAAAGGGGGACCAGAAACGGCCCATATCCTGTTCCTTTTCCCCGCCTTCCTGGGAATATTCCAGGAGGCGGTGCAGGGCCAGGGCAAAAATAATTATGAAGAACCAGCCCAGGGCAAAGGGAAAGGCCTGGGGCAAAAATGCCTCCCAGAAGCCCATGCGGTAAATAATATAGAAAAACAGGGCCATACTGCAGGCTCCGCCGGTTAATACCCGGTGGAGGGTTCGGGCTGTAACCTCGTCAGTTCCACTTTTCATACCCCACAACCAGCCCAGAAGACCGAACCAGAACCAGGTAAAATTATCCTCGGGCAAATCCCCCCAGCCGGGAAAGTAAACCAGGAACAAAATCAGGCCCAGGCTGAACAGGATAAAAATTATATTATCCCGGGTCTGCTTATTTTCCTCTCTATTCTGTCCAGTCCGCTGCAAAAAACGCGTCATATAGCGGCCCCAGAGAACCAGGATAACCAGGCGCCAGAAGAGAGACAGGCCCATACTCTGCTGGATCAGGTGTTCTCCCGCTAAAAGCCAGGGTAGAAAAAGGGCTAAGACTGCAATTATGGTCAGGAAATCAACTCCCAAACGGATACAGGCTAATGGCTTCAATTTCATCCCAATTCCCTCCCTCCAGAACCTGATACCCCTTTATTCCCGGAGGATAACCCTGCTCGGGTCTTGCTCCGGAATAAATAAGGGTTACCTGCTGTCCTTTACTCCGCCAGTACCGAATTTCCTCCAGCAGGGCAGGGTTCATAATCGCCGAAAAAACCAGGAGATGGGCTTTTTCTCCCAGCCTCCGTCCCGCTGAAGCCAGGGCCTCCGCCCCTTCAATCCGTCCTCCCGGCAAAAGCCGGGCCAGAAATTCCAGGCACTGTCGATAATGATCGGGACCACTGCCCACATTAATCCCGGCGGTTGATTTAATACCGGCGATTCTTCCATTGGAGTAAATCCCAAAAAGGTACTTTTCCTCTAAGGCCAGGGGCAAAAGAGAAGCTACTACCAGGAGATTTTTTTCCAGGAGTTCCCGGTCAATCTGCCATAAAAAATCACCGGTAGCCACATTTACAATCAGTCCCAGTTCGCTGGCAAAAGAAGCATCCACCACCCTGGTTTGCAGCTTTCCGGTGCGGGCAGTGGCCTTCCATTCAATACGGGAATAGGGATCATCAGGATAATAATCCCGGGTGCCTCTAAATAAAATGGGATCCTCAAATATCCAGCTGGCATCACTGCGTTCACCAAAAGGACTGCGGGAATGGGTTTTAATTAGATTAACCGGCACCTGGCGGGGATAAATCAGGAGCTGTTCAGCAACCGGTTGACTGGCCCGGGCTTCCGAAAAACCAAAAAGGTCCCCTGCTCGGGCTTCAATGTGCCCGAAGCGATAATCGCCCCGCATGGCGCAGGGAATGGAGAACCGCCTCTGAATTCGTTCAAACCAGCGCAGGCTAAACCACTGCACTACCTGATAGCGGGTTGTTTCCGAGGAAAGGACCACCTCCCGGCCCCGGGGAAAACCCAGCTCAGGGGGCCAGTCAATAAAAAGCCGCAACCGGGGAATGGGAAAGGGTTGAAAATTAATGAGGCGGATCAAACCCTCCACTTTATCCCCGGGAAAGGCCCTGTTTTTTTCCAGGGTCAAACCGGTCTGAACCCGGTTTAAAATATTTTTTTCCCATTGCCGGGACATGAGTCCCAGGAAAACCAGGATCAGGCCGGGTAGGGTCCCCAGACTGCTGCCGGCAGCAATTCCAATTAAAATCAGAACTGCCCCAATCTTGATTACAGTATCAGGTTGCATCAGCCTCACCTGCAGTAAAAGGACCAACCGGTACCGGGGTTTCCTTTAAGGCTTTACTAACCAGTTCTTCTCCCGTAACCGCAAAAACTGTAGATGAAACTGAAGTTAAAAGGCGGTGGCTCAAAACCGGGGAGGCCACATCCTGCACATCATCAGGCAGCACATAATCCCGGCCCCTTAAAAGGGCCATGGCCTGGGCTGCTCGGGCCAGGTACAGGGTTCCCCGGGGACTGGTACCCAGTCGGATCCCTTCCAGTTCACGGGTATTCCGGCCCAGATCCACAATATATTCCTGAACTGGCCTGCCCAGAAATACCCCGTTCAGGGCCTCCCGCATGCTCCTTATTTCCTCATAACCAGCCACCGGTTCCACCTGTTCCAGGGGGTTAGCATTGATAAAACGATTAATTATTTCTTTTTCTCCCTCCCGGGAGGGATAACCCAGGCGCAAGCAAAATAGGAAGCGATCCAACTGGGCCTCGGGCAGGGGGAAAGTTCCTTCCATTTCCACCGGGTTTTGGGTGGCCATAACCAGGAAAGGGTCCTGGAGGGAATGGGTAACCCCATCAATGGTTACCGTGGCCTCCTGCATTGATTCCAGCAGGCTGGACTGGGTCCGGGGGGTGGCCCGGTTAATTTCATCAGCCAGGAGAATACTGGTAAAAACCGGTCCCGGGCGGAATTCAAACTCCCTTTCTTTCTGATTAAAGACATTCATGCCGGTCACATCCGCAGGGAGAAGATCAGGGGTAAATTGAATTCTTTTACAATCCAGTCCCAGCGAAGCCGCGAAAGTCCGGGCCAGCATGGTTTTTCCCACCCCGGGAATATCGTCCAGCAAGATATGCCCCCGACAGATTACGGCCACGAGCATTAATTCCAGGAGTTTTTCCTGGGGTAAAACCATCACTCGATTCACAGAATTTTTGATACTGTCCATAATGGAAGAGGCTGTTTTTTGCTCAGGAGTCAAGTCCATCATCCTTCCTGTCTTAATCTCCCCTGTACTTCTACCTTTAACCTGTTTCCCCTCCTAAAAAATTTCATCAGACCTGATTGCTT
>PWFS01000098.1 GCA_003554145.1 Halobacteroidaceae bacterium | reverse complement strand
TTTGCCCAGCGCTGGTGCAAATACCTGACCCGCGTGAGTCTGGAATGAAAAAACTCCGGCTCCTGGTTAATAATCTCTCCTTTTCTTTTCCCGGGGAGGAAAAACCCCTCTGGGAAAAACTCAACTTCAGCCTGGGGCCTGGCGAAGTTCTGGGAATAACCGGCCCCAGCGGCTGTGGCAAAAGCACTCTCTGCTACTGCCTGGGGGGAATTATTCCCCGCCACCTGCCTGGAAAAATTGGGGGAACAATCCTGATCAATAATCAACCCCTGGAAAACCTGCCCCTGCCCCGCCTGGCCCAGGAGGTGGGAGTGGTTTTCCAGGACCCGGAAACCCAGCTTTTCTGCACCTCAGTTGAGGAGGAAATTGCCTTTGGTCCCGAAAATATCTGCCTGCCCCCCGCTGAAATCAACAACCGTATTACCGAAGTACTGGAAACTATCGGCATGTCCCATTACCGATTTCATAATCCAGCCCGGCTTTCCGGAGGCGAGCAGCAGCTGATCGCCCTGGGGGCAGTTCTGGCCCTGCGCCCCCACACCCTGATTCTGGATGAAGCCATGTCCCAGCTGGATCAGGAGGGACGACAGCGGGTTCAGGAAATTGCAGGGCGCTTAAAAAGTGACGGCAAGACCCTGGTCCTGGTTGATCATCACGTGGAAAACCTGGCCCTGGCCGACCGCATTCTCAACCTGGACAGCGGCCGGGCCTCCTGGAGTTGAAAATTATGAGCCTTGTGGCCCACAGTCTGAGTTTCCGTTATGAAAAAACTGACCCTTTTTGCCTGGAAAATATCGGCCTGGAACTTCACCCGGGGCAATGCCTGGCTCTCCTGGGGGCCAATGGTTCTGGAAAAACCACCCTGAGCAAGCTTTTAATCGGCATTCTACAGCCGGAAAAAGGACACGTCTCAGTGGACGGGCAAAACCTGGCCGGGCTATCCCTGGCCGGAATTGGGGAAAAAATTGGTTATCTTTTTCAAAATCCCAGTCGCCAGCTATTCTGTTCCAGTGCCGGGGAAGAGATAGGATTCCCTCTCCAGTTTTGCGGTCTGGACCCCGGGGAGATTGCAGAGCGGACCGAACACCTCCTCCACTTTTTTGGCCTGGATCACCTGCGGGATCAATTCCCATTTACCCTCAGCCAGGGGGAGAGGCAGCGCCTGGCCCTGGCCGCAATTATGGTCCTGGACCCTCCCTATTTTATCCTGGATGAACCGACTACCGGCCTGGATCCCCGCCGGCGGGAAGAACTTTTTTATTATCTGCAAAAATTAATTAAAAACGGGCGGGGGATAATCCTGATTAGTCATGACCACTGCTTTGCCCGCCGCCTGGCCAGCGGGATCCTGGAGTTAAAAGAGGGCCGCTTGCAGGAGGTGGATCCCGGATGTTAAAAGAACTGGATCCCCGTAGCAAATTTGTCCTGAGTGGAATCCTGGCCACCCTCGCTGTTTTTTTTAACCATCCTCTGCATCTGGGCCCCCTGCTTATTCTGGCCCTGTTCCTGCTGCCCCTTTTTTCCTGTAATCCCCTCCAGGTGGCCCGGCGGATGCGTCATCTACTGGTTATCCTGGGCGGCCTGGTTATAATTCAGGCTTTTTTTTACCCCGGAACCACTCCTCTGATCACCTGGGGTCAGCATTACCTGATTACCGTGGAGGGCCTGCTGCAGGGTTCCAGCCTGGTCCTGCGTCTTTTTATTATTCTCTGCTGTGGTTTGATCCTGGCCAGTTCGCCCCCGGCCCGTTTTGTTCAGGGCCTGGTCAGGTGGTATCTGCCCTATGAACTGGCCTACATGGTTTCCCTGGGCATCAGATTTTTACCCCTGCTGCGGGAGGAGGCCGGGGACGTTTTTACCGCCCTGCAGTTGCGGGGGGTTGACCTGAGGCGAATGCCCTGGAGGCAGCAGTTTAAGGTTTACCGGGGTCTATTTTTGCCCCTGATTACCATGGCCATTCTCCGCTCCCGGCAGATTGCCCTGGCCATGGAAGCCCGGGCTTTTCGGGCCTATCCCCGCCGCACCTTTTTTCATTCCCTGCAGCTGGGCCGGGGCGATTACCTGACAATTATTATCAGTCTTTTTTCTGGAATTCTTTTAATTTTTCTCCACCTGAGGGGGTTGATCTAATGCAGGTTATTTCGGTTATCGGTATCAGTGGTTCGGGAAAAACCACCACAGTTGAGCACCTGCTCCGGGAATTCCGGCGGCGCCGCTACAGCGTGGCCTCCATTAAGGATATTCACTATGAAAAGTTTACCATGGAAACCCCGGGCAGCAACACCCACCGTCATCAGCAGGCCGGTGCAGAATTAGTTACCGGCCGGGGGCTTTATGAAACCAACATTATCTTCCCCTATCAGGTTCCCATGCGGCAGATTCTCTCCTTTTACCACCATCAGATTGTCCTCATTGAAGGAGACCGGGATTTAAATGTCCCCCAGATTCTCTGCGCCCGCCATCATGAGGATTTTGACCGGCTGATCGGGGAAAAGACCCTGGCCGTGGCCGGCCTCCTTTCTTCTGAACCCGGAGCAACTCTCCCTCCAGGTTCTCCGCCCCTCCTGGACGCCCGGCGGGAAACCACCCGGCTGGCTGACCTGATCCTGGAAAAGACCCCACCCCTTTTACCGGATTTCCCCCCGGATTGCTGTAAGGCCTGTGGCCGGTCCTGCCGGGAGCTCCTGGTGGACATCATCAGGGGCCGGGGTCAGGCTGCAGAATGCGTTCTGAAAAGCAGCCGGGTCCAGGTCCAGATTGGGGACCGGGATCTGAGCATGGTGCCTTTTGTCCAGGAGGCCCTGGCCGGAGTAATTGAAGGCTACCTGGCCACCCTGGATGGCTATCAACCCGGGCAGAAAATTGAAATTAAGATAGAGCCCGGGGAGTAGTTTTGCGAATGGAGATGGGGAGTTGAAAACCCGGATTGAAATAAAAAATTCGTTTAATTTTTGCTAAAATCCCTGTCTTTTTAAACTACCCCAGGATATATTCCCCCTTTGGGTCAGTTTCCAGGCCAGAATTTAAAAAAGACGGGAAAATGAAAAAAGCCCCGCAGCAGGGCTTTTTCTTTTTAAATCCTTTTTAATTTTCCTCTTCCTCTATTCCAGGCCGACGGGCAATTACCTGCCAGTAGGAACTGAAAAGGATCAGTCCGTCCTTCTTCCAGTAATGCTCTTTCCTGTTACGAGAAAGAATATTCCAGTCTTCAAAAAAACTATTCAGGTCCTCATTATCGGAAAAGTAGTGGGTGTCCCCGGGGTGAAAAAGATCCTGCCCCTGATAGGTGTGGGGAGCAAGTTCCTCTCCGTTGCCATATTTACCATCATCCCGGGTGGGACAGGTCAGAAACAACAGGCCTCCCGGTCGGAGATATTCCCGGCAGAGATGGATGGCCCGGACCATTTCCTGCCGGGTTCCATGATAGAGGACATTGTAGGCGATAATCAAGTCAAAGCTGCCTTCAGAAAAGAGAGGCTGCCGATAATCTCCCCCCACCGTTTTAATTTCCAGATTAAGTCTTCGGGCCCTTTCCTGCAAATGCAGCAGGGCCACCTGCGAACTATCCACCGCAGTTACCTGATAATTTTCCCGGGCCAGGGCCAGGGCATGACGCCCCAGGCCCGCTCCCAGGTCCAGGACCCGGGGGAAATCCCGGGGTGGATGATTTTCTATAAATGTTACAATTTCCGGGGCCGGGTTTTCCCAGAAATCAGTTTCCTGTTTCCCGGCCCAGAAAGAATCCCAGCTGGATATTTCCATTCTCAAACTCCCTCCCTGTTTACACAGGGATATAATATACCACAGTCCGAGGGTTTTTTCAAGGATTTTTCAACCAGATTATTCCCACTGCAAATAGGGATAGCCTCCATCAAGACTCCAGGTCCACTCAAAGTCCCACTGGGGTTCAAAGGTACTCTGGGTCTTCATCTTTTCAGTGGTTTTGGGAATTCCTTTTCCTTCATCATCTTCCTGTTGGGAAGTTTCTCTGTCAAAATAGCTGTAAGAAACAGAACCCCGGTTTTCTCCTACCAGCCCTCCGGTAGCACCGTGCCAATTTCCCTGAACTTTCCCCACAGAATAGGAATTTACAATTTCTCCATCGCTGTGATTATAACCTACTAGGCCTCCGGTATGGGCATGATCGGTAGTTTGATCGATTACCTCGCCCCTGGCATAGCAATCTATAATTTTACTTCTATTATAACCTACAAGGCCTCCAAAGTCATTGCGCCATCTTTTCCCACTGACATCTCCGGTGGCAAAGGACTCTTTAATAGTCCCTGCAGAACTGTAACCCACCAGTCCACCAACATACCTGCCGTAACCAAAAACGTCACCGGTGGCATAGCTCTGTTCAATTATATTTCTATTCTGCCCGACAAGACCTCCCAGGCGAAGATCAAATTCCCGTTTACCTAAAACTTCACCGGTGGCAAAAGAACCGGATACGGTCCCATGAAGATAGTTGTCTCCAACTAGGCCGCCCACATATTCTCCTTCGGCAGTTACATCAACCCGGGCAGAACTGTTTTCAATCTTTCCGTTGTTAAATCCAATGAGCCCGCCGGTTTGATCACCTTTGCCCAGGACGGATCCCGGGGCTTCTACAGTTGAACCCGAGATTTTTGCCTCATCGCCACCACTTCTACCAACCAGCCCTCCTGTATCATCGCCCAGGCCCGTAACTATAGCAGTAGAAGTACAGTCCAGAATTGTTCCGGTGCTGGTCCCGGTAAGGCCCCCTACCCTTGATTCTCCGGTAATGGTGCCACTTATGCTACAGTTTTTAATAGTTGATATTCTGTTGAATCCTACAAGCCCTCCCACGTACTGGGATGATTCAGCTAAAATGTAAACATCCTCCAGGACAATGTTTTCTAAAATTCCATCTTCTCTAATCTCTCCAAAAAGCCCGATGCGGTTGCCGGTTTCGGTGTGAATTTTTAAGCCCGATATTTTGAAGTTGTCTCCATCATAGCTTCCGGAAAAAGCCGGAATAGGGTCCCAGCCTTCATTTTCCTGAAATCCCTCCAAATTGATATGGGCTATTTGCCGGAAATGACTTTCGGTGTATTCCCGGACCAGATCGAGTTGTTCGGGGGTTTCTATCAGATAGGGGTTGGAAATGGTTCCGGTTCCCCCGGCAAAATCACTGTCTTCTTCTCCTTCTTCTTTTTCAAAAACTGCCACAACCGATCGGTCTGAAGTCATTTCCACCAGGGTTGTTTTGCTAAAAGGATCGGTGACCTGTCCCTCCCACGTGGAAAATTCCCACCCT
>PWFS01000113.1 GCA_003554145.1 Halobacteroidaceae bacterium | reverse complement strand
TCCCCGGATTCTTTGAGGGTTTTTTCCACCTGAAAAACCAGGCCATCAGCTTCATTGCGGGTTTCCACTTCTTCCCGTTTCTTCTTATCCTCTTCCTCAAACTGCTGGGCTTCATTTACCATCTTTTCAATATCTTCTTCGCTCAGGCCAGAGGAAGATTTAATTGTAATATTTTTCTTTTTGCCTGTGCCCTTATCCACAGCAGAAACGTTAACAATTCCATTGGCATCAATATCGAAAGAAACTTCGATCTGCGGAACTCCCCGGGGAGCAGGAGGGATATCAGTCAGCTGGAAACGACCCAGGGTTTTATTATCCTTAGCCATGGCCCTCTCTCCCTGCAGCACGTGAATATCAACTGAAGTTTGATTATCAGCTGCAGTGGTAAATATTTTGCTCTGGCTGGTTGGTATAGAAGTGTTACGTTCAATAAGCTTGGTAAATACTCCGCCCAGGGTTTCAATTCCCAGGGACAGGGGAGTAACATCCACCAGGACTATATCGTCTACATCTCCGGCCAGAACTCCACCCTGAATAGCAGCTCCGATGGCCACACATTCATCGGGGTTGATCCCCTTATTGGGCTCCTGGCCCAGAAGATCCTTGATGGCCTTCTGCACCGCAGGAATCCGGGTAGAACCACCTACCAGGATAATTTCATCAATATCCTGAGGGGAAAGATTGGCATCTTTAAGGGCCTGACGGGCAGGACCCATGGTTTTTTCAATCTGATCATCAATCAGTTCTTCAAAACGGGCCCGGGTAATATCAATATCCAGGTGCTGGGGGCCTTCATCGGTCTGGGTAATAAAGGGCAGGTTGACATTGGTAGACATTACTCCAGACAGCTCAACTTTGGCCTTCTCAGCAGCCTCTACCAGCCGCTGCATGGCCATTCGATCTTTGCGCAGATCAACTCCGGTTTCCTTTTTAAACTCATCGGCCATATATTCTACCAGGCGCTGATCAAAATCATCTCCGCCCAGGTAATTATTGCCACTGGTGGCAACTACTTCAAAAACCCCGTCGCCTATTTCCAGGATGGAAACATCAAAGGTTCCTCCACCCAGGTCATAGACCAGGATTTTTTCATCCTTCTTTTTATCCAGGCCGTAGGCCAGGGCTGCTGCCGTGGGTTCATTTATTATCCGCAGAACTTCCAATCCGGCAATTTTACCGGCATCCTTGGTAGCCTGGCGCTGGCTATCGCTGAAATAGGCGGGAACGGTTATTACCGCCTGCTTTATTTCCTGGCCCAGGTAGTCTTCGGCATCTTTTTTCATTTTTTGCAGGATCATTGCCGAAACTTCGGGGGGAGAATAGTCTTTGTCTCCCATTTTTCCTTTAAAATCACTACCCATTTTTCGCTTGATAGAGGTAACCGTATTCGCGGGATTGCTCACTGCCTGCCGCTTGGCGGCCTGGCCCACCAGTCTTTCTCCTTTTTTGGATAATCCCACTACCGAGGGAGTGGTGCGGGCTCCCTCCGCATTTGGAATAACGGTTCCTTCACCACCTTCTATAACCGCCATACAGGAATTTGTTGTTCCCAGATCAATTCCCAATACTTTACTCATCTTCGTCGCCTCCTTTATTTACTTTTACCATGGATGGCCGCAAAACTTTGTCCCCCAATTTAAACCCTTTTTGCAGAACTTCAACGACCATCTCGGCTGGTTTGTCCTCATAATTTACCCTTTCCACCGCTTCATGGAAGTTGGGATCAAAGGGCTGGTTCAAGGCTTCAATTTCCTCCAATCCCCTCTTTTCCAGAACATCCCAGAGTTGTTTGTAAATCATTTCTACACCCCGGCAGAGGTTGCGGGCCTCTTTGCTGCGGGGAGAAACCTCCAGGGCCCTGTTAAAGTTATCCATTACGGGGAAAAGTTCCAGGATCAATTCTTCCTGGGCCCTGACCCGGTCCTGGAAACGATCTTTTTCTATTCTCTTTTTATAATTGGAAAAATCTGCTCTGGCCCGCTGCAACCGGGCCAGCAATTCTTCATTTTCCTGCTCCATCTCCCTGAGTTTTTCCCTTGTATCCAGGAGATGCTCTTCCAGTTTTTCCAGTTTTGCTTCCTGCTCTTTTTTCTCATCGCAATTGGTGGGTTCCTGCTCCTGATTTTTCTTTTCCCGGGAGCCATTACCCGGTTTTTGGGTAAATGCCATTCTCAATCCTCCTCACGCATAACCTTGCTCAATACTTCAGCCATAAAATTAACCGCAGCAATTACTTTGGGATAATTCATCCGGGTTGGTCCCAGAATTGCCATTTTCCCTACCCTGGTATCCTGAATGGAGTAGTCGGCAACCACCAGGCTGCAGTCCTTCATTTCCTCCAGGGGGTTTTCCCGGCCAATCACCACCTGCAGTCCCTGTGCGGGAATTTTGTTTAATAGCTGGCGCAGTATATCTTCCTGTTCAAACAGTTTTAAAAAAACTTTAACTTTTTCCAGGTCGGAAAACTCGGGCTGTTCCAGAATATTGGTCGCTCCACCCAGGTGAATTTTGCCCCATTCCTGACTCAATTCTTCCTGGGTAAGGACGGTCAGCAGGGAACGGTAAAGCTCCTTGAAAATACTGTGATTTTTTATTTCCTTCTCCAGTTCCCGGAAAACCTCACTACCAATTTTACCCAGAGGCAGCCCCTGCAGACGATCATTAATCAGGCGAGAAATATTGGCCAATTCCTCCCGGGAAGGTCGGTGCTGGAGGGTCAGAGTCTGATGCTGAACCAGCCCCGAACTGATAACCACAATAACTATTATCTTTTTGCCCTCCAGGGGAACCAGTTGCAGGTGCTGAAAATAGTATTCAGTTGAACTGGGGCTGGCCACCAGGGCGGTATATCTGGTCAGTTGCGAAAGCATCTGGGAGGTTACCTGGATGATATTCTGAACCTCTTTTTTCCTCTCCAGGTATTTTTGCCGGATCATCTCTTCAAAATTTTCCGGAATTTTTTCCACATCAATCAGGCTGTCAACATAAAAACGGTACCCCTTATCTGAAGGAATACGTCCGGCTGAGGTATGTGGTTGCTGGAGATATCCCAGCTCTTCCAGGTCAGCCATTTCATTGCGGATGGTAGCTGAACTAACATCCAGTTCATACTTCTTGGAAATGGTCCGGGACCCAATTGGTTCTGCAGTTAAAATGTATTCATTGATAACTGCCTTTAAAATCCCCTTTTTCCTCTCAGTCATTTCCACCACAAACACCCCCCCCTCTTAGCACTCTAGCCCGGGGAGTGCTAAGATCCTATCAATAAAATAACACCCTGGCCCTCCTTTGTCAATATTCTTTTGAATGGAGTCAATGGTCAAAAAAAATGGGACAGAGCCCCGCCCGCTCAACCAGCGGTTGTCCGCAAAGTAGCCAGCAAAAAAACTAAAGCTGCCATCATTATTGAGGCCTGGATAAAAAAACCCTGGGGCCAGACCCGGGAGGGATGGGGCAGGATCCCGGAATGAGAAGGGAAAAAACGCCTCCCTCCCCCTCTAAAGAAAACCCGGTTGATAATAACCTCCAGGTCGGGAATGGCTCCTCCAACTGCACCCCAGAGAATATAGCTGGGGTTGGGTAAAAGCCAGAGGACCATGGACAGGGTAACCACGGAATCAAGGATAATTCCCCTGCGACCTCGATAGTCGTGATGGGGGAGAACATCAAGGAGTATGTGGCTAAAAAGACCCAGAATCAAAGCCAGCCAGTTGCTGCCCGCAATTTTGCCCAGGGCAGCACCGGTGGCAAAATGAGTGCTAACATACAATTCCAACACACCCTCTCCTATTTTTTATTTTTGCTTTCCATTTTTTTTGACCAATATAGCCCCGGAAAATTCCTTACCGGGACCCTTGAACAGTATCAATAATTATTGCTGAAAAAGCTTTTTTCTCAAAGACTTCCTCTTCCCTATCCCGGATAGCCAAAAATAAATTCCTTCATCCTGCTGCGGAAAATCCGACCTTATTCCCTCAATCCAGATATTGGATCTTCCGGAAGGAGTTAATGATTGACCTGTTCAGCGAACTCCTGAAATGGCAGGCCTGATTATAATTTTCCGAAAAAAACTGGCTTCAAATTCCAGGAGTCCATTTTTTCCCCCTTGCATTTAGCCCCGGGGCGTGATAAAATTTATATGTTGTAAACATCCCCAGGAGGAGGTGAAACCATTGCCCATTATTCAATCCGCAAAAAAGCGGGTTCGGACAGCTGAAAGAAAAACCCGGCGCAACCGTCTGCTCAAATCTCGCTTAAAAACTGCCATAAGGCGTTTTGAGCGGGCCGTTGAAGAAGGAGATCAGGAAAAATCCTCCCGGGAACTGGTTAAAGCCCAAAAAATCATTGATAAGAGTGTTGGCAAAGGAATTATCCATAAAAACAATGCCGCCAGGAAAAAATCCCGCCTGACCCGCCTTTATAATAATATTGCTTCTTAGGATTTAACCCGCTTCCCCATCAGGAGCGGGTTTTTCTGTTATCCAGGCGAAATAAAAAGTGTTCCAGGGAAGGCTGCCATTCCATTTCTCCCCGAACTGTTCTCTCCCCTACTTCATTTATCTCCTGCCACAAAAAGAAGAGTTCCTGATAGGTAAAAGCATCACAAACTTTATATATTTTTTTAATCGGAAAAGGATGCTCACCCAGATGCTGGGCAGCTTTGGTCGCTGAATAACCAAGCTTTTTCAATTCCCAGCATAAAGCCAGCAGGCGAATCTGTCGGGCCAGCATAATAAACAGGTAGGCGGGGTTAATGCCCTGGCGCAACATCTCTCCGAGCATCTCCAGGGCCCTCTGAGTATTTTTCTGACTTATTACATCCACCCACTCAAAAACAAATTTATCGTGCAGGACCCGGTCCATGGAAATAATCTGCTCCAGAAGAGGCCGGGTTATATTTTTTTCCTGATCCATGAACAAAAATACTTTTTCCAGTTCATTCTCTATTACATAAAGGTGATTGTGAAAGGCATGTTCCAGAAAAAGAAGGGCTTCCTGATCAATAGTTTTGCCCCTTGCTTCGACCTGCTTTTTTATCCAGGCATATAACTCCCGGCCCTGAAGAGGCCTGGTCTCAAGAAAGCGGGCCTTTTTTTTAACCTGCTTGAAAACCCGGGTTCTTTTGTCTATTTCTCCCCCGGCCGTAATGATCAAATAAGCTCCCCGGGGCCAGCTATCAATTATTTTAAGAAATTTTTCTTCCTGGGTCGAGGCCTTACCCCGCAGAAGCCCCCGGGGACGAAATTCTATAACTTTTTCCCCCCCCAAAAGGCTCACCGTGCGGGCAGCATTCTGAAGGTTGAACAGGGCCTG
>PWFS01000107.1 GCA_003554145.1 Halobacteroidaceae bacterium | reverse complement strand
TTGAGGATTCATGTTTTAATTTTTCTCCCTTTAATTCAATTATTCTCTCTTTCAGCTGCCCTATATGATTATATTCAGCCATATTCTCCTCATAACCCAAATGCAGGGTCATTCTTTTCCCGGTAGTCATGTTTTTTACCTGCTTTTTTTTATCGGCCTGGATCAGGTTATCCAGAATCTCCAGGATACTTTCCACTTCGCGCAGCCTTTTCTTGACCTGGGGCAATAAGTGGACCAGTTCATCATCGCTGGAGAAAAATACTTTCAACAAAAATTCATCTTTTATTACCACCTGCTTATAATCATCCATTAACCAGCGGGCAAATTTTTCTTTGCCTGCCGGAGTAATTTCATAATAAGTCCCCCGGTTTTTTTCCGACAACTGCTTATTTTCTTTTATATCCCCATTTTCAGCCATTTTCTTCAACACCGGGTACAGCCCACCATAACTGATTGTCCAGAAATTGGCCACGGATTGGTCCATTCTCTTTTTTAGTTGATAACCGGTTTGGGGACCATCCTTTAAAAATCCCAGTATTACTGGGTCCAGGGCCATGATTTTTTCACCTCCTCCCAATATATCTAGCCACTATATATAGATTATATATATCGCTTCTATATATGTCAAGTAAATCTGGTTAGAAATTTTGTTTGATTCTCCAGGATGAAAAACATATTATTGTCATCCTCGGGCCCAATTGACTTGAAGAAATAGGTGCCAGACGGGACCTGCATGGGCCGATTTCTCTTCAGGGGAGTTTGACTCCTTGATTCCAATTTAATATCCCTTAACCCGGAACTTGATCCCAGGGTAAAAAGAAAAACCCGGAATAGGGGAGTATATTTCTCCCCTCCCGGGCCCATATTGTTTTTCTTGCCGAACGGGGTTATAGCAATGAAGAAATTTCGCCACTAATTGATGCCCCAGGACAGGCTCTTAACAAATGGCGAAAGAGGTTTTATTATAATCGATTGATGGGGCTACAGGATCAACCCATAGTTGCCCGCCCGGGAGCTTTTTCCCCCTGCAGTAATAATGATGAATTACCGAATAAAGAATGTGTGAGTAATAATACGTCACCGTAATTATGTTTTATGGTACCTGGAGGGAGACAGGGATTATAAGGCAGGTCTAAACTTACAAAAATTGGGGAGTAACCGGCATTTCCGGGGCAGGTACTGTCCCTGGACCCCGGGTAAACTTGTGACATTAGCCATATTGACCAGGCAACTCCCGCTTCTAAGCAAAGGGGGAGTAGTTCACCCTTTCTTTCTTCTCCAGACTTTTTTTCCTTCCCTAGAGCAGTTCCAGAAACTTCAATCCTCCGCCCCTTTTTCATCATGGTACTTTTTAATTGCTTCTAACACTACCTTTATTTCTTTTTCTATTCCTTCCATTAACCTCTCATTCACCTGATCATATATTACTTCACCCCGGATTAAGTTCCCGGCAACGGCTGAGATCATGGCCGCTTTCTTCCCTCTCCGATGGGCAACAGTGTACAGGGCAGAGCTTTCCATTTCAACATTCAGCAGGCCCAGATCGGACAATTTCTTTATCCACTCCTGACTTTCCCCATAAAAGGCATCATCGGTAGAATTCAAGCCATAATAATAAGTGAAATCCAGCTCTTTCTGTAACCTCTCCGCTGTATCGATTAGAACTCTGGTAAAATCAAAATCAGGAACTGCGGGAAAATTCTGTGGAACATAAAATTGGGAGGTTCCTTCATTCTTCATGGAACCGGTGGAGATAATCAGGTCTCCAATATTGATATAATCCTGTAAAGCACCGGTGCTGCCTATGCGTATCAAACATTCTGCCCCTATATTGTAAAGCTCCTCTGCAGTAATCGCGGTAGAAGGACACCCCATTCCGGTTGAGGTAACCGAAATTTTTAAACCCTTATAATATCCAGTGAAGGTTCGATGCTCCCGGTGCTCGGCAATTAATTGGGCGTCGTCCAGATAACTGGCCACAGTATTGGCCCGATCAGGATCTCCGGGCAGAAGAACATAGCGCCCCACATCTCCAGGACCTAAATGAATATGATATTGCCGGATACCCCTCGCCTTTTCATCCTTGTTTAAAGCCACTTTATAATCTCCTTTCCTGATAGTTTTTAATCTCAAATTATAGACCCCCTGCCTTCAAGGGCCAGGGGTCCATAATTTGGGTCCTCCTTCTACCTGTTTAATCTTTTCCTGCTGTTTTCCTTTTTTTGCCCTGATTTTTTTGGGACCTGCTTCCCAGTGAAAAAGCCAGGGCTAATTACACGGGTAAATATCCTGCCCATCCAGAGCTTGAAGTTTCAACCCCAGGGGTTGATACCCCAACTCTATCAATAATTGCCGCAGCATTCAGGGTTCTGCCGGGCAGGCTAATTGATAGGTGCCCTTTCCTTATTTTCCTGCCTGGAGCCGATAACACCCAATATCCCACCCAGGAAGGAAAGGACCATAAAAATTGCTACTAATGACCCGCCGGCAATTGCCGTAACAATAGAAAATACTAGCACCAGTAACGGCGGGATAATGGATTTTGCTGATATTGTTGCAATTCCCAGCACAATGATTACAAAGGAAAGAAAAACTCCTCCCCAGCCCAGATTAACTACTGTTTCTGCTCCTTCCGCTTCCAGGGCGCCACCAATTCCCCCTACAACCAGCGTAATGAAGCCCATGAAAACCGATAGGCTTCCAGCAACAATAACCAGTATTCCGCCTCCTTTTTTCATGTAGACCCTCCTTAAAGAGATTTTACAGGAAATCTATCAGCCCACTATAGCAGCACCTTAAAAACCACTGTCATATTGAATTCTGTATTTGGCAATTTTATTGACATCAATATCAATCAGTCCGGAAAAACTCTTTGTTTCTCCATTTTCAAAATCACTGATATTTATGTATCCGGTGGCCAATAGATTACGGTCCTGATCATAAACACTTAACAAAAAGTTAATCAGACTATAATTTTGACCGCTATCATTAGTCATCTCCCCAATTATTTCTGTCATTCCCAGCTGTGATCCAAAACTGATATTATCGTAAATAAAGCCCTGCCTGATCCTTATCCCCGTCTCTTCAACAGTTTTTTCATACTCTGAAGAAAGATAATTCTTGGGAACCCAGACTTCCAGCTGGAGTTTTACCCAATTATCATTATCCTGAACAACAGCTACCCGGGTTCCTTCCAATAAAAATCCGGCTATATCTTCATCCCTGTCAAAATAAAAGGGGGCATCTTCTGCAATATAAAGCTCATTATTGGCCATTACCATGGCTCCTATTAAAAACACCAGCAGAAATGGTAGGATAATCTTATTTTTTTTCAAGGTGTCACCTCCTTTCTATTAGGAATTCAAGCCCCGATTAAACAGCTCTGGTCCCCCGGCCAATTCTGTCTTCCAGGATCTAAATTCGGTGTTTTTCTTATTAAAAACCCTGCAATTTTCCGGCAGGTTAATTGTACAAACCTCGGCTGACAACCCTATGTCAGGCAAAAAATAAAGTGGGGAGCAGATGTATCGTTCCCCACCAGAAAATTTGTTTTAATTTATAAGAAGCGGATTTTTGTCTTTAAAATTCATTATGGGAGCAAACCCCAATTAAAGGACCCTTTTAGAGCTTAATCAGAAAGCAAAACCTTTTGAACCTGGCTTCTTTCCCCCTTCATCTTTTTTTCCCAAAACTCCTTTTTAAAATAAGCATCCAGGGCCTACCATTCCCAGACCCGGGCAACTTCCTGCCCCAGCATCCCTGTAACCACCAGATCTTTTATCTCCCGGGAATAGTCAACCGCATAGGTTATTCCACTGCCCTCGGGTAATCTGGCTTTCAGTTCGCCGGTTTCCACTTCCCAGATTTTTAGATAACTCCCTCTTCCTGCAGTTATCAGGGCCTCTCCATCGGCCGAAAAGGTCACTGCCTTAATTACATCACCGTGATTCACAATCTGTAGAGTTTGCCCAAAAACAGGATCCCAGATGTGGGCGGTCCCATCATAAGAACCGGTTGCAACCTTGCGTTCGGTCGGGGCAAAGGCTACCCCCAAAACCCCATCTTCGTGCTCGGAATATTCCGTTATTGTCTTTCCTGACTCGGGGTCCCAAATACGAGCTGTTTTATCAGAGGAAGCGGTTAGTACCCAATTGTCCTCGGGAGAAAACTCAATATCCCAGAGAAAATCTTCATGCTCGGTAAACCTGGTTTTGGTTTCTCCAGTTTGAACCTCCCAGATCCGGGCAGTACCATCCAGCGATGCTGAAGCTATCAGGGAATCATCAGAAGAAAAATCTACTGCTTCCACACTTCTATTATGGCCTTTTAATACCATTAACTCATTCCCGGACCCGGCTTCCCAGATGCGAATAGTATTATCCGAAGATCCGCTAATCAAAAGGCGGGCCCTGGAAGAAAATTTAACTGAGTTTACTGCTTCATCATGCCCCCTGAACTCATCTGCAACTGCCCCACTTAATGAGCTCCATATTAAAATCCGGCCATCAGTGGCCCCGCTGGCTATAAATCTATCATTGGGGGAAAAGGAAACAGTTCGAACCTGTCCTTCATGGCCCGAAAATTCGGTAACAACCGCTCCCTGCTCTTCCTTTTTCTCGGTCAAAAGTTCCAGAATTATCTTTTCCCAGACACTCATATCATCAGAAGCCTCTGCAATACCCGGAGCTAAAAGCAAAGCAAAAATCAGAAACTGAATGACCCACTTCAACTAAGACCCTCCCGTTAAAATATATTTCGGGTTAAACTCCAAAATTTTTCCTACCCCAAACTTCCGTAAAAAGAGCAACTCTCCTGTGAAAACAATCGGTTTTTTGATAGGGGGAAACAAAACTCCTTTTAAACTTGTAATAACAGGTACCATTCTGGGATAATAATGCGAAAACAAAAAATACCCTGTTTTTTGGCCAACAGGGAAGGTAGCAGAGTCTTAATGTGGTTCAGGTTGAACCTGTTCAGGGGAAAATATCCGATGTCTGCCATTCCGCCTGGAAGAAAATTTCTCGCCGATATATTTATCAAAACCAATACTTGTAATGGCTCCACCAATGAGACCCGAAAATGTCCACTTATTCCGATATGCTGCCGAAATATTCCGGGGCTTCCTGTAGTGCAGGCCAAAAAATGGATTGACTATTATATTGGGATCAATTTCCCCTGAATCCATATCAGGTATATCTCCTAATTAACTGGAAAAAGATAATTTCTCCTCCTCGATGGGGCTGTAAAAATCTTAAAGCAACAAGAACTTTAGCTCTGGTGCAGTGGGGAAACCGAGAAATCAATAATCTTGAGCCCTCGCTCAATTGAAGTGCTTGATCTCTATTATCTTTTGCCCCAATCATTCATCTTTCAGTTTGTCTAATCCAGGTGATTTAGATGCTCCAGAAT
>PWFS01000234.1 GCA_003554145.1 Halobacteroidaceae bacterium | reverse complement strand
TTGGCCATTTCAAACTTGCCCAGCTTTCCACTTTTTTTGGCCCCGGTGAAAGCTCCATCCTGATAGCCAAATAATTCACTTTCCAGGAGGGATTCCGGAATGGCAGCACAATTAACCTGAACAAAGGGTCCATCCTGGCGGCTGCTGGCTTCATGGATACTTCGGGCAAAGACACCCTTGCCCGTTCCGCTCTCGCCCAGGAGTAAAATTGTGGAATTGGAACGGGCCGCCCGATCTGCCATCCGCACCAGGTCCAAAAATTCCGGATTATTTCCCACTATCCTATTAAACTCAGGAGGTTTGCTATAATCCCGGTTAAGCCTGTTCTCCAGGTTGCGCACCGTCGCCAGGGCCCGATCGCGCTCTAAAGATAGGGTTTTCAATTCCGATATATCTTCAACTAAAAGCAAGCCGCCTACCATTTCTTCTCCCTGGGCCAGGGTTTGGGTTCTGCAGCGAACAGGAATACCATTTAATTCATATTCCACCCGGGAATTAATTTCTTTATCCTGCCGCAAATACTCAATAAGCTGGACAATTTCCTCATTTTGAGGATGAATTTCCTGCAGGTTCCGACCCTTCAGTTGAGGAACCGGTGCACTGGGCCCTTTAGCCCCAAAGCGGGCCCCTTTTAGTATATCACCAATGTCCTCCCTGCGGGAAGTATAGCCCCGGGCCTGATAAAATTTAACTTCAGCGGTTTCACCATCCAGGATAACCATATGTCCTGCCGCAACCTTATATTCATAGCAAAAACGCTGCCGGTCAACTTTTATTTCCATGTTTTTCTGAGTGCGATCCAGGATCAATTTGATTGACCGGCCCTTCCATTCCGAGGAAAAGCTGGCTTCTTTCTCTTCAGAACCCATTTTTTCCAGGCGTCCTTCACCGGGCCGGGCCCCAAATTCTCCCAGAGCCAGAAAACTCTCCCCCTCCTTAATTTCATTGGGATCAACCCCAATCAAATTAAGACTGCCGGGTTTTAATTGACCATCATCTTCTCCCAGGGCATTATCAATAATAATAACCAGGTCCCCAGGCATTAACTGCCCCGGCGAATGACCGGGCCCCACCCGGGGATCAATTCCAAAAATTGTGCGGGCCACTTCATTATAAACAATTATTTTTCCCTCCCGGTCAATTACAATAACTCCCTCTTCCAGGTGATTGGCAACCAGGGATAGAAAATCAAGGCTGGCTGCCTCCCGTAATTCACCCATGCGATTTACCCCCTTGCCTTATTTACAAACATCCGGAACAATTCGAGGGTTGCTTCATCCCTCTCCCAGAGTTGTTCCGGATGCCATTGAACTCCCAGGATAAACTGATCCTTCTGATATTCAATTGCCTCCACCACTCCATCTGGAGCGTGGGCGGTAGCCGTAAATCCAGGTGCAACATCTTTTATAGCCTGATGATGGTAGGAATTAACCCTGATTGTTTCATCTGCAAAAACATCAATCAGATCAGACCCGGACTTTACTTTAACCGAGTGGGTGGGATACCAGCGCGGTGCATTCTGAGAGTGTTTTACCAGCTCTCCCCCTTTCTGCGCAGGCAAATCCTGATAGATGGTTCCCCCCATAACCAGGTTTATTATCTGGCAGCCCCGACAGATACCAAACACCGCTTTTTCCTGTTGCAGCATCTTTTCCAGCATTGTTTTCTCAAAAAAATCTCGTTCGGGATCAATGCGGCCCATTTTAGGATGGGGTTCCTCCCCAAACAGCATCGGATCCATGTCCACTCCACCGGACATCAGGAGACCATCCAGGCGGAATGCCAGTTCCTGGATCTGCTCCTCATTTTGAATCAGGGGAAGAATGATTGGAATTCCTCCCGCCCGGGCTACTCCATTAATATAGTGGCGTCCAATTTGATAATTGGATGGAGCATCACCTTTTTCCTGGGTTGCCGTTACTCCAATTAGGGGTTTTTCTTCCATTATTGCCTCAACTCCCTGTCTGCTCATTTTTTTGAACACAATTTTTTAATTATTTCGCGAAAAAACCCTGGTTCCCTGCCCTGTTTGTTTAAAAAAATATACATTCCTCCTATTCTCCCCTGGAAAAATTTCGGCCCCCATTGCTCCGGGGGAAGAAAAGCCCTTTTCACTAATAAATTCCAGGCTCTTTCTCCAAAAAAAAAACTGCCGGGATTATCCGGCAGCCGTTTTTTTTAAAGGGCCATGTACTGATCCTTTTCTTTCTGAAGATGGGCAGGTATTTCCTGCCTCTGCAGCAGGTCTTCATAGGTTTCACCTTTAATTAGCGTGCTGGCCCGACCATTATTAACCAGGACCACACCCGGTCGGGGCAGGCCGTTGTAATTGGAGGCCATGGGGTAGGTATAGGCTCCAGTACAGGTAACAGCCAGCAATTCTCCCGGCTTACTCTGGGGCAGCTCAATATCTCGAATTAAAATATCTCCAGATTCACAGAGGCGACCGGTAATGGTAACTTTGCTGCGGGGTCGCTCCTGGGCCTCTTTGTTGACCACAAACGCATAATAACTGGCATCATAAAGAGTGGGACGGATATTATCCGACATTCCACCATCCACGGGTATCAAAGTCCCCAGGCCATCAACTTCTTTGGAGGCGCCCAGAGAATATATTGTCATTCCTGCCGGCGCCGCAATACTGCGGCCAGGTTCAAATTCCAGGACAGGTTGGGGTAAGTCCAGATCCCGACTGAGCTGGGTGACCCTATTAGCCAGTCCTGGCAAAAAGCGATCAAAGGGGAAACTTTCCTCTGCAGCACTATGAGCTACTGCAAAACCTCCACCCAGATTAAGAGCGAGTTCTTTTTTCCACACATTGCGGTACTGAGCTGCCAGCTTAAGAACTTCTTCTGCAGCCTGATGGTAAATATCAACATCTGTAATCTGAGAACCAAGATGACAGTGTAATCCAATAGGTTCCATGGAGTCAGATTGAGCCACCTGTTTCAAGGCCTTCTGGGCCTGTCCCTGATGCATTTTAAAACCAAACTTGGAGCCCATTCCCGTCTGAAGATGGGGGTGGGTTATTGCCTCCAGGGCAGGAACAACCCTGAGCATCACTGGAACTTTACTGCCCATAGCCCGACCAATGTTTTCTACAGTTTTTAATTCCTGTTCATTATCAATCACAATGGCTCTGATCCCGGCCTGAATGGCCTGTATTATATCCCTGCGGCTTTTATTGTTACCGTGCATAATAATCCTATCAGCGGGGAAATCTGCACTGAGAGCAGTATAAAGTTCACCACCGGATACTACATCCAGGCCCATTCCCTCCTCTTCTATTATACGACAGATTCCCAAATTTAAAAACGCCTTGGAAGCGTAATATATATTGAATTCAGGGTAATTGGACTCCATAGTTTCCTGATAATAACGACATTTTTCCCTGATGGTCTTTTCATCCATAATTAAAAGGGGAGTACCGTATTCTTTGCTTAATTCCTCCACCCTGCAACCGCCAATAAAGATTTCTCCTTCACGTTTTTCCAGACTGCCAGGTAAATCCATTATTCTCTCCTCCTGTTTTTTTGTGGTAAAAGCAAAGCGGTTGCCGCAACAACCGCATTTACCAGCATTTTTCATTGTAGTTAAGTTTAACACAAAAAAAATCGGCAGTCAAATAAGGTTTGGCCATAAACTAAAGATTAATGGCGATTATTGAGGAGAATAGAAGCCCTTATCCATAATCAACTCAAAACGATCCTTCCATTAAACCCTCCAGCGGGGTATATGGGCAAATTAAAATTTTTTAAGGTCCGGCCCCAGATTACCCGATTATATTATCAATCAGGGAAGGGGGATCTTTTCTTTCCTTTTGAATGGACCAGGCCCGGCCCAGTTCGGCCTTCACCTTTTTAAATTGACCCTGGTCGGAAGCATATACTGCTGCCAGGGCTTCCCCTTTATCCACCCAATCCCCAATTTTTTTATGGAGCAATATCCCTACTTCATGATTAATCTTTTCTTCTTTAACCCTGCGTCCGGCTCCCAGGACCATACTGGCTCGACCTATACTCCGGGCATCCAGCCCCTGAACATATCCCTCCTGTTGGGCTTCAAGGATAAATTCTGGGGCCAGAGGGAGTTTTTCCGATAAATTCCCCCCCTGGGCCATCACCAGTTGAAGAAATTTATCCCGGGCCTGCCCTTTCTGCCAGCAGGTTTCTATTTTTTCCTGGATGGAGTCAATATCCATTTCGGGTTTTTCCATTTGATACGCCGCTACAGCCAGGGCCATAACCACTTCTTTCAGATCGGCAGGGCCCTGCCCCTCCAGGCTGGCCTGGGCCTCCATAACTTCAATATTGTTACCCACAGCCCTGCCCAGGGGTTGCTCCATACAGGAAAGAACAGCCCGGGCTTTCCTGCCCATTCCCCGGGCAATCTCCACCATGGTTTGGGCCAGGTGGCGGGCCTGCTCCAGATCCTGCATAAACGCTCCTTTACCAAACTTAACATCCAGAACTATATTGCTGGCTCCACCAGCAATTTTCTTACTCATGATACTGCTGGCAATCAGAGGAATGGAATCAACAGTTCCTGTAACATCGCGCAGACCATATAGTTTTTTATCTCCAGGAGCAAGATTTGCAGTCTGTCCAATAATGGCTGCTCCCAGGGAATTGACCTGTTCCCGAAACTCCTGATTAGTTAAATCAATTCGAAAACCGGGTATCCCCTCCAGCTTATCCACGGTACCCCCGGTATGTCCCAGGCCTCGCCCCGACATTTTTGCGACCCTGAAGCCCAGGGCGGCCAGGAGAGGAATCAATACCAGGGTAACTTTGTCTCCCACACCCCCGGTAGAATGCTTGTCAACCTTGATCCCTTCAATATCGGAAAGGTCAATGGTTTCCCCGGATTTAACCAGGGCCCGGGTCAGGGCCACCGTTTCTTCTTTACTCATCCCCTGAAAATAAATGGCCATGGCCAGGGCAGCCACCTGATAATCGGGGATTGTTTCGCCAACATAGCCATCAATAATAAATTCTATTTCCTCCGGGGTCAGGGTTTTTCCATCCCTTTTTTTGACAATTAATTCATAGGTCTGCATTTAAAAAACCCCTTGAACCAGGATACCCTTAATCAATTCCTTAAATTCCGGTTTTACCTGTTCCCCTACCTCCATTACTTCCTCATGACTCAAGGGTTGGGGGAGAGTTCCTGCGGCCATGTTAGTAATGCAGGATATTCCCAGGACCCTGAGGCCCATATGTCGGGCAGCAATTACCTCGGGTACAGTTGACATCCCTACTGCATCAGCTCCCCACCGCCCCACCATTTTAATTTCTGCTGGAGTTTCAAAGCAGGGCCCCGTGAATGCAGTGTATACCCCCTTCCGGGTAATCTTCCCATTCTGCCGCCCAACTTCTTCGCCGGTCTGGATTAAATCCTCATCATAGGCCTTGCTCATATCAGGAAAGCGGGGGCCCAGTTCCTCCAGGTTAGCTCCCCGCAGGGGATTTATCCCCATGAAATTAATATGATCCCGGATAAACATAAAATCTCCCACATTAAAATTAACATTAACCGCCCCGGCGGCATTGGTAATTATCACTGCTTTGATTCCCAGTCCACCCATAATCCGCAGGGGACGAACCAGTTCCTGGGGAGAATACCCTTCGTAAAAATGATAGCGCCCCTGCATCATTATCACTGGAATACTGTTCAGTTCCCCCACTACAAATTGTCCACTATGGCCGGGAACAGTTGAAGGGGGCAGGTGGGGAACATCAGTAAAGGGAATTCTAATACCACCCTCTACTTCTTCCGCCAGTTCCCCCAGACCAGAACCCAGTATCAAACCAACTTGCGGTTCTGGAATACCCTTTTCCTGCAGAAAATTAATTCCTTCTTCAACTTTTTTCATTTCATAACCCATTTTTTTCCCTCCTTAAATACCCAGTTCCTGGCGAAAACTTTTCCCATCCAGCTTACAATTTAACTGAAAAAAATCTGCAATGGTGGCTCCCACATCAGCCAGAGTTTCCCTGGTCCCCAGATTGACTCCCTCTTCCAGTTGGGGTCCTCCTACCAGCAGAGGCACATATTCCCGGGTATGATCAGTGGTGGGAAAACCAGGATCTGTACCATGATCAGCAGTTATAATCAGGAGATCCTGGGGCCCCATTTTCTCCTGGAAAGAAAGAAGAAACCTATCAAAATCAACCAGTGCACCCGCAAAACCGTCAATATCATTGCGGTGGCCATAGAGCATATCAAAATCAACCAGGTTACAGAAAATCAGGTCCCCACCACCAGAGATCAGTTCAATATTCAATTTTTCCATTCCATCAGCATTGTTTTTGGTGGGAACGGACCGGGAAATTCCCCGACCGTTAAAAATATGTTCCAGTTTGCCGACCACCACTACTTCCCTTCCTGCCTCCTCCAGGTAATCCAGCAGTAACTTCCGGGGGGGTTCGAGGGAGAAATCCCAGCGGCGATGAGTTCTGGTATATTGCCCCTCGGACCCAATAAAGGGCCGGGCAATTACCCTGCCTACCCCCCATTTCCCCTGCAGGAAACCCCGGGCAATCCGACAGATGCGGTACAGTTCCTCCACCGGAATTACCTCTTCATGAGCAGCAATTTGAAATACACTGTCCGCCGAGGTGTAAACAATGGGCAGGCCGGTTCTTTCATGCTCAGGTCCCAGTTCTTTGATTATCTCAGTACCCGAGGCCACCCTGTTTCCCAGAAAACCATATCCAGTCTCCCGGGAAAAGGTTTCCATTAATTCCTGGGGAAACCCGGGGTCAAAGGTAGGAAAGGGATCTTCCAGAATCAACCCGCACAGTTCCCAGTGGCCCGATGTAGTATCTTTATTGGGAGAAGCCAGGGCCATTCGCCCATAACCGCCCCGGGGAAATTTTTGCTGCCGGGGGGAATCAATAACATTAAAAATTCCCATCCTCTGCATTCCGGGTAGAGGTAAATCCGGGTGCTTTTCCAGTATATGACCAAAAGTATTGCTTCCTTCATCTCCAAACTGATCAGCGTCAGGCATGGCCCCAACTCCAAAACCATCCAGAACTATTAAAAAAATCCGATTAATAATCCCTCACCTCCTCTAGCTTTTTTTCTCTTTACATTATTCCCGAAAACTTCCTTATTTCCTCCAAAAAAAAAGCCCTCCAGAAAAAGGAGGGCTCCTGTTTTTAACTTAAGGGGTAATACTCCAGATCCAGGGCATCGGCTACTGCCTTATAGGTAACCTTGCCATTAAGGACATTTACTCCCCTGGCCAGACCAGGATCCTGATGAATGGCCTTTTTATAACCGCGGTTGGCAATACGGAGAGCATAGGGCAGGGTCTGATTGGTCAGAGCATAGGTTGAAGTCCTGGGAACTGCTCCCGGCATATTTACCACGCAGTAATGGATAACATCATGCACGTTATAAATGGGCTCACTATGGGAGGTGGGCCTGGCTGTTTCCACACAGCCCCCCTGATCAATTGCCACATCAACAATTACCGAGCCGGGCTCCATGGACTTAACCATTTCTTCGGTAATCAGGTTGGGAGCCTTGGCCCCGGGAAGCAGAACTCCGCCGATAACCAGATCCGAATCTTTTACTGCCTCAGCAATATTAAGGCTATTGGACATGATAGTTTTAACCTGACCCCGGAAAATATCGTCCAGGTACTGCATTTGCTCGTGGCTAACATCCATAATGGTTACTTCCCCACCCAGTCCCAGGGCCATTTTGGCGGAATTAATCCCTACTGTTCCTCCACCAATAATTGTTACCCGGGCGGGACCGACACCGGGAACGCCGCCCAGAAGTACTCCTTTACCTCCATGATGCTTTTCCAGGTAACGAATACCCATCTGAGGAGCAAGCCGTCCCGCGACTTCACTCATGGGATTGAGCAGAGGCAGTCCACCTTTTTTGTCCTCTACAGTTTCATAGGCAATAGCAACGACCTTCTTTTCCATCAGGGACAGGGTCAGTTCCTTGGGAACACCGGCCAGGTGTAGGAAAGTAAAAAGAATCTGCCCTTCTTTGAAAAACCCGTACTCCTCAGCTTCGGGTTCTTTTACTTTGATAATCATCTCCGCATCCCAGGCCTCTTCCCGGGAAACCATTTTAGCCCCCGCCTGGGAAAAAGCTTCATTGCTGATTCCGCTTCCCAGACCGCCATCTTCCTGGACCCGAACCTCATGGCCGCTGGAGGTCAGGGCTTCCACACCAGCGGGGGTAATCGCTATCCGATTTTCCTTGTCCTTGATTTCCTTGGGCACACCAATAATCATTCTTAAATAACCTCCTTTTTCTTTCATAATGAGAATTAAAGCAAATTTTATACCAACAGTAATTCCCCCGGACAAAAAGCGACATTATTTTAAGGGGATGGGGGACCCTTTACCCGCCCATAACGTCCTCCCCCTCCACTTTCCAGGGCCAACTCACCCCTGCGCAGAGCGAGAATAAGTGCTTTCTGCCGGGAATTCAGGTACTGATCCAGGTGATCCGGGGGCACCTGCTGAATAATCTCCAGTTCTGTCCCCAGTTTACAATAGAGCCGGCTTAAAGTTCTGGGGCCAAAACCGGGTAAAACATGGAGAGGCAGGTGGGGCAGATAAGGGGGCCGGACAGGGGAACTTCCACTCTCCCGCCCTAAAAAGCTTATCCGGTCCTGAACCCCCTGCACCAGGCCCTTTTCTCCACACCCAGGGCATTTTTTTACTCTCAGGCCCGGAGCTCTAAAACCGCAATAACGACAGCGGGTCCGGTAATATTTGCCCATAGCAGGCGGAAAGCCATGGAAAGCCCGGAGACCCACCGTGTTCTGGATAACCCCAAACAACTGTCCCATATCCTGGACATCAGTGTCAATTTCCAGGTACTCTCGCCCTATATTATCCGGAGAATGGGCATCGGAACCTACAATAAAGGGCAGGGTCCCGAGTTCGGAAATCTGATCAGCCATTCCCGCGTCTGCACTCAACCCCAGTTCAACCAGATCCACGTGCCCCGCCATTCCTGCCAGTAAGCCCAGGCTGGAGAGCTGACCGAAAAAACCTTTGAACGGGGTAAAAGCATGGGCCAGGGCCAGGTAGCCTCCCAGCTGCCGGGGCCGGGCCAGGGCGTTGTGAATTTCATCACTTAAGAATTGAGTGCTGAGCCCCGGGTTTTTAACCTTCTGCCCCAAATAAGAATTAAACTCTTTGAGAGCCTCCAGGCCTGGGAAAAAAGCCAGAAAATGAACCCGGGCCCCCTCTATTTCCATTTCCCATTCTGATCCGGGGATGATTAAGGGACCTGCGGGAACCTGAAAACCCCCGCCGGAACATTCTGCCAGCTGCTTTTTGTCAAGCATTTCCTCAAGCTCTTCCAACACCGGGCTACAGGCAGCATCAATTATGCCCAGAATATGGAGCCCCTTCACCCTGGCACCATATTCAATAACTTTCTTCAGGGTCATCCGGGAGGAGGCAGTAATTTTGACCGGTTGCCCCCCGGCCCGACCCAGGTGAATATGCAGATCACAAAACAGGGTCAACTGCCGGCACCACCCTGAAGATAGAATTGCAGGCCGATAATGGTCTTGGCATCATCAAATAACCCGGAAAAGAGTCCCTCAGAAACCTGGGCCCTGTTCATCCTGACCAACTCCAGCCCCTGCTCCACGGGAGGGCCGCGATATTCAAGGTCCCGAGCCCGGAATAAAAATAGCTTTTCACTGGTGAAACCTGGAGAAGAATAAAACTGAAAAATAAATTCCAGGTTGTCGGAGTGATACCCGGTCTCTTCCAATAGTTCTCTTTTTCCCGTCTCTATAGGTTCTTCTCCGGGCTCCAATAATCCTGCCGGTAATTCCAAGATTTCCCGGTTAATCGCGGGACGGTACTGGCGAATCAGAATAACATCTCCCCCGGAAAGGATCGGCAATACCGCCACCGCACCGGGATGTTCCACACATTCATATTTCCCCTGCTTCCGGATCAGGCGCAGGAGATTTCCCGAAAAAATTTCTTCATATTCAGAAGGCACAGCCAGTCACCTTCCTACTCTTTTAAAATATTAATAATAAAATGGGACAGGTCAATAAGCTCGGAAAAAGCAATGTACTCATCCGTAGAATGTGCTTTTTCCATGCCAGTAGCAAGATTAAGGGTGGGAATTCCCTTGCCGTTAAATATATTAGCGTCACTCCCGCCGCCGCTGGCCTGTAAAGAAGGATTCTTGCCTGTTTTTTCCAGGGCAAGGGAACACCGCTTTACAATTTCTTCTTCCGCTGAGAATTCAAAAGCAGGATAAAGGTTCTCGGACTTAAATTCCAGTTCAGCACCATATTCATCGGCTGCTTCCTGAAAAACCTGCTGCATGGCTTCGGTTTCCTGTTTTAATTTCTGGGAGCTGTGACTTCGGATTTCCCCCGAAAGATCAACTTCATCGGGAACAATATTGCGGGCTTTACCTCCCTTGATGGTCCCAATATTGGCAGTTGTTTCTTCATCAATTCGACCCAGTTTACAGCCGGCAAGCGCTTTAGCAGCCACTTTAATGGCATTGATACCCTCTTCCGGGCTGATTCCAGCATGGCTGGCTTTTCCTCGAATCTTAATTTCAATGCTGTTATGAGTGGGGCCTTTTATAATTATATTACCCACCGGTCCATTAGAATCGAAGGCATAGCCCAGATCAGCTTTTAAAGATTCCTGCTGGAGATTCTTGGCTCCCAGCAATCCTACTTCTTCTGATACGGTAAAGACCAGCTGTACAGGATAATGGTCCAACCCCTGTTCCCGGATACAATAAAGGGCTTCCAATATTGGAGCTATACCGGAAATATCATCAGCGGCCAGAATTGTTTCTCCCCGGGACCGAAATTTACCATCATCCTGGACGGGTTCAATATTCTTCCCGGGTTCGACTCGATCCAGGTGGGCAGTAAACAAAATGGTGGGCCCTTTTTTAGTCCCCGGCAGAAAAGCAAGAATATTTCCCGCATTTCCCCCGGTTTTTTCCCCGGCATCATCTTCTTCTACTTCCAATCCCAGTTCTTCCAGATGATCCCGGACATAATCAGCCAGCTGTCTTTCCCCACCCGATGGACTATCAATTTTAACCATTTCCACGAAAAGGTTTTCCAGCCTGTCTTCATTTACCATTTTTGGTCACCCCTTGCTATTCCCGGGCGGCATCCATTCCCCGCTTTATTGCTTCTTCATTAAGGGGAATCAAGCGATGATGGCGTTCGGGCAGATTATCTTTCAGGGAAGAAATAATTGAATCCACTTCAACAAATTTCAGCTTTTCCACCACCGCCCCCAGAGCTACCATATTTGCCGCTCTATCACTACCAACTTCTGCAGCCAGTTCATTGGCAGGAATTTTGATAACCCGGATATCCTGGCGTTGAGGCTCACTATCAATTAGGGAGCTGTTGATTATCAGCAGCCCTCCCTTTTTTAATTGGGGAGTAAATTTATCCATAGAAGGCAGGTTCATGGCCACTACTACATCTGGTTCCCCCACAAAAGGCGAACTAATCCTTTCACTGGAAACTATGACATGGCAGTTGGCAGTCCCGCCCCTCATCTCCGGTCCATAAGAGGGCAGCCAGGACACTTCTTTATTCTCCAGCATACCGGCTCCGGCCAGAATCTGGCCCATGAGCATAACTCCCTGGCCCCCAAAGCCTGCAATAATGATTTCTTTTATCACTGATCCTGCCCTCCTTCCGGTGTCTTAAAATCTCCCAGGGGATAATAAGGCACCATGTTACTCTCCACCCATTCCAGGGCTTCAGCAGGATTCATCCCCCAGTTGGTGGGACAGGTGGAAAGGAGCTCAACCAGGGAAAAGCCCTGCCCGGCCTTCTGGGTTTCAAAAGCCTTGCGAATTGCCTTTTTTGCTTTTTTGATCTCCCTGTTATTATATAGAGCAACCCGGGATAGATAGCCTGCACCCTGCAGGGTGGACAGCATTTCCACAACCCGGATGGGCTGCCCGGCCTGGGAGGCATCCCGGCCATAAGGGGAGGTTGTGGTTTTCTGGCCAATCATGGTGGTGGGGGCCATCTGCCCTCCGGTCATCCCATAGATAGCATTATTAATAAAAATGGTTGTGAAGTTCTCTCCTCGCATTGCTGCATGAATAATTTCTGCAGTTCCAATGGAAGCCAGGTCCCCATCTCCCTGATAGGTGAAAACAAAGTTTTCCGGATGGACTCGCTTGATTCCCGTGGCTACTGCTGGAGCCCGTCCATGGGCGGCCTGTTGAAAATCACAGTTATAATACTCATAAGCCAGAACAGCACAGCCTACCGGGGCCACTCCCACGGTTTTTTCCCTGATCCCCATTTCATCTAATACTTCCGCCACCAACCGGTGGGTGATGCCATGGGTGCAGCCCGGACAGTAGTGAGTGGGTTTATCCATCATAGATTCCGGTCTTCTGGCAACTACTTTCATTCTTTCTCACCCCTTACCTGCTCCATTAATTGTTCATATATTTCTCCCGTGGTGGGAACAACACCGCCGCTTCTCCCGTAGAAATAAACGGGACAACGACCATTAACGGCCAGGCGAACATCCTCCACCATCTGACCACAGTTCATTTCTAAAGTCAACATAAAACGGGCCTGCTCTGCTACCATCCCTATCACTTCATCAGGGAAGGGAAACAGGGAAATTGGTCGGATCAAACCAACCTTAATACCTTCTTCTCTGGCTTTTTCTACTGCCCCCATTGCAATTCGAGCCATAGAACCAAAAGCAACTATCACATATTCTGCATCCTCTGTTTTTATTGTCTCAAAGCGGACTTCTTCTTCCTTCATCTGTTGATATTTCTTCTGCATGCGGACATTTAATTCCTCAAGTTTTTCCGCCTGCAGGCTTAGAGAATTAATAATATTGGGTTTGCGTCCTTTATTCCCCACGGTTGCCCATTCCTTGTCGGGGAGATCTTCGGGGGAAATATCGCGCTTAAATTCCACCGGCTCCATCATCTGTCCAATCATTCCATCCCCCAGAATCAAAACCGGATTGCGATACTTATCCGCCAGATCAAAGGCTTCCATGGTCAGGTCTACTGCTTCCTGAACTGATTGAGGAGCCAGGACCAGCGTGCGATAATCACCATGTCCTCCTCCTTTTACCGCCTGAAAATAATCTGATTGAGCAGGTTGAATTCCCCCCAATCCCGGTCCACCCCGGGTAATGTTGACTATTACTCCTGGCAGTTCAGAGCCGGCCATGTAGGAGATTCCCTCCTGCTTCAGGCTGATCCCGGGGCTGGAAGAAGAGGTCATTACCCGGGCTCCAGAGGCGGAAGCCCCATAAACCATATTTATGGCACCAATTTCACTTTCTGCCTGACAAAAAACTCCATCTTCATTGGGTAGCCGCCGGGCCATATAGGCCGGGAGCTCATTCTGTGGGGTTATTGGATAACCGAAAAAATAACGGCATCCAGATTTAATTGCGGCTTCTCCAATTGCTTCATTGCCTTTCATTAAAATTTTATCGGCCATTATTTACCTCCTTCCTCTTTATATACTTCAATTACTGTATCGGGGCAGATTTCATAACAAAAAGCACATCCAATACAGCTGTCCATGTCCTCCACATAAGCGGGATGATAACCCTTATTATTGATATTTTACCTGATCAGAATAATCTTTTTGGGGCAGACCCTGACACAGAGATGACATCCCTTACATCTTTCAGAATCAAAAACCACTTTGGGCACCGATAGTCCTCCTTTCCTGTCCCTGAAATTAACTATATTGCTGGGGGTCTTCCTGACCCTGGAGAACCCGGAGGGCCCCCTCGCATAAAGCTTCCATTTCCTTTTCACCGGGTTTGATTTTTACCGGCGCTATAAATTCTATTCTCTCCCGGACCAGCTCAATCAATTCGGGGGAGCGAGCCATTCCCCCGGTCAGAATAATTGCATCTATCCGGCCCTGACCCGCAGCAGCCAGACCCCCTATTTCCTTGGCAATTTGATAGGCCATGGCCTGGAATATTTCCCGGGCACGCTCATCACCCTTCTCCATATCTTTCTCAATTGCTATCAAATCGTTGCTCCCCAGATAGGCAACCAGGCCTCCCTGGCCTTTGATCCTTTTCCGGATGAAATCCTGATCATACTGAGGATCAAAGCAGAGTTTTACCAGGTCTCCTACCGGCAGGCCTCCGGCTCTTTCGGGGGAAAAGGGCCCTTCTCCATCCAGAGCGTTATTTACATCAACCACCCGTCCCTTCCGGTGCAGGCCACAGGAAACTCCACCCCCCATGTGGGTAACAATAAAGGTGGCCTGTTCATAACGAGTCCCCATTTCTCGGGCTACATCCCGGGCTACAGCCTTTTGATTGAGAGCGTGAAAAATACTGCGTCTTTTTATCTCCGGCATGCCGGAATAGCGGGCCAGATCATCCATTTCATCTACAATAACCGGGTCAACAATAAAGGCCGGGCAATCAATTTGCTGGCCCATCTGATAGGCCAGAATACCGGCCAGATTGCTGGCATGCTCCCCCTGGACCCCGGCTTCCAGATCCCTAACCATCTTTTCGTTGACCACCCAGGTTCCGCCGGGAATGGGCTTTAAAAGCCCACCCCTGGCAGAAATTGCATCTATCTCCTCCACGGAAAAACCTGCTTTTTGCAGGGTTTCCATTATTACCCGCCGCCGAAAGCTTTCCTGATCGGCAATTCGGCTGTACCCCTGGAGCTCATCACTGGAATGGCGAACCGTTTCCTCCAGAAGACACTCCTGACCCTGGTACAGGGCCATTTTAGTTGAAGTTGATCCAGGATTGAGAACCAGGATCTTATAATCCATATTTCTCACTCCCAGCTTTTTATAAAGTTGCTGCGAACCCGGCCCATTTTCTCAATACGCTCTTCAGCCAGTCGATCAGCAGCCTTATAGGTAGGAATATTGTCCCGATCGGCAATATCAAGGACCATTTTAACACTATCATAAATTCCCGCTACCGACTGCAAAGCCCTTTCTTTATTGTATCCTTTCAATTCATCGGCCACATTAATCAGGCCTCCGGCATTGATAACATAATCGGGGGCATAGAGAATACCTTTTTTCTCAATTTCCTCCCCATGTCGATCTTCAGCCAGGATATTATTTGCTCCTCCCGCAACAATTTTGCATTTAAGCTGGGGCAGGGTTTCATCATTAATTACTGCACCCAGAGCACAGGGGGCAAAAATATCCACATCGGCACTGTAAATTTCTTCTGGGGCTACGGCTTTCACCCCAAACTCTTTTTTAACCAATTCAATTCTATCCTGATCAATATCAGTTACTATTACTTCTGCCCCTTCATCTTCCACAAGGTGCTTGATCAGATAATAGCCTACACTGCCCGCTCCCTGGACAGAAACTTTTTTACCCTTCAGACTCCGGCTGCCATAGACCTTTTCAGCGCAGGCCTGCATCCCGTGCCATACGCCGTTAGCGGTAAAGGGAGAAGGATCGCCACTGGTTCCCATCAGCCCCACCACAGAGCTGGTTTCCATGGAGACGAAATTCATATCCTGAGGAGAAGTGCCCACATCTTCAGCAGTAATGTAGCGTCCATTTAAGCTCTGGACAAAGCGACCGAAAGCCCGCCATAATTCTTCACTTTTTTCCTTTTTGGGATCGCCAATAACAACTCCTTTGCCTCCTCCCAGGTTAAGACCTGCTACGGCAGCTTTGTAAGTCATGCCCCGGGCCAGGCGTAAAGCATCTTCAATTGCTTCTTCTTCCTTCTCATATACCCACATCCGGGTTCCTCCCAGGGCTGGGCCCAGGGTGGTATCGTGAATACAGATCAGAGCTTTCAATCCTGAAGTTTCATCATAATTAAATACCAGTTGTTCAAAATCATATTTTTCCATGTAGTCAAAAATTTTCATAATCAAATTCCCTCCCTGAAAATCTTTTTAGATTGCCATTTTACCCAGAGCGATAGAAACCAGCTTGGTCCTGGCATCATCAGCCCGGGAAGTTAAAACAACCGGCACCCTTGCTCCAACAACAATACTGGCCGCCCGATAACCACCCAAATAAAGCATGGCCTTGTAAAAAATATTCCCCGCTTCAATATCAGGCATCAGCAAAATATCAGCTTTACCGGCAACAGGGCTGTCAATCCCCTTATGCCGGGCTGCTTTTTCATCAACAGCATTATCAAGAGCCAGGGGGCCATCAACCACAACTCCCTTTATCTGGCCCCGGTCAGCCATCTTGGAAAGGGCTGCAGCCTCCAGGGTAGCCGGCATGTCAGGGTTTACATTTTCCACTGCGGCCAGGGGTGCCACCCGGGGCTTGTCCAGTCCCAGTTTATGGGCTACTTCAGCAGCATTAGCAATTATTCCGGCTTTTTTTTCCAGGTCCGGGGCAATATTCATGGCCCCATCGGTCATTATAATCAGGCGTTCCCGGCCTATTTCCATAAGGGAAAGGTGACTTAAAAGCCGCTCCCGGCGCAATCCATATTCTTTGCTTAAAAGGGCTCGCAATAGTGTTGAAGTGCCAATCAGCCCCTTCATCAGGAAATCTGCCTCTCCATCTGATACCAGTCGCATGGTTCGGGCAGCAATTTCTTCAGGTTCAGAGCAATCAAAAATCCACTTATCTTCCACATCCAGCTCCGCTTCCCGTGAGGCCTCGAGAATGGCCCCTTTGTCCCCAACCAGGAGAGGCTCAATAATCCCATCAGAACAGGCCAGCTTTACCGCCTGCAAAACTTCGGCGTCCGCCGCTGCAGCTACAGCCATGCGGGCTGCGGGCTTTTCCCGGGCTGCCTGCAGAAGTTCCTCCAGATTTTTAAACATCAGTCCACCTCCTCGCCATATTCTCCGGGCATTTCCTGCCCAGAAACAACCCGATAGGCCCCCAGGGCCAGTGCTTCCATTTCCATGGAGCCGGGAACCACCTGGACCGGGGCAATAAATTGAACTCTCTCTTTGATGCCAGAGTTCAAATAGTCGGAATAAGCAATGCCTCCTGTAATAATTATCTTCTCTACATGTCCCCTTAAAACTGTTGCCGCCATTCCAATTTCCTTGCTTATCTGATAAATCATTCCTTCATAAACCTGCCGGGCCTCCTGATCACCATCGGCAATGCGTTCTTCGATTTCCCGGCAGTCATTGGTACCCAGATAGGCCAGCAGACCTCCCCTGCGGGTAATTTTATTGCGTAATTCCCGGGCTGTATAATCACCACTAAACGCCATCTTAACCAGGTCCCCCACTGGTAATCCTCCGGTTCTTTCTGGAGAATAAGGGCCCATTTCATTGGCATTATTAACATCAACAATTTTCCCTTTTTCCAGGGGAGCTATTGAAATACCTCCTCCCAGATGAGCCACAATTCCATTGAAATCCTCCAGGTCTTTACCCATTTCGCCGGCCACAAGCCGGGCTACAGCCTTAATATTTAGAGCATGCCCCAGGGCCCTCCGTTCAATCTCAGGAATACCCGAATACCGGGCCAGAGGATTGAATTCATCCACAGAGACCGGATCGGTAATGTAAACGGGGAGGCCCTGCTCCCGGGCCAGTTCATGCCCAATAAGTCCTGCCAGATTGGAAGGGTGCTGGCCCTGCACACCGGTTTTTAGATCCCGACGCATAATATCATTAACCTGATAGGTTCCCCCGGCCAGGGGTTTCAGCAAACCCCCGCGGGCTGCAATTGCAGAAAAATCTTCTGCCCCATAACCTTTTCCCTGGAGGAAGTCCCGGACAACATTAACCCGATACTCGAGTTGATCGGGAATATCCTCAAACTTCTCCATTTCCTGGGGGGGATGCTGAATATTATCTTCCAGGGTCAGCCCCTTTTCTTCTTCCCAAACGGCTATTTTGGTTGAAGTGGAACCGGGATTAATAATCAGTATTTTCACGCTCATAACCACCGTCCCCCTGTTATTCTCCTGGGAAAATTCTCTTTAGCTCCCTAACACCTTCAATTCGATTTTCCGCCATCATATCTGCCGCCTTGCGGGTTGGAATGCTATTTTCCCGGGCCAGGCGGAAAACTTCCAGCAGCATATCATAAATCCCATCAGCTTTTTTAAATGCCCGGTTTTTGCTGTATTCCGCTTCTGCAGTTTCATCTGCTACCTGGATCAATCCCCCGGAATTGATTACATAATCCGGAGCATAAAGAATGCCCTTTTCTTCCAGCATCTGCCCGTGCTTCTCCTCTTCCTCCAGCACATTGTTGGCAGCACCGCCTATTATCTCGCAGTTAAACCTTTCAATGGTTTGGTCATTGACCACGCTTCCCAGAGCATTGGGAGAGAAAATATGACATTCGACATCATAAGCCTGTTCGGGGTCAACAATTTCCACATCGGGATAATCATTCTGGATCCGCTCAATATAATCAGAATTAACATCACAGCCAATTATTTCGGCCCCCTCCTCCTGGAGATGACCAACCAGTTTATGACCAACTTTGCCCAGGCCCTGAACAACAACTCTCAGCCCTTCCAGACTGGCTGTTCCGTATTTTTCCATGGCACAGGCCTTAAGCCCTTTCCAGGTTCCATAGGCAGTTATAACTGAAGTATCACCACTTCCCCCGTACTCTTCCGGTAATGCTCCCACATAACTGGTTTCCCGGCCCATAATTACAAAATCATCAAAAACTGTTCCTACATCCGTTCCTGTAGAAAAACGGCCTTTTAACCCTTCCACAAAGCGACCCATGGCCCGAAAAAGTTTTTCCGTCTTATCTTTCTGCGGATCAGCATAAATTACAGCCTTGGCTCCACCAAAATCCACCCCGGCAGCAGCAGATTTGTAAGTCATACCCCGGGCCAGTCGCAGGGCATCCTTAAAGGCTTCGTTTTCATTTTCATAATTCCACATCCGGCAACCTCCCAGGCCGGGGCCCAGAACAGTATTATGAATGGCAATGATACCCTTCAACCCGGATTTCCTGTGCTGACAGAGGATAAGCTGTTCATGTCCTTCTCTGGCCATTTCCTCAAAAATTCCCATAAAAATCCCTCCCTCCTGAAATCTTCCTTAGTTACTTATTTTGCAAAACTTGTACCAAAAGAAGAACCCCGCTCCAGTGCGAGGTTCTGCCCAGCCTATACTGCAATTCGCTGCATTTTATGCAATTTTTTGCAGGAACTAATTTTCAGTCGAGGTGGTGCTTTTTCATTTTATAATAGAGGCTCCTTTCGGAAATCCCCATTTTTTCTGCAGCCTTTTTGCGGCTGCCACCACTTTGAGAAAGGGCTCGCCGCAGAACCTCCCCTTCCTTTTTGGTTAAAACCTCTCTCAAATCCAGTTCTTCAGAAGGCTTTTCTTCAGTGGTTCCAGCCCGACTATCATTCAGCCGATAGGCCAGTCCCAGGGCAGGAAAATGATGAGCTTCCAGGATTTCAGAATTATAATCTACCTCGATCATGGCCCGGCCTACCACATTTTCCAGTTCCCGGACATTACCGGGCCAGTCATATTCCTGTAATAATTGCAGGGCCGCAGGATCACATTTTTTCACCATCCGGCCGTATTCCTGATTGAATCGCCTGATCATATTATTAACCAGTTCGGGAAGATCTGATTTCCGATCCCGCAGCGGGGGAAGATAAATGGGAAAAACATTTAAGCGATAATAAAGATCCTCGCGAAAACCCCCTTTTCGGACTTCCTCTTCCAGGTTGGCATTGGTGGCCACAATCACCCTGACATTGACCCCTACCGGCTCTGTGCTTCCCACCGGGGTAAACTCCTTTTCCTGCAGGACTCGGAGTAGTTTAGCCTGCATGGAAAAATTCATTTTGGCCACTTCATCCAGGAATATGGTGCCGTTATTGGCCTCGGCAAAAAGACCTTTTTTCCCTCCCGGGCGGGCCCCGGTAAAAGCGCCCTCCACATAGCCGAAAAGCTCACTTTCAAACAGAGTATCCGGTATGGCAGGACAGTTGACCCGTATAAACTGGAACTTACTGCGCTCGCTTTCATTGTGGATGGCATGGGCAAAAAATTCTTTTCCCGTTCCGCTTTCCCCCCTTAATAAAACAGTTACGGGGGTTTGAGAGGCTTTTTTGGCCTGTTCAACCACCTTTTGCACCCCGGGACTGGAGCCAATAATATCCGCAAAAGTATAACTGGCTCGCAAACGGCGCAGCATGCGCCGGGTTCGATCCAGTTCATCAGAAAGCTTTTTTAATTCGGAAATATCGTGGATGACTCCAACGCTGCCCCTTAATTTTCCATTAATAATTATTGGAGCTACATTTACAATTACATCCCTTTTCTGAGGCCCAACTTTTAGGGGAACACCGGAAACTGACTTCCCGGTCTGCAGGACCCGGTAATGCATGCTTTCTCCCTCGGCAATATCCACAGTTGCCGGTCTGCCGATAACATCCTTTTCCGTCAAACCCGTCATCCGAGTATAGGCGGGATTGACCAGTAAACCCCGCCCATTTTCATCTACAACCGAAATGGCATCCTGGGCAGAATCAATAATGGCCTGGAGCATCTGCAAATTTTCCCCCTGCAGGGGATCAGAATTTAAGTGGTCCAAAAATTTTTGGAAGGGCGGGGGCAGCTGGGCCTCCCGGCCCCCCGATTCCAGGTTAATTATCAGATCATACTCTTTATTGCGAACTTCTTCCCGGTATACTTCCAGGCCCCGCATCAACTCCAGTTGTTGGATAAAACTCTGCCACTGCTGCAGGGTCCGGGGAATTAAAACTCTCATTTTTTATTGCCCCCTGTAAGCCAGGGAGGCTGCAGGTGTATTTTCACCGGCAGGATCTCCCCCGGAATTTCCACCCGGGGAATCAATTCTTTCAAAACCCCGGTAAATTTTATGGGCAAGCCCTGTTCCCGGGCCAGGGCTTCGACCCTGTAATAGCTTTCTTCTACTTCCTGGGCCGAGGTTTCCCGGCCCAGATTACCGTTGGCCACAAAATGAGTAATTTTTAATCGGGCCGCCTGTTCAATGTCATCCTTCAACTGCAATAGATGACCCTTTCCCGAAGAAAAGGGTCGAAAAGGATTTATTACCATTATTAATTCACAGTTCTCGGGGCTTAAATAGTGATTCAGGCTTCCCAGAACCCGGGCTCCATCATCATCCCCTCCCAGGTCAATAATGGCTTCACGCCGGGAGTTCTGCAGGGCCCGAAAAATTTCTGGAGTTATTATCGGTAGATCAGCCTGGGCCATGGCCCTGGGATAAATCAGGTCTATGCCCGCTTCCCGGAGAATTTCATCTGCTTCCCGCATGCGAAAATAGGGTTTTACCACATCCATATCCAGGAGAAAAGGGGGGTTTTCCCTGGACAGGGAATAATTGATGCAGATTTCGGTTTTTCCACTGCCAAAATTTCCGGTAAAAATCTTTATTCGGGCCATAATAATCCCCTTTCCCTTAAATAATTCTATTCCCAGGCCAGATTTCCTTTTAG
>PWFS01000167.1 GCA_003554145.1 Halobacteroidaceae bacterium | reverse complement strand
GGAATGGCCCCCTGGGAGTATTTGAAACGGAAGAATTTGCTCAGGCCACGGTCGAACTGGCCCGGGCCCTGAGTGAATGTGGGGCCTGGACTGTAATTGGAGGCGGCGATTCTGTGGCCGCAGTGGAATATGCAGGTGTAGCGGAAAAAATGGGGCATATCAGTACCGGGGGAGGGGCAGCCCTTAAATTTCTGGAGGGGAAGGAAATGCCCGGCCTCAGGGCCCTGGAGGAGGAAAAATAAGTGGAATTGATTGCCGGAAACTGGAAAATGCATCACGGGGGTCGGGACAGTCTGCAGTTGGTTGAGGGCCTCCTGGAAAGATTGATTGCACCTCTCCCGGGAGAAGTAGTTGTCTGCCCCCCGGCCACCGCCCTTTTCATGGTTGGGGACCGGGTGCAGGATACTCCCCTGCAGCTGGGCTGTCAGAACCTTTTCTACGAGAATGGAGGGGCCTTTACCGGCGAGATTGCCCCGATCTTCGCCCGGGAAGCCGGGGTTCGCTATGCTATTATCGGGCATTCTGAACGGCGGGCCCTATTTGGGGAAGGGCCGGAAATATACCGCAAGGTGCAGGCTGCTATCGAGGCGGGTATTACCCCCATCCTCTGTGTAGGAGAGCAGCTTGAAGAAAGGGAAGATGGTCGGGCCTGGCCGGTGGTTCTGGAGCAGCTCCAGGAAAGCCTGCAGGGGCTGCCCCCGGAAAAACTGGCGGGGCTGGCGGTGGCCTATGAACCGGTCTGGGCCATTGGTACCGGCCAAACTGCCTCCCCGGAGGATGCCCGCTATATGGCGGCTCGGATTCGGGAGGAATTGAAGGCTGTCTCCGGGCTGAGGATTTTATATGGGGGCAGTGTAAAACCGGACAATGTGGATGGTTTTATGGAACTGGAGGAAATTGATGGCGCCCTGGTCGGGGGTGCAAGTTTAAAGGCGGAAACATTTGCCCGCCTAATTTACCGGGAAAAGAAGGGATAAAATGGCAAATCCCAAGCAGGTAGCTTTAATTATCCTGGACGGATGGGGGCTGACCGAGGAGGATCCTGATTACAATGCCTTCTTACAGGCCAATACCCCCTATATTGATTCCCTGATGGAAGAAGAACCCTGGACCCGTATCCGGGCTTCAGGGGAAGAAGTGGGCCTGCCCCCCGGACAGATGGGTAACTCCGAGGTGGGGCATATTCACCTGGGATCCGGGCGGGTGGTGAATCAGGAGCTGACCCGGATCAACCGGGCCGTTGCGGACGGCACTCTGGGCCAGAACCCCACCCTGAACCGGGCCCTGGAAAAACTCTCAGCCCGGGGAGGGCGGCTGCATCTTCTGGGCCTCCTTTCCGACGGGGGAGTGCATTCCCATATTGACCACCTCCAGGGTCTCCTGCAGGTGGCTGGGGAAAAGGATCTGCCCGGGGTTTATGTCCATGCCATCCTGGATGGACGGGACACCGCTCCCCATTCCGGACCGGGATTTGTGACTGAACTGGAAGAAATAATGGATGACCTGGGAACGGGGCAGATCGCTACCATTGGCGGCCGCTATTATTACATGGATCGGGATCGGCGCTGGGACCGGACCGAAAAAGCCTATCAGGCCCTGGTTCGGGGGGAGGGCCCCCGGGCCGAAACAGCTCTGCAGGCAGTTGAAGAAGGGCATCAGGAGGGAGATGGGGATGAGTTTGTTATCCCCCGGATAATCGAACCCGCGGGCAAGGTTCAGGAGGGAGACCTGATAATATTTTTCAATTTCCGGGCTGATCGGGCCCGGCAATTGACCCGGGCTTTTATCAGCAGTGAATTTGAAGGTTTTGACCGGGGAGATGATGCACCTGCGGTGGATTTTTTGACCATGACTTCCTACGATGAAGAACTTGATCTGCCGGTACTCTTTCCACCCCAGGAACTGGAAGACTGCCTGGGGGAATGGCTGAGCAAAAAGGGAAAAAAACAACTGCGCCTGGCTGAAACCGAAAAATATGCCCATGTTACCTTCTTTTTCAACGGGGGCGAGGAGCAGGAATACCCGGGAGAAATCAGGTGCCTGGTGCCCTCCCCCGGAGTTGCTACTTATGATCAGCAGCCGGAAATGAGTGCCCCGGAGGTTACCCGGAAAGCCCGGGAATACCTGGAGCAGGATATTGATGTTTTAATTATCAACTATGCTAACCTGGATATGGTGGGGCACACCGGCTATTTTGAGGCTGCGGTCCAGGCTGTGGAAGTAGTGGACCGTTGTATGTCCCAGCTCATTCCTGCAATTACGGATCGCGGTGGACAGGTGCTTTTGACCTCTGATCATGGCAATGTGGAAAAAATGAGAGAAAATGGGGCCTACCACACCGCCCACACTGCCAATCCGGTCCCCCTGATTCTCATCAACGGGGGTGGAGTTGGGCTGCGCCAGGAGGGGGGCCTGAAGGATATTGCTCCCACCATACTGGATTTAATGGGCCTGGAAATTCCGTCGGCCATGACGGGAAAATCTCTAATTGAAAGGGAGGGTTAAGGAATGGAATTCAATACCACCATAGTCGATATTATGGGACGGGAAATAATTGATTCCCGGGGCAATCCTACGGTAGAAGTGGAGGTTTTTCTTTCCAGTGGGGCCTGGGGTCGCGCTGCAGTTCCTTCCGGTGCTTCTACCGGGGCTTTTGAAGCCCTGGAATTGAGGGATGAAGATGAAAGGTACCGGGGCAAAGGGGTAAGGCGGGCCATCCGGGGTATCAACGAAACCATAGCCCCGGAGATAATTGGCTGGGATGCTACCGAACAGACGGAAATAGATGAACTGCTCCTAGAGCTGGATGGCACCGACAACAAAAAGGTCCTGGGGGCCAATGGAATTCTGGGAGTTTCCCTGGCGGTGGCCCATGCCGCGGCCAATGAACTGGGACTGCCCCTTTATCGTTACCTGGGGGGTTCTCGCCGATTGTACCTGCCCGTTCCCCAGTTTAATATTCTTAACGGCGGGCAGCATGCGGATAATAATATTGATATTCAGGAGTTCATGGTTGTTCCCCTGGGGGCCCGCACCTTCCAGGAGGCCATGCAGATGGGCAGCGATATCTACCACAGCCTGAAAAAAGTTTTGCAGAACAGGGGCCTTTCCACCTCCATTGGAGATGAGGGCGGTTTTGCTCCCCACCTTGATTCCAATGAAGAGGCTCTCACCACCATTATTGAGGCCGTGGAAAAAGCGGGCTATAGCCTGGGGGATCAGATCCAGCTGGCCCTGGATGCTGCTGCGAGCGAATTCTTTTCCGATGGTGTTTATCACCTGGAGGGAGAGGGCCGAAAGTTGAACGGTCCCGAAATGGTGGATTACTATAAGGGGCTGATGCAGAAATATCCCATCTATTCCCTGGAGGATCCCCTGCACGAAGAAGACTGGGAAAACTGGACCCGCCTGACTGCAGCCCTGGGTGATAAGGTGCAGATTGTGGGAGATGACCTATTGGTGACCAGCACCCATTTTTTGCAGCGGGCTATAACGGAGAAAGCAACCAATGCGATCCTAATTAAGCTCAATCAGATAGGGACCCTGACTGAAACCCTGGATGCCATGGAGATGGCCCACCGGGCCGGATTTAATTGCGTGATATCCCATCGCTCCGGGGAAACGGAGGATACAACTATTGCCGACCTGGCCGTGGCAACCAATGCCGGACAGATTAAAACCGGGGCCCCGGCCCGCTCGGAAAGAACAGCCAAGTACAATCAGCTGTTGCGGATCGAGGAGGAACTGGATGAAGAAGCCATTTATTCCGGGCCCGGCCTGCTGAAAAAATACAGGAAATAAAAGACCTCCCGCTGAATTTCTCTTCTCAATGCGGGGTGATATTAGGGGAAAAGCAGGAAATGGCAGAAGAAAAGGGCCGGCTCGGACGGGCCGGCCTGATTTTTTGATGGGGTAATTGTTGTCTTTTTCCCCGGACTGTGTTACAATATGGAATGGTAAAGTTCGAAGGAGGTGCACGAGGATGACCGTTTTGAAAGTTATTCACGTTCTGGTATCCCTGACTTTAATCGCTGGAGTATTGCTCCAGTCCGGTAAAAGTGCTGGCCTTTCTGGTGCCATTGACGGTGGGGCTACCGCGGTTTTCGGTAAAAAAAGAAAAGGAATGGATGAACTTCTGGCCAAGGTTACCACGGTTGCGGCCGTAGCGTTTATCGTTCTTTCCGTTATAATAGCCGCCCTGTAGAAAGGAGAGAAAAATCTTGTTAGAAATTCTGGCAATTGTTTGTGGAGTGGTCGGAGTAGCCGCTGCGATCTACTTTACCTTCAGGGTTCTCAGTGCAGATGAAGGTTCGGATCGGATTAAAGAGCTTTCTCAGGCTATTCAGGAAGGGTCCATGGCCTTCCTCCGCCGCCAGTACTCAGTGCTGGCTATTTTTGTGTTGCTGGTAACTGTACTTATTATTCTTATTCCCCAGATGGACAGCCGACTGGCCATTTCTTTTGTGGTGGGGGCCCTCTTTTCCGGTATGGCTGGTTTTTTTGGGATGATGATTGCTACCCGGGCCAACGGGCGGACCACCCATGCAGCCCAGGAAAGCCTTAACAGTGCCCTGGGAGTTGCCTTTTCCGGGGGCTCAGTTATGGGCATGTTTGTGGTAGGGCTGGGTCTTCTGGGAGTAACTATTTTTTATATGATTTTTGGAGAAAATGTTGAATTGATCCAGGGTTTTGCTTTTGGAGCATCCTCTATTGCCCTCTTCGGCCGGGTGGGAGGCGGAATTTACACCAAGGCCGCCGATGTTGGAGCTGATCTCGTGGGCAAGGTGGAAGCAGGAATTCCCGAAGATGATCCCCGCAACCCCGCCGTTATTGCTGATAATGTGGGGGATAATGTGGGTGATGTGGCTGGAATGGGTGCTGATCTTTTCGAATCCTATGTGGGCTCGATAATTGCGGCCATAGCCCTGGGAGCGTTAATGGCTCCGGAGTTTATCCTGTTCCCCATATTGCTGGCCGGAACGGGAATAATTGCGGTAATTATTGGAACCTTTTTTGTGCGGGTGGAAGAAGGAGCTGATCCGGCCAAGGGGCTGGAAAAAGGAACCCTTATCAGTGGGGCCATCCTGGTGGTTGCCGCCCTGATACTGGTTTTAACGGTGATTGGAACCGGCAAACTGGGCCTGTTCTGGGCCGTTGTGGCCGGATTGATTGCCGGGATATTAATTGGCCAATCCACCGAGTACTATACCTCCCCGGAGAAAAAACCGGCCCAGGGTATTGCTGATAAGTCCCAAACGGGACCGGCTACCAATATTATTCAGGGGCTGTCGGTGGGTATGCAGAGCACCGCTATCCCCATTATCCTGATTGCCCTGGCCATAATAATTGCCTATGCCCAGGGGCAGAATGCCCTGGGGGATGCAGCAGGAGGTCTTTATGGTATAGCCCTGGCTGCTGT
>PWFS01000036.1 GCA_003554145.1 Halobacteroidaceae bacterium | reverse complement strand
TAAATATTTACCCCAGCACTTTTTTATTTCCGGTAACCTTTGCGATTTTTCCCTTTTGCCACATCAAGCTCCTGACAATCCGGGTCTATAGCAAAAAATCAAGTTTACCCTCCTCCCCCCAGCCCAACTATTAACCTTATCACTCGGAGAAGTGCGGATAGATAATGGGGTTAGACCCATCATTTGCCCTGGGGTAGAAAGCTTTTTTTCAACCGCAGGTGAGCAGGGAAAGAAAACACTGCTGTTAGTCCTTAACTCCCTTTATCTCTCACGGCGCCCCCTGATTTTAATTCATTTCCCTTCAGATCATTGTTGAACCAATCCTTTGCAAAAAAAACCGGAGCAAAAACTCCGGCTTTATTCGCTGAAAACACTGACCTCTTTAGTTTTCTTACCCTTCTGGACATAAGCAACCCGACCATCAGCCTTGGCAAAAAGGGTATCGTCATTACCCCGCCCCACATTAAGACCGGGCTTGATACGAGTTCCCCGCTGCCTGACCAGGATGTTTCCCGCTTTTACCACCTGGCCATCGTGTCTTTTAAGGCCCAAACGACGGCCTTCGCTATCGCGTCCGTTCCGGGAACTTCCAACTCCCTTTTTCTTGGCAAACATTTGCAGATCTATACGTAACAACCTCAACACCTCCTTCATTACTCCTGAACTTTGAGATATCGGGGATAATCATGGGCCATTCTCTGCATGGCCAGGTATAATGTATTTAATAAAACCTGAACTCCCCGTTCCCCGGTTCCCTCTCGGACCCGGCATTCGAGAAAACCTTCTTCCTTTTGGAAATCAACATCAGCCTCTACCACTTCCAATAAACCCAGCAAAACTGCCTGGGCAGTGGCAGAGACCCCGGCACAGATAACATCTTCCCCGTGAGGAGCACTTTCAGTGTGCCCCCGGAACAAAAAACCTTCAATAAAGTTATCCTGATCCCGGAAAAACCTGACCTCAACCATTTTATTTTTCAGGCACCTGTATTTCTTCGATCAAAACCTTGGTAAAGGGCTGGCGATGACCGGTTTTCCGCCGGTAATCCAGTTTAGGCTTATATTTAAATACAGTAACCTTGTTTTCCCGGCCCTGCTCTAGAATTTTCCCGATGATCCGAGCCCCCTCCACATAGGGTTGCCCCACAGTCAATTCTCCATCCCTGCTGATAGCAAGAACTTCAGTTAATTCTACGGCATCTCCTTTTTCGCCTTCCAGTTTTTCCATTTTTACATATTTGCCTTCCTCAACCTTCTGCTGTTTTCCACCAACTTTAATAATTGCGTACAAAATCACCCCTCCTCCCAGCACATTGCCACCGTTGTATTTTAGCACAACTGACTAAACATTGTCAATAATTCGGGCCCGGGCAAAAGTTCTGGATACCTCCTCAATCTTAACCGTCACCTTTTCCCCAACCCGTTTGCCTCCATCAATTATATCCAGCACATAACCCTCTACCCGCCCGATCCCATCGTCAGGATTATTGGTGTGGCGATCCTGTATATATACGCTGAGGATCTCATTTTTCCTTACCGGCGGTGCAGAACGGGCCAGCTCCTTTTTACTGCCGGTTTCCACAAACTTTATATCCTTAACCGTAAGGCTTTCATTACCCCGGATATATATATCCTTTTTCAGTTTGCTCTCCAGGTCCTTTAAGTTTTTACCCCCGGAGCCAATTAATAAAGCAGCTACTTCCGGGTTTACTTCCATTAAAACCGCTTCAAAATCTTCCAGGCCTATCTTGGTTTTTAATTGATGAATGGCCTCCAGGGCCCCGCTCTCCGGAGTAAGGATTTTTCCCGATCCCTCACAATGAGGGCACTCTTCCTGCAGATACTCTCCAATACCCTGTTTGACTTTTTTGCGCGTCATCTCCACCAGGCCCAGTTTGGTCAATCCCATAATTGCTGTTTTTGTTTTATCCTTTCCCAATTCCTTTTGAAAGGTCCCCATTACTTTTTGCTGATCCCGTTCCCGCTCCATATCAATAAAGTCAATAATTATTATTCCGCCGATGTCCCGGAGTTTAAGTTGAATGGGAATTTCTCGGGCAGCCTCCAGATTTGTTTTCAGAATGGTATCATCAAGATTGCTGCTGCCAACGTACTTTCCGGTATTTACATCAACTGAAGTAAGGGCTTCAGTGGTATCAATAATCAAATAACCACCTGAACTGAGCCAGACCTTGCGGTCCAGGGCCTTTTTAATCTCCTTTTCCACATGATAACGGTTGAATATGGGGATTTCTCCCTGGTACAGTTCGATCCGGGAACGGAGATGAGGCGACACCGCTCCGGTCAGTTTTATTATCTCCCGGTATACCTGCAGATCATCCAGGACCAGGCGCTCGAAATCTTCGGTAAAAATGTCCCGAACGACCCGCTGAGCCAGTTCCAGGTCCCGGTACAGAAGGGCGGGAGCTTTCATTTTTTTGTAACCATGCTGAATCCTTTTCCATTGATGATGGAGATAATTAAGATCCCGGCGAAGTTCCTCCCTTTCCGCTTCCTCGGCCACAGTTCGCACAATTAACCCACAGTTATTGGGCTTTAACTCTTGCACTATTTTCCGCAGTCGATTTCTGGTTTTTTCATTGTTAATCCGGCGGGAAACCCCAATATGACCGGAGTTAACCATTAAAACCAGGTAGCGACCGGGAATTGCCAGTTCACAGGTTCCCCGGGCCCCTTTGGTTCCCAGGGGTTCCTTGACGATCTGAACCATTATTCGGTTCCCTTTTTGCACCAGCTGATGAATTTTCTTATTCCTGTTCTTATTCTTCTTTAAACACAGGGCATCGCTGGCATGAAGAAAAACATTCCTTTCCAGGCCAACATCCACAAAAGCAGCTTCCATACCGGGCAGAACATCAGTAACTACTCCCTTGTATATATTGCCCACAACACTGTCGTGGGCGCCGCGCTCAATGTGGATCTCGGACAGGCGGCCTTCTTCTTTAATGGCCACCCGGGTCTCATTACCCTCCACATTTATAAATATCTCTCTTTGCATTAAGTTTTACCCTCCACTAAAAGGAGTCAATAAACCTCCGCTTCCCCGATAATATAACTCGCACCGCAAAATACGGCCCGGGGAACCAATACTCCCCTTTGCGCTTTTTTTTATCAATTCGCAAAAATCACCTGGTCGTAAATTTTCCCTGCTGCCTGCAGCGGCAGTTATTTTAAATCCGGCCAGGCCCTGTTTTATTTTTAAAAATTCGATTTCCCAGACCAGTTTTTTCAGATCTTTTTCCCGACCCCTGCGGTCCAAAAAATTCCATTGTTTTTGGACCAAAAAATCCTCAATATGCTCCTGCGCCCCTGCATCAAGAACGGGCATCCAGATATAATAATCAGCAGCACAAACCCTGGCCTGAATAGCGGGCTCCCTATCTGCAATCTCCCATAACTTCTCCACCCTTAAAAATTCCGGCAACTGGGCCTGTAATTTTTCTTTAAGTTGCCCGGGTGCAACAACCTCTTTTAAAATCAAATCAAAATACTCGGCAAGGCTACCCGCCCCTACCGGAAGAGGTAAACCGTAAGAAATCCTGGGTTTGGGGTTAAATCCCTCGGAAAGAGCAAAAGGAATACCCGCCCGGCGTAGGGCCTGCAGCATGGTATTCAACAGATCCAGCTGGGATAAGAACACCAGCGGCCCTAATTTTCTGTGCCTGACCCTTATCTTCACGGCCTTTCCCCTCCAAAAATTTGAACTAAAGCTTTTAAGTTTCCGCAGCAACCACATCCGTGGCACCGGGCTCCCCGGCAATCGGCGGTGGTACTGGCCTCTCGGGACCGATGCCGTTCCTTTTGTAAAAAGCTTTTTTCTACCCCCGTAGAAATGTGATCCCAGGGCAGGTTTTGATCCAGGGCGATCCCCCGATCGACCCCCCCGCCTTCGTTAAGGACCTCAGACCATAAATCAGGGTCAAATTCCTCGCTCCAGCTGTCAAAGCGAGCTCCACTTTTCCAGGCCTGATAAATTGAAGGTCCCAGGCTTCGATCCCCCCGGGCCAGGATTCCTTCCAGGCGGGTGCTTTCTCCCCCGTGCCAGCTGAGCTCAAATTGTTTGCCCCGTAGCATTTTTTGCAATAACTTTTGTTTTCTGGTAATTTCAGAGAGGGGCAGAACCGGTTCCCACTGAAAGGGCGTGTGGGGTTTGGGGACAAAAGTGGCCACGCTGACAGTAATGCGGGGGCGGCGGGGAGCAGTTTCTTTACCCCTTTTCCATACCTCCCGAGCCAGTTCTCCAATTGCCTGGACATCTTCATCAGTTTCGGTAGGGAGTCCAATCATGAAATAGAGTTTTACTGAGGTCCAACCCGAGCGAAAGGCTGCAGAAACCGCCTCCATTAAATCTTCATGATTAATCCCTTTGTTGATTACATTACGCAGTCTCTGAGTTCCAGCTTCCGGGGCAAAAGTGAGGCCGGTTTTCCTGACAGTCTGCACCTGGCGGGCCAGTTCTACACAAAAGGAATCCAGACGTAAAGAGGGCAGCGCCAGCCCAACTCCGATCTCCTGATAGGCCCCGGAAAAATACTGGACCAGATCCTCAATCTGGGAATGATCAGTGGTGCTGAGAGAAAGGAGAGAGATCTCGCTGTAGCCAGTTGTCCGAAGCAGCCGATGAGCCTGTTCCTTGAGTTTTTCCAGGCTGCGCTCCCGCACCGGCCGATAAATCATACCCGCATGGCAAAAACGGCATCCCCGGCTGCAACCCCGGGCTACCTCCAGGATTACCCGGTCGTGGACAGCAGTAGTATACGGGACCACAAATTTTTCGGGGAAAAAGCTCTCTTCCAGGCTGTGAACTAACTGTTTCTCCACCCGGGCGGGGGCATTATCCCGGGGAACAGGGCAGAAAAACTGTCCTTTTTGTTCAGCCCGGTACAGGGATGGAACATAAATTCCCGGTTGGTGGGCCAGCCTCTTCAGGAGCTTTCCCCGGGACCAGTTCTCATTTTTGGCCCGGGCCACAGTCCGCGAAAAGGGCTCTACCATTTCCTCCCCTTCCCCGATAAAAAAGCAATCAAAAAAATCAGCAAGGGGTTCCGGATTAAAAGCACCGGGACCGCCCCCCACTATCAGGGGCAATCCTTTTCTTTCTTCCCCCCTTAAAGGAATCCCACCCAGATCCAGCATGTTCAGAACATTGGTGTACGATAGCTCATGCTGTAAACTAAAACCCACAATATCAAATTCGCACAGCGGACGCCGGGATTCCAGTGTATGCAAAAGCCCGCCCCTTGCTCGCAGCTGCTGCTCCCGGTCCCGCCAGGGAGCAAACACCCTCTCTGCTGCAAGATGGGGATGGCTGTTAATCAAATGGTATAAAATTTTCAAGCCCAGGTGGGACATCCCCACCTCATAAACATCTGGAAAGGACAGAGCCCAGGCAACCCTGACCTCATCAGGTTCTTTCTGGATAATATTCCATTCCCGTCCCACATAACGGATGGGTTTTTCTACGGCCATTAGCTCCTGCCATTTTTCCCAGTTCATCCTGTCCCTCCTCCTGGTCCGAAAAAAATAATGCTTCCTGATGGCCCGGGGGCTTTCAGGTTAAAAATAAATTTTCTGGCGTCGCATGTAAATATTCAGTAAAATTCCAATGGCCAGGAGATTGGTGGTCAGAGCACTGCCCCCATAGCTGACAAAGGGTAGGGGCAGGCCGGTTACGGGTAAAATCCCCATAGTCATTCCTATATTAACAAAAATATGGAACCCAAACATTCCGGTAATCCCCGCCGCGAGGAGAGAGCCAAAACGATCCTTGGCCTGAAAGCTTACCTGAAAGCCCTTGAGAAGAAGTAAAAGGTATAGAATCAACAGAACTACAGCTCCGATAAAACCCATTTCTTCGCCCAGGACACTGAAAATAAAGTCGGTATGTTGTTCGGGGATAAAATTTAATCTGCTCTGAGTGCCCGCAAATATCCCCTTGCCAGTAATATTTCCCGATCCAAGCGCAATTTTTGACTGGATAAGATGGTAGCCATAACCGAAAGGGTCCATTCCCGGATTCCAGAAAACGATGATCCTCATCAACTGATATTCTTTCAGGGGAATCCAGATCCCCCATTGCAAATGAACCAGGATCCATCCCATAACCCCCAGAACAGCACCTCCTGAAGCCCCCAGGAGATAAAGTCCGGGAAAACCGGCAATATAAAGCATGACCAGGAGAATAAAGCCAAAAACAAGGGAAGTCCCCAGGTCATTCCTTATTATTAACAAAAAAGGTAAAACAGTTGCCAGGAGAGTTTTACCCAGGGCTGTAGCGGAAATTTCATCTTTTTCCTGGGACAGGATATAACTCAACAGGATTATCAAGCCCATCTTGGTTAATTCCGAGGGTTGAAAGGCCAGGGGGCCAATACTCATGGAGCGCTGGGCAGCAACTCCTCCTTCTCCTCCCCGCATTAAGTTTAATATTAACAGCACCAGGGCTCCCCCGTAAAAGAAAAGGTAATAATCCCGCAACAAACGGTAATCAAAGAAAGTCACAACCAGCATCAGTAAAAAACCTATTATAGCTGAAACCAGCTGCCGTTGAAAATGCCCCGTCTGCCAGGCATCAGGAGAGGGTTGAGTGGCACTGCTGATCATAATCAAACCGATACATACCAGGAAAAAGGCTAAAAGGGGTAGGGTTAAATCAACCTGGCGGAAAACCTTTTTATTATACCGCACCTTTATCCCTTCCCATCCTATCTTGAATCTTTAAGGGGAATGTCCGCCTCCAGGGCCATTGAATCCCTCTTCCTGCTGACACTAATTTCAAATTCCTCAGTCTTAACATCCAGGTGTTTTTGTAAAACATCCCGCAAATCTTTTTTTAGCTCCTCCATTTTTGCCGGGGTCAGCTCCATCCGGTCATGGATTAAGATTAGCCGCAGCCTTTCTTTGGCTGTTTTCTTACTTCTTCGCCACCAAAACGGTGCCATTCCATCCACCCCCTATGATATCCCAATCATCCGCTTTATTCTCTGCACGAACTTTTCCCGGCCGGTGTTCATCAGAGGAAGATCCTCTCCTTCAATTCTCCGGGCTATGTTGCGGAATGCTTCCCCGGTTCGAGATTTCGAATTAAGAACTATTGGCTCCCCCTTGTTGGTTGAGACAATAATGTCTTCATCATCGGGGACAATTCCCAGCAGGTCAATCGCCAGTATCTCAATCATATCATCAATATCCATCATATCCCCGCGCCGAACCATATCCTGGCGAATACGATTGATGATAACCCGGGGATCTTTTAAGCCCCCTGCTTCCAGCATCCCAATAATTCGGTCCGCATCTCGAACAGCAGAAACTTCGGGAGTGGTAACAATTACCGCCTCCTGAGCCCCTACAATAGCATTTTTAAACCCCTGTTCAATGCCTGCGGGTGAATCAATTAAAATGTAATCAAATTCCTCCCTTAATTCCTGGATCAGATCCTTAACCTGCTCCTGCTTCAGGGCAGACTTATCCCGGGTCTGGGCCGCCGGCAGCAGCAAAAGGTTCCGGTGCCTCTTATCTTTAATCAGGGCCTGATCTATCCGACATCTTTCCTCAACCACATCCACCACATCGTAAACAATTCTGTTCTCCAGGCCCATGACCACATCCAGGTTGCGGAGGCCAATATCAGCATCCACCAGAACCACACTACGGCCTAAAATTGCCAGGGCCATACCAATATTGGCAGTGGTAGTAGTTTTTCCCACTCCCCCTTTTCCAGAGGTAATAACAATTGCCTTCCCCATTAATTCCTTCCCTCCCCTCTAGCTGAATAATTTTCTATAACTATACGACCTTTTTTTACCCGGGCAACTTCGGGTCCGGTGCCTCTTCTTACCCGGTCATCGGGGGCACGGCCAAGTACTTTGCCAATGCGGAGCTGGGTTGGAGCCAGTTCCAGAGCAAAAATTCGGGCTTTTTCATCTCCTTCAGCACCAGCATGAACCAGACCTCCCACCACCTTGCCAAACACAACAATGTCCCCTCCAGCCAGCACTTCTGCCCCGGGATTAACATCTCCCACAATAATCAGGTCACCAAGGACAGCCACTTTCTGCCCGGACCGAAAACTCTTTTTAATAACCTCCGGAGCCTTTCTTAATTCCGGTATCTCCCGGGGAGTCAGCTCATCTTCCGGCCGGAAAAAACCAACTTCAATCAGCTCATTTATGGCCCCAATAGTTTTTTTGATGTCCTCCTTCTCCCGCCTATTCCATCCCTGATCAAGAATATCAATTCGGCAGCGCACTCCTCGAAAAAAACCAGAAGACTCGAACTTCTTGCCAAAAAAGGCTTTTAGTTCGGGCAGGGTAACTTCGGGAGGTGGATAAATTTTGAGCTGATGTAGAGAACCCTTGATTACAATCTCTTTATCCGCCATTTACTCCTCGGAGACCTCCTCTGCTTGGGGAAAATAGTATTCCAAAAACTCACGGCCCACATCAACAGCAAACCCACTATCATTACCGTGTTCCAGGAAAACCACAAATGAAATTTCCGGTTCGTCGGCTGGGACATAGCCCGCATACCAGCCGTGATTGGGCTGGCCGGGAACTGTCTGGGCAGTTCCTGTTTTGCCGGCAACCTCTGGTACAAAATCCCCAAATCCCCTGGTTCCGGTTCCCGATTCCGTAACCTCCTGCAGAGACTGCCGCATTTGATTCAGTATAGTGCTGGAAACATCCGGTTTCCTGATTACCTGGGGTTGACCCTCCCAGAGGACCTCCCCCTCTTCTCCTATAACTCGATCCACCAAATAGGGCTGCATTAAGTAACCACCATTGGCCAGGGTATTAATCATATTAACCAGCTGCAGGGGTGTTGACTGCAGATCCCCCTGCCCGATAGCCAGATTGACCGAATCACCTGGAACCCAGGGGCCTTTCAGGTTCGCACTTTTCCAGTCCCGATCAGGAACAACTCCCGCCCGTTCCCCGGGAAGATCAATACCGGAAAGAACCCCGAAACCAAATTCCCTGGCCACTTCTTGAATAGTGTTATTCCCCTGATGATGCAGTTCATGGCCCCACCGATAAAAAGCAACATTGCAGGAATGAGCCAGGGCCTCGTAAAAAGAAAGACGGCCATGCCCCCCCTCCAGCCAGCATTTCCAGGTCTGGGGGCCCAGAGAAAACTCACCTCCACAGTGAACTGACTGATCTCCCGGATTTAATCCCAGGTCCTTTAAAACCGCCATCCCGGTAATGACCTTGAATGTAGAACCCGGGGCAGGTGCAATCTGCAGGGTCCGGTCCAAAAAGGGCCGATGAAAGTTATTCTGCAGTTTTTGCAATTCATCCCGGTCGATACCCCCGGCAAAAAGATTGAGGTCAAACGTGGGATAACTGGCCATGGCCAGAATTTTTCCGGAATCGGGCTCCATAGCCAGGAAAGCCCCTCCGGTAGGACCTCCCATCAATTCTTCATCTTCTTCGGCCTTCTCCTGCAGCCGCCTGATATGTTCTTTCAGAATTCGTTCCGCTTCAAGCTGTAAATCCAGATCAATATTCAGGTATATATCAGCCCCGGGCTGGGGGTCCTGTTTACTGATGGTGGTGATTTCCATTCTGTGGCTGTCAACTTCAATCTGGCGAACTCCATCAACGCCACCAAGGAAACTCTCATAATGACGTTCCAGGCCGCTTTTGCCGATCAGATCCCCGGATCGGTATCCCTGAGAATACAACCGGGTAAGTTCTGACTGGGAAATCTCGCCCACATAACCCAGAAGATGGGCAGCAGTGGACCCATAAATATTATCGCGAATGGGGATCCTTTCAATTAATACCCCGGGCAGTTGATCCATATTTTCCTCCAGCTTTAAAAGCTGCAGGGGAGTGAGATTACGCATGATCCTCACGGGCAAAGCCCGCTGACCTGCATGGATTCGGGAGCTAATTTCTCCTGCTTCCATTCCCAGCAGCCGGGCCAGGCGCTCACTGATTAGTTCTGTTTCTCCTCGGGGGATATTGGCGGGTATCACCGATGCAGTATAGGCCAGGCGGTTGGAAACCGCAATAACAGGCTCCCCCTCCTGCTGCATATAAATTTTTCCCCGGGGAGCAGGAATGGGACGGTTTTCTGTTCGATTGCTCTCAGCCATCCTGGTATACTGCTCACCATGAATAATCTGCAGCTGAGCCAGCCTGAATACAAAAACCGCAAATAAAATTATGACTATTATTCCCGCTACCCTTATTCTCCTCTGAATCATCAATAAACACCTCTTGGGGTTTCTTCCATTTTATTTTCCACCCATAACAAGAAGGGATATACCCCCAGGCATAGCACTGCATTAACCAGAGCCCCGGGAAGAATAATATTCTGTAGAGCATAGCTGAAGGTCAGGTTAAAAAGATACTCTTCATGGACCAGAAAAGTTATAATCCCACCCAGAAAACTGGCTCCCAGAACTATAAGCGGGGGAAAAACCACGCTGTCTTTGTATATCTTGCCTTCAAAACGCCCACTGAGATATCCCATGGCCGGCTTAATAAAAATATTACTCCCACTACCATATAAATCCTGCAACAGGCCAGCAACAAATCCCGAACCGACTCCCATCCGGGAACCATTGATTAAAGCCCAGCAGCAGGTCACAATTAGAAAAAAATCCGGCTGCAGCTTACCCAGGGACAACCTGGGTAACAGGGAAACCTGGACCAGGGTTATCAGTAAGAGTATTGCTCCCTTTATGGCAACTGCTTTCATTCCTGTTCTCCCCAATCCCCCAGCAGGATGAGAACTTCTTCAACAGTCTGCCCGTAAATGGAGGGCCGAATTCCCACCTCCTGGGTCAAACCATAATCCCCCTCCTGAATAGTTTCTACCTGACCAATAATCAGGCCCCGGGGGAAAAATTCGCTCATTCCCGAGGTAATTATTACATCGCCCTCTTCAATATCAGCATCCCAGGAAAAATTATCCATGAGATACAGCCCTTCCTCCAGGGGGGTCCCCCGTACCATACCCAGGGCCCGGGATTCCTCCCGTTCCACTATACCCCCTACTACAAACCCGGGATGGGTCAGCATGGTAACCCGTGCCGTCCGGGCATAGACTTCATCAACCTGCCCAACCAGCAAACCATTCCTGGAAATAACCGGCTGCCGGGGGGCCAATCCATCTCTTTTCCCCAGGTCAATTAAAAGGGATTTTCCCCAACTATCTGCCCCCATTCCAATGACCCGGGCTCCTACAGTTTCATAATTTACCCTCTGGGAAAAATCCAGGAGGCTGCGCAGGCGCTGATTCTCGCGGTAAATCTCCTCCATCATCTGCAGTTCTTTTTCCAGCTGGGCAATTCGAAGATCATAATACGCTCTTTGCTCCTGAAAATCCCGGTAATTAGTGAAAAAAGAACGGACATTGGATACCCGGTCCCCCAACCAGGTAACTGATCGGTGAAAGGGAGCAGTAATCCGATGGATAAAGTTAAAGGGCTGGGGCACAGATATTTCCAGATAAGTAGCGGCCCAGGAAAGAATTAGAATCAGGACAATACCAAGGATTCCCAGGTGCCAGAATTTAAACCTAAAAAGCCGCACAGGGTCCCCTCCCGCTTAAGATAGTTTTCTTCCCGTGAGTAAAATCCGGCGCAGAGATTCCAGTTCATCCAGAACTCGCCCAGTTCCCTCGGCAATACAGTCCAGGGGATTTTCCGCTATATGCACCGGCATCCCGGTTTCTTCCCGGATCAATTCATCCAGACCGCGGAGAAGGGCTCCACCGCCTGCCAGAATTATTCCCCTTTCCATCAAATCACTGGAAAGTTCCGGCGGAGATTTTTCCAGGGTCAGCTTAACTGCATTGAGGATAGCATTAATCGGTTCCAGAAGGGCCAATCGGATTTCATTGGAATTAAGCGAAATAGTCTTGGGTAAACCGCTCACCAGGTCCCGGCCCCTGATTTGCCTTTCTCTATCTTCTCCACTATCCAGGGCAGTTCCAATATCAATCTTTATATCCTCCGCGGTTCGAAGTCCGATCAGGATTTTATACTCATTCTTAATATACTGGGCAATGGCTTCGTCCATTTCATCTCCGGCCACTCGGATCGACTGACTGGTTACAATGCCTCCCAGGGAAATCAGGGCCACTTCTGTTGTCCCGCCCCCGATATCAACTACCATACTGCCCACGGCCTCATTTACCGGCAGGCCGGCTCCAATTGCTGCAGCCATGGGTTCTTCAATAAGAAATGCCTCCCGGGCTCCAGCCTGCAGGGCGGCATCTATAACCGCTCTTTTTTCTACGCTGGTAATACCCGAGGGCACACAGATGATAATTCGGGGGCGCACCAGGCGATTGCGCTTGTGCCCCTTGGTAATAAAATGGCGCAGCATCATTTCGGTAACATCAAAATCAGCAATGACCCCATCTTTCATGGGCCGGACTGCAATTATATTACCCGGTGTTCTCCCAATCATTTTTTTTGCTTCCTGGCCGACGGCCATTATGTTCCTGGTTTTTTCCTGCAAAGCAACTACCGAGGGTTCCCGCAGAATTACACCCTGGCCCCGCATATAAACCAGGGAATTGGCGGTACCCAGGTCAATTCCCATATCCCGGGAAAAAGGTGCGCTCAATATTTTCAAAAACATTCCCCCTGCTCCTTTCTAAATAGCTCCTTCTTGTTTTAAACTTAAAAAGCGACCATCACCGATTATTATGTGGTCCAGGACCTGAATCCCTACCAGATCTCCAACCTCTATCAGACGCCGGGTTACCATTATATCCTCCCGACTGGGGCTGGGATCACCGCTGGGATGGTTGTGTGCTAAAATAATGGCGGCACTGCTGCGGCGAATGGCCCTTTTGAAGACCTCTCGGGGATGAACCAGAGAGGAGTTCAGCCCCCCAATTGTCACTTCCTCGACCGCAATGACCATATTTTTGGTATTCAATAGCACCACACAAAATTTTTCCTGCTGTAAATACCTCAGCCGGGGCATTAATACCTCAGCCGCCGATGCTGGAGAGGATAAAACCTCCTCGGCTACCCCGGTCTGGGGCAGGCGCTGGCTGATTTCAGCCACCGCTTTAAGCTGAGCAGCCTTGGCCAGGCCAATGCCCTCAATTTCCATCATTTCCTCCAGGCTGGCTTCCAGGAGACCCCGCCATCCTTCCAGACGTCCCAGTAATCTCTGGGACAGGGCCAGAGCAGTTTCATTTTTCCTGCCCGTGCTGAGTATCAGAGCCAGCAATTCCGCGTTGGATAAACGGGCCGGCCCCTGCTGCAGCAACTTCTCCCGTGGCCTTTCCTCTTCCGGCATCTCCCTAATCGTCTGCTTTAATTCCTCCCCTGCCTCCATTTGCTACCTCCTTGGAAAATATAGAAACACCGAAGGAGGTCAGTATTTGATACAGGCGAAACAGGGGTAGACCGACTACGTTGAAATAGCAGCCCTCAATACCGGAAACAAAAACCGATCCCCGGCCCTGGATGGCATAAGCTCCTGCCTTATCGAGGGGTTCTCCGGTCTCAACATAGCCCCAGAGTTCCTCCTTTTTCGCCGGTCGGAAACTGACCAGGGTTTCCTCGTAAGCAACGACCTCTCTTGCGGTGGGAGGGTCCAAAACTGCCACCCCCGAAAAAACCCGGTGGGTGGTTCCAGCAAGTCTTTCCAACATATACAGGGCTTCCTCAGCATCCCGGGGTTTACCCAGTATATCCTGCTCCAGGCTGACCACCGTATCAGCACCAATGATCAGCCCCTGTTCCCGGTTCCCCACTTCTCTTGCTTTTTCCCGGGAAACAGAGCAGACTAAATCAGCTGCCCCGCCCTCATTAAACTTATCCTCCCGGGCCCGGCTGGGACATACTTTGAAATCCAGTCCCAGAATTGATAATAATTCCTTTCGACGGGGCGATGCAGAAGCAAGGATTATTTCTCTCATGTTCTCCTCCCGGGTAAGGCCTGAAGCGAATATCTGGCTCCCATTCCTACCAGGATCCCGGTGGGGATAGCCAGTAAAACCAGGTAGGGCAGATAATAAAAAACGCCCATGCTTCCTATAATAAAAGCAACTGCTATTAGCTGACCCAGATTATGGGTAAGAGCGCCCAGGATACTGATCCCTACCAGGCTGAAGCTGTCTCGGCCCAGAAAAAGCGCCAGGCTCATGCTGAAAAAAGCCAGGACCCCTCCAGTGAGGCTGAGATAAAAAGGCAGGGTCATAAAGGTTCCTCCCAGGAGCGAACCCAGGAAAATCCTTAAAAATAGAACCTGACCCCCACCCTTCATACCCAGAAGGATCAGGGCCATCAGGGTAATAATATTAGCCAGGCCCAGTCTTGCACCGGGAACCGGGGCAATGGCTGGCAAAAGTGATTCAATAAAATGCAATATAATCCCCATTGCTGCCAGAAGTCCAACTAAAACAAGTCTTCTGATACCCTCTTGATAGGAGAAGGTCGCAGCAGAATTTTTGCTCCCCTGCATTGGAAACTACTCCTCTCTATGACAATTCTCCTGTTAAGTTTAATTTCCTGCTTATTTAAAATTGGATGTTGTTAAAATTTCTTCATCTTCATTAATAATTAAACCCTCATAGTCTGAATAGTTTTCCAGGAAGTCCAGGGCTTCTTCGCCCATCATGAAAGCTGCAGTGGACAGTATATCTGCTTCCACGCACGATTCTCCTATCACCGTAACACTGCGCAGACCACTGGCGGGATAACCGGTCCGGGGATCAAGAATATGGTGAAAGCGCTCCCCATCCTCCATAAAAAAACGCTCATAATCCCCCGAGGTAACGACACTACCCGTGTCAGCCTCAATAACATAATCCTGCAGATGTCCCCGGTCCTCCCGGCGGGGATCACGAACGCCTATCCTCCAGGGGGTGCCGTCTTCTTTCAGGCCAAACACCCGGATATCTCCACCCGCATTAATAAAGGCTGCTGCCACCCCCAGTTCTTCTAAAACTTCAATTCCCCGGTCCACAACCGCTCCCTTGGCGATACCCCCCAGATCCAGCTGCATACCCTCCTCAATTTCCACTGCGTTCCTATCGGGGTAAAGAGTTATCCCCTCGAGATCCAGTAATGGCAAAACCTCTTCTATATCTTCCTGGGCTGGTTTTCCCGGTTCCATTCCCTTGCCAAAACCCCATAGATCCATTAAAGGGGCAATGGCAATGGTGAATAATCCTCCGGTTTTTTCCCCTACTTCTTTCCCTTTCTGGATTATGGCAAAAATATCTTCATCCACTTCAACAGGTCCCTGACCTGCTTTTTCATTGATTCGATAAATTTCACTTCCAGAATAAAATCGATCCGCCCGGTCCGACAGATCTTTCATAGCTGCAAACGCCTGCTCTGCCTTGGCTTCAGGGTCCTCCGCCAGAACCTGCATGCTGACTACGGTATCCATGAAAAACCTGGTTTCCTGAATCCGCTCTCCTGCAACCCGCTCATTACCCAAAAGCTGAACTGCAAGGGCTCCGGCGATTATCAACACCGCAGCCATCCCCGCCAGCCATCTTTTTTTATCGATTTTTTTTATTCTCTCCTGCCAGTTCATAATAACCCTCCTACTCGGAAATACCATCCAGACCATGCTCATCCCGCCCCTCCAGCCAGACTGCCAGCTGATTGGGAACACAGACGATTGTGGCCCCGGGGCGCCTTATCCACCCTGTTTTTTCGCAAATTTTCAGGGGGTCGGCTTCCGGAGCAATTACTCGAACTCCCTCCTGCTCTATCTGCACCAGGTGATCCCCAATGGGTCCCTCCACCTGCAGTTCTCGGCCTTCTGGGGGCACTGAGCCCATGGGGACAATCTGCTTCTCAGCACCCAGGGAGTGAATTATTACCTGCAGATTATCGGGAGTTCCAACCAACCAGTCCCACAGAAAAGGATATAAAATACCGGCCAGGCCCAAAATCAGGGCCAGCCCGATTATTATTCGATCACCCCTGCGGGTTTTTTTCCAGACCTCCAGCAGTTTCCTGAACATTTTTGTTCCTCCCCAACCCATTTCTCGTATTATTATAACACAAGGGTTAAGGTCAGCCAACAAAATAAAAAAAGACCCCCAGCAGGCTGGAGGCCTCTTTCTTTTTAGCGATTAACCCACTCTTCCTCCGGGATATACTGGATAGTATTCATGGGGCAGGCCGGAACACATTGATTCTGATGGGTGCACCGCTCATAAACCATGCGGGCCAGCCTTCCATCCATTTCGATTGCCTCTTCGGGACAGGCCTTAACACACTGCCTGCAGCCGATACAACCTACACTACAGACCTTGCGCACTTCTTTAGCCGGCAGACGAGCAGAACAACGGATATGAGTCCTGCGGCTGACACCTGTCATGTGCACAATTTCCCGGGGACAGGCTTCAACACAGCGACCGCACCCTGTACAGCGGGCTGGATCAAAGCGGGGGATACCGTCATCACCCATGTATGCGGCATTAAACTGACAGACCCGAACACAATCTCCCAGGCCCAAACAGCCATCAGGACAGGCTTTGGAACCTCCCCCAACGTTTTGGGCAGCAATGCAGGTTTGAATGCCTTCGTAGTTAGATAAATCCACTGCATTTTCCCGGGTTCCATTACAGAGAACATGGGCTACCTGTCGTTCTTCAGTACTGGCGGCAGAAGTCTGTCCCATTATTTCTGCCAGCATATCTATCAGCTTGCTGCCACCCACCGGGCAGCCATCCATCGGAACCCTTCCTTCCACTACTCCGGAGGCAAAACTGGAACAACCTGCTTCCCCGCAGGCGCCACAGTTGGCCCCGGGCAGCACCTCTTCAATTTTTTCCACCCTGGGATCGACCTCCACAGCAAAAACCCGGGATACGATGACCAGGATAATTGCAAATGCTGCTCCCAACAGGGTCATGGTCAGTGTTCCATATAGATAAATATTCCCATCCATTTTATTTCACCTTCCTCTCGGCCATCGTTATACTACTCCGGCCAGGCCACTAAAGGCCAGGGCCATCAGACCAGCGATTATCAGGGTGATGGCTCCACCCCGCAGAGAATGGGGAATATCTGCAATTTCCAGATGCTCCCGAATACCGGCGATGAGCACAATAGCAAGAGTAAAGCCAACTCCAGCTCCCAGGGCAAACACCAGGGCTTCGACAAAGTTATATCCTTCCTGCACAATAAGGAGGGCCAAACCCATGATTGCACAGTTAGTGGTGATCAGGGGCAGGAAAATCCCCATGGCCCGGTACATGGTGGGGCTCATTTTCTGTAAAAACAACTCCACTATCTGGACCAGGGAAGAGATCACCAGGATAAAGGCCACTATTTCCAGGTATTCCAGGCCAAAAGGCACCAGCAAAAGGTGATAAATTAAGAAAGTTACCACCGAGGCAATTACCATCACAAAAGTCGTAGCCATACCCATTCCAAAAGCTGTATCTACCTGTCGGGAAACCCCCAGGTAGGGGCATACTCCCAGGAAGCGGGCCAGGACAAAGTTATTGACCAAAACGGTTCCAGCAAAAAGCAATAACAGGTTTTCCATTATACTAGCTCACCTCCCTGGTTTTTTTGTGCCGCATGCGGATGATCTGATTGATGACCGCCAGAATTATCCCCAGGGTAATATATGCTCCCGGGGGCAGCCCCATAATTCCCCAGGTGGGAAAGCCTTCGCCCAGAATTTGAACCCCAAATACCGAGCCATCTCCCAGTAACTCCCGAACTCCAGCCAGGAGAACCAGGCCCCAGGTAAAACCAATTCCCATTCCCAGGGCGTCAGCAATTGCCCTCTTGAGAGAAACCCGCGAGGCAAAGGCCTCAACCCGAGCCAGAATAAGGCAGTTGGTAACAATCAGGGGAATAAAAATGCTAAGTGCATCGGCAATTTCAGGAAAAAATGCAGGCATGGTGTAATCCACAATGGTAACAAATGTGGCAATAATGATAATAAAACTGGGAATGCGCACCTTTTTGGGAATCAAGTTCCGCACCAGGGAAATAACAATTTCGGCACAGATGATTACAAAAAGGGTGGCCAGGCCCATGGCCAGACCATATTCTGCAGTTGTCGTTACCGCCAGCAGCGGACACATTCCCAGAAGGAGTCTGAATATCGGGTGTTCATTCCAGAGTCCATTCTTAAAATCATTGAGGAGGGACACTAGAATTCACCTCCTGCTTCCATATTTCTTAAAACCTCAAAAGCATGATTAACCAGGTCCACAACAGCCTCGGCTGAAACAGTGGCATTGGACAGAATTTCAATTTCTCCCGGCTCAGGATCTTCAGTTACCAGCCGGAAATCGTCCTGGAAGCTCTGCCCGATGAAGTCCTGCAGGAAATCCTCCTCCGTAATCGGGTCGCCAAGTCCGGGGGTTTCCTCCTGATCCAGAACTTCTATACCGATCAATTCCGTGCTTTCTATATCCACTGCCAGTATCGTTTTCACCGGCCCGATATAACCTTCCTTGCTACCCTCCAGGGCAATAACGTCCGGCCCCTGATATACTATGAGATCATCCCGTTCAAATTCTTCGTACTCATCTCCCACAAACTCGGCAATAAATGCTTCGCGCATTTCGTCGGGAGTTAAATCTTCAGGTATTTCTACTTCTTCCTCCAGTATATTCAATCTTATCAGGGCCACTGCTTCTTCTACAGCCCGAATAACCGCAACACAGGAAACAGTGGAGCCAGTTATGATATCCACTTCATCGCGATAACTGTCCTTAAAATCAAGACCCCGGAAATGCTGGACAAACCTTTCCTCTTCGATTACCGTTCCCAATCCAGGGGTTTCTGTGTGGTCTACCACTTTAATCTCCATTATCTCCTCGGTAGAGACATTGACTCCAACCATAACATCTACCGGCCCTCCATAACCCCGTGCACTGGTTACCAGGGCTGCGACCCGGTAATCATTTTTGCGGGCCAGGAAATATTCCTTTTCATCAATGATCTCCTGCTCCAGGTCAGTAACCTGACCCAGAACATTTTCAACTGCCTGGGCCAGCGCAGCCTCTTGCTGTGCTTCAATCAGGGGGGCGGTTACTTCATAGGTGGCGGTTAGAATCAACCCGGAGAGAAGGGTAATGCAGGTAAGAACCACAACCATCCTCAGGTTCTCTTTCATTTGGCCTTCACCTCCCCAAACACCTTATCGGGCAGGAAGCGATCCAGCAGCGGAACCGCCATATTCATAATCAAAATGGAATAAAGAACCCCGCCGGGGGCATCGCCCCATACCCGGATCAAAAATACCAGAATTCCTGCAGTTACAGCATAAACCCAGCGACCCCTGCGGGTCAGAGGACTGGTCACCGGATCGGTCAGCATGAAAATTGCGCCCAGCAAAAGACCACCGGCCATTAGATGAAACAGGGGATCTTCGCCAAATACCAGGGCCAGAACCAGGACTGCCCCCAGGTACCCGGCCGGCAGCCGCCAGTCAATCAGTTGCCTGTACAGGAGATAGGCTGCCCCCACCAGGAGAGCCAGGGCCGAAGTTTCTCCCAGGGAACCTCCGATATTCCCCAGGAATAATTCCAGATAACTGGCCTGAGCTCCTTCCAGGGGAGTTGCGGTGGTCTGACCATCCAGGACCCAGTCAGTCATTGCCGCGGGAAAAGACATGGTAAGGAAACCACGTCCAATCAGAGCGGGGTTGAAAATATTGAAACCCAGTCCTCCAAAAATCTGCTTGCCAATGGTTATGGCCACCACACTCCCTAAAATTGCCATCCAGATAGGAGTGGTAGGAGGCAGAGTCAGGGCCAGAAGCACCCCGGTTAAAGCAGCACTGAAGTCCTGGACAATATAACCGGCCTCTTTATAGCGGAGGAGCATCCAGAAATACTCGGTAAGGATGCATGCCGCAGCGCAAACCGCAATTAAAACCAGGCTGATCCAGCCAAAAATCAGGGTGGCAGCAATGATTGCTGGAACAAGAGCGATTATAACACCTATCATTATACCTGGAACAGTTTCCCTATCCCTGATGTGGGGAGCAGGGGTTACAACAGGTCGTTCTAGAGCCATAATCAACCACTCCCTCCATTACTTCGCCGGGCATTCTGAACAATTCCTTTTCCCAGGATTATGTTTTGCACCAGCGGTTTTTTGGCGGGGCAGATAAAAGAACAGGTCCCGCATTCTATACAATCGTCAATTTTTAACCTTTCCATTCCCTCGATTAATTCCTGCTCTGAATAATTGGCCAGGGATATTGGATTTAAAAATATCGGGCAGTGATCAACGCAGCGGGCACAACGAATACAGGCCCTTTCCCGGGGGAGATGGGCTTCTTCTCTGGTCATAACCAGGATAGCAGTATCCCCCCGGCCCAGGGGAACATCACTGGTATGGAGAGCCTGCCCCATCATGGGGCCCCCGGCCACAATTTTGGCCGCATTATCTTTTAGTCCCCCGGCCTGATTGATTACTTCTTCCACCGGTGTTCCAATATATATCCGCCAGTCCCCGGGATTTTTAACCCCGGAACCGGTAACCGTAATCACCCTCTGAATAAGGGGGATCCCATCTCGCACGGCTTCTTTAACTGCTATTGCAGTTTGAATGTTGTTTACTGCCACGCCCACGTGAAAAGGCAACCCTCCCCGGGGTACCCGGCGCCCGGTTAAAGCATCGATTAACATTTTTTCTGCGCCCATGGGATATTTGTCCACCAGGGCCACCACTTCAATCGCCGGAAGGTCCTGTGCTGCCTCCCGAACCAGTTCAATCGCTTTCTTTTTATGGGCTTTGATACCCACAATTCCTTTTTCTGCTCCCAGGGCCTTCATCAATATCTGCAGGCCAGAAACAATTTCCTGGGGCTGGCTTTCCATTACCTTTTCATCACAGGTAAGGTACGGTTCGCATTCAGCTCCGTTAATTATAACCGTATCAATTTTTACATCGGGCGGGGGTTTCAACTTCACGTGGGTAGGGAAACCCGCTCCCCCCATCCCCAGGATACCTGCTTCCTGAACCCTCTTGCATATTGTCTCAGGATCCAGGCTGGAAATTTCCCCCCGTAGGGGTTCCATTTTTTCCATTTCTTCGGAATTCTCTTCTGCAGCGATGGCAATTCCCTGCCCCATCTGCCCGGCAGCAGTACGAATATCTACAATTCCCTCGACCCTGCCGGAAATAGATGCTCGAACCGGGAGACCCCAGTCGCCCTGGGCTTCGGCAATCAACTGTCCAGCCTTAACCTGGTCCTTCTTTTTTACCAGGGGCTGGGCTGGATCACCGGGTCCCTCTTTTAAGGGCAGAATCACCCTGCGGGGGACTGCAGCATTTTTTATTGTATCGCCCCGGGTCTGATTTTTCAGCTCCGGGGCTGCTACCCCGCTTTTAAAGGTTTTCTGAGCCACGTTTATTCACTCCTTCCATTTTAGTCCCCATACTCATTTCGGTAAGCATTGGGTTTTTCCTGCTAAATTGTTTCTTCTTTCACAAAGATAATTG
>PWFS01000155.1 GCA_003554145.1 Halobacteroidaceae bacterium | reverse complement strand
TGGGAGTTTGTCCATCAGGCGGCCCTCGAACAACACATCGTTTGGCCAGCTACATCCAGGATTTGTGCAGACACATGACAATTGAAGACGTGGCCAACCACCTGAATTTAGACTGGAAAACGGTAAAAGCAATAGAAAAAAGGGGACTGCAGAAACAATACGGGCCATTGGATTATAAAGGTTTACGATATCTGGCAGTAGATGAAATTGCTAATGGGACAAGTACCATCAATACTTGACAGTAGTCATTGACTTCGAAACAGGTAGAGTTGTCTGGGTAGGAAAGAACAGGCAATATGAAACATTGAAGGAGTTTTTCTCCCAGCTTCCTGAAGAAATAAAAGAAGGCATAAAAGCTGTAGCCATGGATATGTGGGATCCCTACATAAAGGCTGTAACTGAATTTTGTCCCAATGCCGACATTGTGTTTGATTTTTTTCACATCGTTGCCAGGTACAATAAAGTTATAGATGAGGTGCGCCGGAAAGAAGTAAATAAGCTTAATAATGATAAAGAGAAAAGAGCTATCAAAGGCACTCGTTGGATATTGTTAAAGAACCGTGAAAATCTTAAAGAAAAAGAACAGATCCGTCTTGAAGAGTTATTGGAAGCCAATGAAAACCTGGCAAAAGTATATATCCTCAGGGAGGATCTGAAACTGGTCTGGAGAAACCGCAATCGCGAGGAGATGTCTGAAGAACTGGATAATTGGTGTCAAAGAGCTATAGAAACAGATTTAAAGCCGCTTGCTAAATTGGTGGAAACACTGAAAAGGCACAAGGAAGGAATATTGAATCATGATAATTTTCCTATTCACACGAGTAAGCTTTAGGGGATTAACAACAAAATAAAGGTTATCATTCGCAAAGCATTTGGTTACCATGACTATGAATACCTGGTTTTGAAAATCAAGCAAGCTTGCTCAGGTTTTCCCTAACTATTTCCAGTTAATTGTTCCACTGTTTTGGAGGAGAACCTTTTTTCTACCCGAAAAAACTCATTATTAAAGCGCTCCTGCAACAGGAGCGCTTTTTAAGTTATTATCATTTGGGAATCAAAAGCTCAGCCCCTTTCCACCAGGAAAACCTGTTCCATAACCTCCTGGACTGCTTCAACCGTTACCGGCAGGGGATTATTGGCTCCATTGATATTGGCGGCAGCCAGTTCCTTAATTTTTTCAACATCCTCATCTCTGATTATCAGCGGGGGGACCTTCAACTGCTGCATATACTGCTGAAAGAGTTTATCCATTTGTTCCAGTACCGGCCCGATTTTTTCTCTTCTATCCGGATCAACCCCCTCAGCATTAAAACTGTAGACCGCTGTCATCAGGGCCCCACAGATCTGCCCATGAGAATATTGGGGGTAAAGGGCAGGCAGGATATTGGCAATACAGTGGATTAAACCCAGGCCGGTAAGGCGCATTGCTTCCCCGGTCAAAAGATCTGCCCAGAATAATTTACTGCGGGCCTGCAGGTCTCGACCATTTTCCAGGACGGGCTCAAGATTCTGAACAACCATTTTGCAGCCCTGCAGAGCACTATCCCGGGCTTCATTAACTTCTTTCTGCCCCAGGTATGATTCCAGGCCATGGGCAAAACAATCCACTGCAGTAAAAAGGGTTAAAGCCGGTGACTTGGAAACCGTCAGCACCGGATCTACAACGGCCAGATCGGGGCTGCGGCAGGGTATGCTGATCCTGCAGTTTTCCTGATCTAAAAGCACTGACCACTCATTAATATAACTACCGGTGCCGGCGGTGGTAGGGATGGCCACCATTATTTCTCCTCCCGCCTCCCGGGCAATTCTTTTAGCCCCATCAATAACCGAACCTCCCCCCAGGGCTATAATCAGGCGGCAATCTCCATCCCGGGCACATTTTTGGCCTTCATCACATTCGACCAGGCGAGGGTTGGGACTGAGGCCACTGAATAATTTCACCCGGGAAAAGCCATGGGCTTTAAGGTTTTCCAGCAGATCCTGCAGGACAGGTTCCAGCCAGCTGCCAGGGTCATGAACCACCAGGACCCCTGCCCGCCTATCAGTTATCCCGGCCAGGGCTGCTGCTGTCTCTGCAATTTTACCCGGGCCAAACAGGACCAGGGTTGAGCCAAAAAAAAGCTTTTTATCGATACTATCACCTCGCTCAACCACCGGTTAACGGCGGCATTATTTTGAGCCGCATGCCCGGGAACAATTTTTGATCCAGTTTAACTGGCTGCCCTTCCTGCAGAATCAGGACCCGGTGGCGGCCATATTGTTCCCCCTCATCCCCGGGTAAAAATCTTTGCAGAGCAGGGAAATCCTGGCCGATTAAACCCAGGAGATCGCGGATAAGGGCTTCTGATTTAACCTGATATTCCAGTTGTTCTTTTCCCGCAAGCCGGGCCAGGGGACCCTTTAACTCCACCTCCACCCTTATTGTTCCCATGGGTATTCCAGCTCCAGTTCCTCCAGTTTTTCCCGGGTAGGAAGACCCATTTCATCCCACCCCCGATATTCATAATATTCCCGGAGCATTTCCCCCAGGCGGGGCAGGTTATGTGCAGCTCCACCGGTTCCTCGCGGATGAGTTAAAACCCGGGGAGGTAAAAGGTCATCCTTGCGGCTGATCCCACATCCCACATTGTACATTCTTTTCAGATTAAACATTCTTTCCCCGGCTTTTAAAAACTCTTTTTGATCCAGATCCCAGCCGGTCACCAGGTTACACCAGTTCAGGGAATCCCCCACTTCAATTCCTGCAAAAAGCAAGAATTTACACAGTTTCAGGGAATCAAATAAGCCCATCAAATCCTGCATGCGGGCTACCAGCTGTCCCTTACCCCCGGTGCCGAATCTATCCGGGATTTCGGGGTAACCCAGTTGGGGCAGGGGAATAGATCCCTCCAGGGCATGAGTCATCCCCGCCAGGTGACAGGCCCCCCGATTGGAAGTAGCATAGGAAAGGCCAACACTGTTAAAGGCCCGGGGGTCGTGGGCCGGAAGTTCCAGTCCTTTAACATGCAGCGCCATTTCTTCGGCCCGGGGACCTATTTCTGCCGCAGCTGCTCTAACTCCCCGGCCCAGGAGGGCTCCCAGTCCCTTTTTCTCCCCTATCTGCCGCACCATTTCTACAACAGCTTCCCCCGCACCCCAGTCCAGGTGCAGGCCCCCGGTTTCTTCCACACCAATAAGTCCCTCTTGAAAAGCCTCAATAGCAAAAGCAACTGCTGCCCCGGTGGATATGGTATCCATTCCATACCGGTTGCAGAGTTCATTGGCTGCAGCTACAGCTTCCAGGTCATCTACCAGGCAATATGAACCCAGGGTGCTTACAGTTTCATATTCTGGTCCGGCACCCATTATAGGGCCAAACTTTTCGGACCTGTACTCTATCTCCCGGCCGCAGCCTATGGGACAGGCCCCGCAGAAAAATTTCTTCTTGAGCATGGTTTCAGCCATTTTCTCCCCGGAAAGGGCTTCAACCTGGGGCCACTTTCCCTGCAACCAGTTCTTGATAGGCAGATCCCCTGTTTCCTCCAGGCTGATAATACCCCCCGTGGTTCCATAGTCACTGAGAAAAACCAGATTCTCCCGGATGCCCCTGACCTTTTCCCCCAGATTTTTTTTCAGCTCCCCGGGGTGGGCCAGGGGGGTTGATCTCTGACCTTCCGCACTCAGGGCTTTTAAGTTCTTGGAACCCATTACTGCACCCAGGCCGGTTCTGCCTGCCGCCCTGGAATGACGGCCATCATGCATGATTGAGGCCAGGAGCACCTGTTGTTCTCCTGCGGGCCCAATACAGGCCGCTTCAATACCTTCGCCTTTTTCCTGCTTTAATAGAACTTCAGTGGCAAAGGTATCCTGTCCCCAGAGGTGATCAGCATTTTCAATCCGGGCCCCCTCCTCGTCCAGGTGAATATATACCGGGTGAGGAGCCCGGCCCCTGATTATCAGGGCATCATATCCTGCTTTTTTTAAAGCCGTCCCCCAATTACCCCCTACATCGCTCTCCCCCCACACTCCAGTAAGGGGAGATTTTCCCAGCACCGCATGCCGGCCCGAGGTGGGGACCCGGGAACCGGTCAGGGGGCCGGTAGCAAAAATCAAAATATTACCGGGACCCAGGGGGTCGGTATCGCCATCAGTATTATCCATGAGCAGACGCGCTCCCAGTCCCGAGCCACCAATATAGTGGCGCAGCATTGTCGGCTCCGGTTTTTCTTCTTTCATCTCTCCTGAACTCAGGTTCAAATCAAGAATTCTTCCATGATAGCCGCTCAATTTAAATCCTCCTCAGCCTATTTTGGGCAGCCTTTTCCCGTTAGTTAAAAAATAACGGGTGTTTTCCTCCAGGGGGGATGCAAGAACTGTCCCCCCTTTTTCCGGTGCTAAACTACAGCAATTTACAGGGGTCCTTCACTTCTCCGGTTGGGGCTCAATCCCCTTCGGGATCAAAAAGGGTGGGGGCATTTTTTTTCATCCGCTCCTTTTCCAGGAGGGTTCTCCCTTTTTCTGTTATAGCCCAGATACCCCTACTGCTCTGGGAGGCCAGCAAACCTTCATCAACCAGTCGCTGCCGGCACCACATCGAGGTGTTTTCCCAGCGAAATCTATCTGGATGAGAAGGTATGGGTTGTAAATCATAATTGTTGAGACGGGATTTCATTTTTTCAAATTCCTTTTTTAACACTTCATTAACTGCTGCACTGCCCCCCAGCTCCTCTACCGCCTGGAGAATGGGCAGTTTGAATTCCTTTTCTGGAGTCTGCAGGCCCCGGGGCAGGGCTTTCTTTTTCTTCCCTTTCCGGACGGGCTGCAGGGTAGCATCAGAAGAACCCGGGCTCCATATTTGTTCCCATCGTTCCTGTTGTTTTTCAATTTCATCCTTAACCTTTTTTATCTCCCTTATTTTCCCCCGGGCCAGCCGGGCCTCCTCATATTTTTCTTTTTTATAGAGATCGGCACTGTATTCACTAATGTCAGCAATTGTTTTTTCCAGGTTTTTGATCAGGGTTACAAAACTGCGCCTTACTTCCTTTTCCTCCATTTTTTCCCCCCTTTCCCTTCTCCCCTTATTTCAGACATGTCCCTCTAATCAGGACCGGGATTTTTTTTGTCAAACAGGTTATTATTGAATCAGTTGCCTTCAGGCCGGGTAACTTAAAGAGCGCTAAGCTGGGAAAGTGAATTAATTTCCCGCTCAATAGTTTCATTGATTTCTTCCAGCAGCTGCTCCTGGGGCTTTTGCATCCGCTCAGCCAGTTCTTTTTTAACCTCTCGGCTGATCTGTTTTCGGGTCCGGTTAATGGTATAATCAATCATTTTTCGGGAAAAAACCACCCTGGAGATTTTGGGAGAAAGTTTTATCTGTTTAATCTTCTCCCGGGAACGCCGCAGGCCCAGGAAAGGTATGATCAGGGCCACAATCAGTCCGCTGGCCAGTCCCACCGGTCCCACTGTTATCAGCGCTTCAAAGACAATAAACAAAATGATGCCGGTCAGGCCTCTCATTATGGTATCTATTTTCCCCAGGAGGCTGCCTTCATAAAGATCTGGCTGCTGTAAATGAACCCTGTAACCCGGTTTTTCCTCTCTTCCCCGGACGGTAATGGGTTTAATCCCACCCTTTTCCTGGAACCAGTCCCGAATCTCCCTGGACAGTTTAAGCTGCAATCTCTCCATTACCTTTTCAATTTCCCGGTTAACTGCCTGGCCCAGTTCTTCCTGGCTGATTTCAATTTCTGCAGCCAGGCCGGCCTCCAGTTCAGAGAGACTGCCTCCACTATCCCGAAATTCCAGGAGTTTATCCCGGAGCTTTTCATCCACAATTAACGTGGAAACCCGGCGGGAAATGCTGTCCACCATTTTATCGATTATGGGATCAATAATTTCTGCTTTTACCTGTTTTTCCATCAGCCGGGGCAGGTCCTCCTGCAGATCGGCCTGGGCTTTTTGCAGGCGCCGTTCCAGGTTGGGCAGCAGGGACAGGCCCTGGGATATTACAGCATAGGGATTATCCGACCTTAAAACTGCCTCGGGAGGCAGACGGAGAGATCTTTCAATTACCTCTCCCACAAACGGCCATAAAGAACTTCCCCCGCATAGAATAACCTTGTGGAGGGGCACCTGATGAGTTAAAGCTTTTTTAAACTCGGAGGAGAACCACTGGATAAGGTTAATACTTTCCTCTTCGAACAGGCGGTGGTCTTCCCGCCCTATTTCCTGCAGATAGCCCCGGAATTCCTCGGAAGGAGTATAATTGGAGGCCCTCTGGATAAAATCCTCCCAGGAGGCCCCCCTGATCTGTCCATAATAGGGGACCCGGCCCGACCATTTTTCCTCCCGGTGGATACTCATAAAATTGGAAAAGGACTCTTTCAATTCCCGGCAGCGCTGCCAGTGGATAAAAAAATCGGCCCCTTCGCTGGCCATGGCCTCGCGGGCTCCCGGATTCTCCTCAATTAACCACTGGAAAAATAGGTCGTCGAATAAACGGCCTCCCAGCATGCTATCTCCCCAGGAATCAATTATCTCCAGCTGCTGCATCAGGGCAAAATCACAGGTTCCCCCCCCAAAGTCCACTATTAAAACTCCGCCCATGGTTTCACTGGGGGTAATATCCTGGATGGAAAGGTGATATAACAGGGCTCCCAGGGGCTCATCCTTGCAGTTAACCGGGGAAAGCCCCGCATCATCAGCAATATCAGCCAGGGCTTTTTTATAGCTTTCCCCGATATTGCTGGGAACACCCATGTACAGATCAATATATTCTCCGGTCAGGGGCACCCGGCTTTCCCGGCCATAACGCAGCAGGCCGGAAAAAAATTCCCGGGCAGCTTCCTGGCTCCGTTCACTGCGGTGAATTTCTGGTTTAAAACCCAGGCGCAGATCCATTCCCTTCCTTTTTTGGGGCTCTTCATTACCCCAGGTCTGCACCGCCTGGGCCCCGATCATGTTCTTTTTCCCCGGTCGGAAAAGGACTGCGGTTTCAATTCCCAGGTAACCGCTTTCCAGGAGAACCGGCGTGGGCTGCAGGGAATCAGGCGGGCCCCTGCTGATAAAGGTATTGCTGGTTCCAAAATCTATGGCAACAGTACTTCTTTTTTTCTTTTCTTCCACTGCCTACCCCCTCCTCTTCCCGGGGATTTTTCGAACCATTCCCTTTTTAATCACTTCACCCTTAAACACAATTACCGGATCCTCAATTCGAACCCTTTCTCCCTCCTGCACCTCGCCAAAGGAATCATACTGTTCCCTAAAATCATCGGACCACCTTAAGGTTTTTCCATCCGACCCCTTTTCTTCTCCCAGGAAGGCAGGCTGATCGATAAAACCCCCAAATCCTGCCTTTTTTATCTCCTGGATCAATTCTTCACAGGCGGTTTCTAATTCATCGGGAGGGGCTTCGTGAATTTTATAGGCTGCCCTGATCACTTCCTCGGGTAGCCAGTGCTTTTTTTCCGAACCTCCGGTTGTCCCGGGGGCAGGAAGAGTTCTACCTGCAAAGAAAAGCATCTTCATCCAGGAAGAAAGGGGGGTTTCAATTATTTCAGCAACCTCCTTATAATCCGGGTAAATCAGGCGGGGACGGCTGATGAGGGCCAGAAAAGCCGCCAGGGGAAACAGGAGAAACGCCCTGCTCCCTTTCCGGCCGGAGATAAGGCGCCAGAAACCCCCCCAGCCGGGAATAAGCCCCATGATTTTAGTTGCAGCAGCGGTAACCCCTCCTACTCCGGCAATCACCAGCATTAAATTTCGGCCCCGGGGACTTCGAACCAGGTAACTAATTGCCCCGGTTGTCAGAAAAGCTCCCCCCATTCCAGTTATCAGGACAATTTCCTGCTGGCTGATCCCGGCCAGGCCCAACAGGGGGCCAAAAATTAAAAGACCCAAAAAGACTCCCAGGGCTGCCGCCAGGGGCAACCGCCATACGGGCAGCTGGGGATTGCCCCGGGGAAAGGGGATCTGAACTGCGGGCAAATCTCCCTCCAGCTTCCAGAGTTGTAAATTCTCCGCTGCTTCTTTTTCCGAATTTGAAGAGAGAATTTCAATCAAGGATTGAAAAGCATCTTCCTCCACTTCCTCCTTAAAATGCTCCCAGGAGGTCCGGTCAACAGTTTCCTTTTTCACCCATCTTTCCGCCCACTTCAAACCCGTTTTGTGGGCCTTCTGGGATAATTCTCGATCTATTTTTTTAGTTTTATCAACCATAACCACACCCCCGGTCTACAACCCTTCCTCTAGTATTATTCCACAAAGGCAGGGAAAAATCCCCTGTTAAAAAACCGGAAACAGGCTTAACATTTCTATCCTTCCTAACCCTCTGTTACCACAAATAAGGGGGTTTTTCCTTTTATCGGGAGAAATAAAATGAGAAAATTCGAGCAATAATATTAAACCCCATCCAGGATAGGCCTTATCCTTCTGGATCAATCCTGGATGGGGTGGATAGGGTTTTTCTTTCCGGTAGGAGCATCCCGGGTTAATAGCCCCGCAGTGCTCCTTTAGAGAGACGATATTTATCCGGTCATGGAACGCGCGGTACTTTGAGCATGGCACAGCCTGCTGTACATACCACCCGCCTGCAGGAGTTCTTCATGGCGGCCCTTCTCCACTATTTCCCCCTCCTGGAGCACAAGAATCTGATCCGCATCCTCAATGGTAGACAAACGATGAGCAATTACAATAGCCGTTTTATTCCTTTTTAGACGATTGAGAGCCTCCTGGATCAGTCTTTCGGTCTGGGTGTCCACAGCGGAGGTGGCTTCATCCAGAATCAGAATGGGAGCATCCTTCAATATTGCTCGGGCAATAGAAATCCTCTGTTTTTGTCCTCCCGACAGCTTGACCCCCCGTTCTCCGATTCTGGTCTCATATCCATTTTCCAGCTGACAGATAAAGGAATGGGCATTGGCCAGTTGGGCCGCATCAATCACATCTTCGGGGCTCGATTCGGAATGCCCGTAAAGAATGTTTTCCCGGACAGTGCCGTTGAAAAGAAAAACATCCTGGGATACCAGGCTTACCTGCTGCCGCAGGCTCTGCAGAGAAATGTCCCGGATATCCAGGCCATCAATAATAATCTGCCCGGAATCCGGTTCGTAAAATCTGGGGATCAAACTGGCAATGGTAGTCTTCCCCACCCCGGTGGCTCCAACCAGGGCCAGGGTTTCCCCCGGGTTTACCTGGAAGGAAATATTCTTCAGAACCGGTATATCCTCAACATAATTGAAGTTAACCCCCCTGAATTGAATCCTGCCCCGGGGGTTTTCCAGGGCAACTGCTCCAGGCCGGTCCCGGATATCCGGTTCCTCATTCAATATTTCAACCACCCTTTCGGCGCTGCCCAGTGCCTGCTGCAGGCCTTCATTGATCCGCCCCAGGGCGGAAATGGGCTGATAAAAAATATTCAGGTACAGGAAAAAAGCCACCAGGTCTTCCAGAGGAATACTGCCCTGCAGGGCCAGCCGACCCCCGAAAAAAATCACAATTACATTGCCCAGGCTGGAAACAAATTCAATTCCCGGGTGAAAAGCGTTGCTCAAACGCAGGGCATCCAGCATGGAGCGGGTGAATGAGGCCAGGTTTGTCCTGGTCTCCTGACTGGCCTGTTCTTCCCGGTTAAAGGCTTTAATCTCCCGTATTCCGGAAAAATTATCCTGCAGGAGAGCATTAACCTCTCCAATGTGTTCCTGGGCCCGGCGGAAACGGGGCCGGGACATTTTGCTGAATTTCAAAACCAGCCAGGCCAGCAGGGGAATGGGTATCAGGGTATAGAGGGCTAAAGTTAAATTCATATGGAACAGAATGGCCGAAACTCCAATAAACATGACCCCATTGACCACGATAGTAGGAATGGCATGGGCCAGCAGGACCTCAAAATTCCTGGTATCTTCAATTACCCGGGACATCAATTCCCCGGTTTGCCGATTGCTGTAAAAACGGAGGGACATTTTTTGCAGGTGACAGTAAAGATAATGCCTTATCCTTTCCAGCATGTGCCAGGCAGCATAATGGGATATGTAATCGGTCCCAAACCGAGAAAAGGCCCGAATAATATAAATTCCGATTACGAGCAGAGCCAGGAAGGTAACCTCGGAAAAACCCCCACTGGAATCAATCCCCTCGGTCACTGTAGCAATTAAAGACCGAATGGCCCAGGGCCCGGCCAGGTTCATTGCGGTAACAACGATCATACAAATCGTGGCCAGGAGGATCCAGAATTTAAAAGGTCGGGCAAAGGGTAATAGGGCTTTAATTTCTTTCATCGTCTTTTTCCACCTCGCCTTTTCCATTTTTCAACTGGAGCAATAGCTTTTCCAGCTGCCCCAGCTCACTATCGCTCAAAACCGCCATCCGCTCCCGGATATTTTTTTTATGGCGGGGTATAATTATATCCTTCATTTTCTGCCCGGCGGGAGTAAGTTTAATTAACCACACCCGGCGATCCTCTGCTGAATGTTCCCGGAAAACCCAGCCGCTTTCTATCATTCTATCGATAAGCCCAGTCAGGTTACTGGGGTTACAGGATAGTTCCCGGGCCAGTTCATTGGCGGGAATACCCCCGGGAGAAATATGATAGAGGGCATGGAACTGGGGCCAGGTAATTCCATGCTCTTCTAACTTTTTCCGTAATTCCTGCTTCAGGCTCTGGGTGGTACCCTTTAGCAGCCAGTAAATATCCCTATAGCGGTCATCCTTCACAACTCTTCCCCCCCGGATAATTAAATTCTAAATATTTAATATGTTAATTATATATAAGTGAAATTAATAATTCAACCTTTTTAAGCAAAATAAATGAGATCAGTATATCATCAGCACCTAAAACTTATTTTTCAGGTCCTCTTATTGATGGGAATATGGCCTGGCTTCCATAAATAAAACCGACCTCTTGATAAATTACCTGCGCATCATACCCCAGGTCCATAACCCAATCATACCGCAGTGTTTTGCCGCCCATCAGAAACTAAAGATAGTTATCATCAATAATGGGAAGGGCATAATTGCAGTCAGTTGGTTTTGCTTGCCTGGGAAAGACGGAACATTTAATGGTAATTCACTTTTGCTGTCTACAGACTGTCTAAACATAATGGCTATCGAAACCTAATAGTAACTTCACCTCTTTTCTTTGGTTTTTTGGGTCTTAACATTATGATTCGACTGAGAGGGGTGCAGTCGTTCTATATATGCCGAAAGGTTTGATGTTTAAAGGGTTTTTAAACTTGAAATTTGCTTACTCAGGAGATTCCTTCCTTCCAAAAGAAAAGTTTTTCGCTCTTACAGAAAACCCCAGTTATTAATATTGACAAATAACAAAAAATGGATTATTATTAAATAACATTAGTGAGAATATTTAGAAAAAACGCAATGTTCTGAAAGAAAGGAGGTGAAAAATTATGGGGAATAAGAGACTTTGCTGGGTTCTCGGATTTTGCATTATTTTCATTTTGCTTTTGACTGTTAATGGAGTTAATACAGACGGTCCTTCTAGATTTGCAACGGCTTATGGTTCTGCAACAGCATTACCCGGTCTGGAGATTACCGAGGAGATAATCATGGGTTACCTGTCCCCCAAAGATCCTGCAGAGTTTCATAACTATGACTTCGTTTGTGATAATGTAATCTTTTTTGATGTTTCCAGTAATGCAATTTTGGCCGAAGGAAAGGAAATGTTGATCCAGTCCATGAACTACATTTACACCATGGCTTTTGATGCTATTGCAGAGGACTTTAACTTTATTATTGGGAACGGTTATGCCGTGCTGGAATGGACAATTGTGGGAACACATATTGGTGAGTTTGCCGGTGTTCCCGCAACTGGTAATTTAATAAGGGTACCCATGATTGCGGTATATGAATTGGACAAAAGCCCCCCTCACCTGATTACAAATGCTCGTGTTTACATGATGACTAGCATTCTGATGGAACAGATTGCCCAGTGAGCCCTGAAACAAAAAAGAAAAATGACATCGCCTGGAGATAGAAACTAAAAGGATTTTGCAGGGTGTTTCTTCTTAATTAGGGGTAGCTATTTTCCCGGGAAGGAAAAACACTTCTAAGGTAAGGGGGCAAAGAAAGCTGCTGGCGAAAAGCCTTCCATAAAATTTTATTTATGGGCAAAAGCCCTGGCATATTGCCGGGGCTTTTTTACGGTAAAAAGAATTGGGGAAGAAATAAAAAATGGGGGAAAAACCTGGCCGGTAAATCAATTTTTCCCGGGCTATATACTATTAGTCATTTGCCTTTCTGGTTCTCTGTTTTTTGAGTTTGCACTTCCCGGGTCATTGTTTTTTTGGGGTCCAGATTTGTCCTGACTTAATGATGGATCGCCTTTTCTAATCAAAGCCAGAAATTTGATTTTCTGATCAAAAAAGCACCTTTTAATTATTGAACTTACCAATGAAGGAAATTTCCTGATTCAACTTTATCAAGCAATAAAAACGAGAGCAGGATATAATCAGCACCTAAAACTAATTTTTTGGGGTCCTCTTATTGATGGGAATAATGGCCTGGCTTCCATAAATAGAACCGACCTCTAATAAATTACCTGCGCGTCATATCCCAAGTCCATAACCCAATTATACGGTGGTGTTTTGTATTCCATCAGAAATCAAAGATAGTTATCATCAATAATGGGAAGGGCATAATTAGGTTCAGTCTTGCTTGCCTGGGAAAGAAGGAACATTAATGGTAATTCACTTTTGCTGTCTACAGATAGATAGGTTTCCCAGCCATACCAGGTCTTTTGATTTCCGTTAGAATCTTGTTATGAACCCCAGTTGGGAATGTCATTCTGTCCTTTGCACCTGGTATTCTAATGGGTAACAGCGCTCAACTATCGGGATCTAGTGCTTTGAACATGACTTTTTGCGGCCCCCAAATCTACTGTATGGGAAAAAAGTTCCCGGTTTTATAAGTTTTCCAGAAAAAAATATTTTTTTATTACTTCAATCCAATTTTCCCTGGCTGAATTCCTGAATTTAAAAAATATTTTCCCAGTTAATAGCAAAAGCTACTCCCCCGCTCGAGGAAAGGCCTGAAAGAATCAGTATTCCGGGACTTCAACCGAAGATACTTGAAGCCTGTCCGCTGATTTGACTGCAGTACCTTATACCGCAATCCAGGTGCTATCATCCCCTTAGAGATACTTTGTATAAAATCCGGTATAGTGGTACACTCCCAGTATGGATCAGTTATGTTGATCCAAAAAATTTTTTCGAGGAGGAATCGTGGTGCAAGTTCTTAAGAAAGAGTCCTGGCAGATTTGTTTTCTATTGGTTCTGGCTTTTATTTTGACCCTCTCATCAGGGGTGAATGCCGCTGATTTAGAGGCCCCGGAAATCACCAACACTCCCCGCCTCGATACCATTGTAACGAACGAGCGGCCCTTACTTAGCATTTTCAACAGTCCCGCAGGGGGAGAAGGACCCCGTAATTACATTTTCCAGATTGATACCAGCCCTGACTTTGACAGTCCCGATTTAATTGAATACCGGGTCCCCGAAACCCCGGGAGAAGAAGGGAAATATTATTCGGAGCCCCGGGTAACCAGTAAAAGGGTAGAGCCTGGAGATGAACTGGAAGATGGAAAAGTTTATTACTGGCGGGCCCGGCTGGTGGATGCCGAAGGTAAAATGAGTCCCTGGGGTAGCGAAGCAGGCGGGATTGTTCCCCGTTTCCAGGTTGACCTGGGCAGTAACGATTCTTTTGCTGAAGTGGTGCGAACCCCCATTAAGGAGATTTACAGCTCCCACGGGATGGGCTCGGACAATATTATCCCTGCTATGATCCCGGGTGATTACTGGAAGGGATATTCCAGTCAGAATGAATACTGGGTAAAAATTGAATTAGAAGAAAAAGAAGAAGTAACTAAAATATGGCAGTTGAGCCAGAGGACCCAGTTATCCGGCCGCTTAAAAGATTATGTCTGGCAGTACAGTACCGATGGTGAAACCTGGAAGGAAATTGAGGAAACCAGGGTAGAAGGCAGTGATGCTTTCCGGTCCGTTAAGGACATTGATACAGTTGAAGCTCGCTTTTTGAGGCTTTTAATATCCGACTGGCATGGTCCAGTTCCCAAAATTAATGAAATCGCATTATATTCCCCAGGTATGCCCGAGGTTCCAGAAGCTCCTTCCTCGCCTTATGTATTAGTGGTTGGCAACCAGTTTGATGGAACCGGTTATGGCAACATTGTCCCCATGGTAGACGGTGCAGGCCTGGGCCTGGAAACCCTGGTCGTTCCCTACTATGAGGTCAACCCCCAGATGATTGCAGAACTGGACAAAGAACCTACTGCTATCATCCTGAGCGGCTTTAGCCGCTGGTATGAAAATATCCCCATGTTCGAGTTCAATGGCGAATTTGAACTCATCCGGGATGAAGAAGATATCCCCATCCTGGGCATCTGTGGAGGCCATCAGTTAATGGTAATGGCCCACGGGTATACCTTTGCCCGGGATATGGGCCGGGGAATTTATACCCATGAACTGCATGACCTGGACGACCTCTATCCCGTCTCCATAGAAAAAGAGGACCCCATTTTTGATGGGCTGCCCGATCCCTTTTATGCCGCAGAATTCCACGGCTGGGATGTGGTCATTATTCCCGAAAACTACAAGGTTCTCGGAGTATCCGACTGGATGGGCAATGAAATTATCCGGGACCGGGAAAGAATGGTATACGGCATGCAGTACCACGGCGAGCATAACCTGCCCTTTAACGTGGGGCGGATGACCAAAATTAACTTCTTGAGAATGGCCGTGGATAAATAGGTGCTGATCGGAAAAATCCAGCAGGAATAACTCCTGCCCGCTACAGCAAAACCCGCAGATCAATTTCTGCGGGTTTTTTTCTTTCTCCAACTGAAGGGCCCAACCCCGGACCGGGCAATAATTCTAGTCGGTCTTTTGCTCATCCTCTTTTGTCCGGGGCGCTTCTCCGGACACTCCATATAAATAAAACTCGGCCAGATCGGATATAAGGTGCTCTGGAGAAATAGCCCCCAGGGGAAGATCTTTCTGACTTTCAAGCAGGGGCATTTCAGTTTCCTCTGTTTTCTGCATTCTCCGAAAACTTACCCACTGCCAGAGGGCCATTCGGATTGCCAGGGCAAACATGAAAGAATTCCTGGTCCGCTTGATTTCTCCCAGTTCCCTCATCCTGCCCATCATTTCTTCCAGACCTTCTTCCTGCTCTTTAACAACACCCATCAGATAAGACATGGGATCCTCGGAATAAGGGAGTTCATTAAACATAATCCGAAATGTTTCATAATACTCATCGTAGATCTGCATCCGGAATTTCAGCACCGCCTCCACGAACTCTTCCAGGGATTGGGCCTCCATGATACTACTCAGGTCCCTATTCAACACTTCATCGACAGGCAGCTCCAGACAGGTTCGGAAAAGATCCTTCTTGGTCTGGAAATGACGATAAAGGGTTACTTCGGAAACTCCTGCTTTTTTGGCAATCCCCGCAGTTGTTGTGCCCCGGTAACCTTTTTCCGAGAAAAGGCTGCGGGCAGCATTTATTATTTTCTGCCGGGTTTCTTCTCTGGTCATGGCTTTCCCTCCTGCCTTCATTCTTTTACTCCTGTTCTAATTCCTCCCTTCAGCTTTTTTCCCTTGTTTTTTTCCTTTTTTTTCGTTCCCCTTTTAGGGACCGGTTTTTCAAGTATTATTCCCCTTTGGGGATTAAATATCCCCATCAACCCTCGGGTTACTGAATAACCTGCTGCTGCCCCCGGCCCGGTAATAATCAGATCCATCTGCAGGTAATACCAGCCTCGGCTTTATCAATCCAGGGGACTGCTCAGCTTTTCCCGGGAAAAATCTTCTGGATCCAGCCCGATATCGATATCCACCCGCTTATAGGTTAAAATTGTTCGACCTTTATTTTCTTTGTTTTCCATGGTCATTTTTTGGGGAAGATAGGTTCCTTCTTTAATTTCCTGGACATCAGCGCTGATTAACCTCCGAATTTCCTCGCCCTCCTGATCAAAATACCGCACCTGATGCAGGTAGAATTTTTCCCGATCAATATAGGAAATCTGGGAGGCAAAGTCTACCGCATCCTCCACCACCCCGGTAGCAGGAACTGCCTCCACCCGGTATACCTTCCGCTCATTTAATTCCACCGTTTCCAGTAGCTCATACTCATAATCTTCAGTGGCCTGAAAGATGTCCTCGTAGGTGAAATCAGAACCCATTAAGTCCTCTCCTCGTTCATCAGAATCTATCTGGCGTTCCACTCCCAGGGCCGGCATGTAAATCCAGGTTTCCTCTTCCCCATCGGGATGGGTGATGCTGAGAAAACCGGTTCCTCGAACTTCTTCCGGGGCGGTAAAGCGGACCATTGTTTTTTCAGTTTTTTCTCCGAAATACCTCTGCATAATCATTTCCCGCTTACGCACCTGATCATTGCGGATAATTTCCATTTTTAACTCTACTTCCATATCATCTGAAATCTCCAGGAACTCGGCCCGAGACATGATCTCTGAGCCGGTCAGTTCCCCCGCCCGGGCCAGATCTGACCCGGGAAAAATCAAAAGGGAAAGCACAGCCACAACCAGCACCATAAATTTCATTGTTCTCTCCTCCTCAGAAAAATTTGGGGAAATCCACAGTTGTTTTCCCACCGCTACTATGCCAGTTCTACATTACCATTTATTCTTTTTCTCTTTCCGGACCGTAGGGCTGGAAATATAGGAGCAGGGGGGGAGCAATTATCAGGTCGGCAAAGAGAGCTGCAAAAATCCCCAGGGCTGCCATCTGCCCCACATATTTGAAGCTCTGAATATCAATCAGGGACAGAATTAAAAAGCCCAGGACCAGGACAGCTGTAGTTGAACTAAGAGCCTTACCAATCTTGCGGAAAGTTTCCCGGTTGGCCTCCCGGTAGGAACCCGTTCTCTCAAACTCCTTTTTAAAATGAAGGAAGTAGTGGACCGTATCATCAACTGCAATCCCTATCACCATGGGAGAAATCATTATGGTTAAAATATCCAGGGGAATACCAGCAAGGCCCATGACTCCCAGAATTGCCAGAACCGGCAGGCCATTGCCAATCATGGAAATCAAACCGGTCCGGATTGACCTGAGAATCAGCATCATAATTAAGGTAATTCCAGCCAGAGCAACAGCAATTGAATTGATCTGCCCCCGGGCCAGAAAACTGAGGGAGCGGGAAAGCATCGCAATCTCTCCTACCGGTGATACTTCAGTTCCCTCGGGAAAGAATCCCTGACCTCTCTCCCCCACTTCCAGAACCCGATTCAGGGTTTCATCAGTGGTTGAATCCAGCTGCACCAGGATATTGAGTTTGCTATACCCAAAATCCACCCAGTTTTCCAGGCCCTCGCCCTCGCTCATTTCATAAAGCATCAGGTACTGGGCAATCACTTCCTCCTCCCCGGGTACCCTGAAATAATCGGGGTCGTTTTCATTCATGACCATGTTTATTTCCCGGAACAGATCATTGACCGAAGCAGTGGCGGTAGTCCCAGGATAGGTTGCCAGTTCTTCCTCGAACTCTTCCAAACCCTGTAAGACCTCGGCCTGCTTGGCCATTCCCTCCTCGGGCAGTTCCACCAGGACATGATAGGAATAAAGGAAGCCCAGCCGTTGGGCAACATAATTTGCATCTCGAATAAAATCCATCTCTTCTCCAATCATGGCGTGGGTATCGGTGGAAATATTGATCCGGGTTAAACCAAAGCTCAAAATCAAAACCAGAATTAAAGAACCCACTATAACCCACCTGCTCCGACTGACTACCAGGTCCGCCCAGCGAACCATGAACCTCTGCCAGGCCTGATTGCGTTCAGACCCGGAACGCAGTTTTTTCTGATCCCGGCCCAGGATAAATATCAGGGGAACAACTGTCATAACCAGGAAGTAGGTTAATATGGCGGCAGCAGCACAGTTGAGAACAACTATCCGGATTGAGGCACTGGGTATAACGGTGGAAGCCACAAAACCCATGGCCGTAGTAATTGCGGTAATCATAATGGGCCAGCTCACTTCCCGCAAAGCCTGATGGATAGCTTCTCTGCGGTTGCCCGTCTCCAGGAATTCCCGTAAAAAATGATTGATAAAGTGAATGGAATAGCCCACCGCAATTACCATGGCCAGCATCATTACAATGAGACTCTGCATGGCCAGGGGAATACCCAGCCAGCCCTGAGCCCCAAAAAGGAATATAATGGTCATAAGCATTACCAGGACCGCGGCCAGCATTGGCCTTAAACCCCGGAAAATAATGAACATTAATAGGGCGCTGGCCAGAAGAGCCAGACCTAAAAGGGTACTCATTTCTTCGGTCAGGACCATTTCACGTTCATAAACTGCAATAGCCATTCCCGCCATAGTCGGAGAAATACCCGGAGAAGTATGTTCCTTAAGAATGGCCTCGAGGGCAGGTGGAACCAGCATTAATGGATCCCCAAATTCCACCATCCCCCCCCTGTCCTCAAAGTAAACATCTCCGGCCAGGACCACTTCTTCCATGGTCTCTCCCTGATCCAGGTGATTAAAACGTCCTTCCACATCAAGATAAACTTTTTCTGGAATTTCCTCCTGCAGGGAAACGATAATTACCGTTCCCTTGCCATCCTCAGTTACCATGTCACCAAAAATCCCCGGCCTGTCCTGAACCCTCTTCTCCAGGGAAGCCAGCTCCTCTGCAGATTCCGGAATTGCTCCCGGGATTAAATCCCTGATCCGCAGGGCATCATCTGCGATTTCCATGTAGGGCATATTGGGCAGGGCAACAACTTCCGCTACCAGGGGTAAATGTTCCTCCAGGGCTGCAGTTACCTCCTCCAGGTATTCCAGGGTTGAAGGATTAAAAATCCCTTCCTCAGATTCTACCAGGACAAAGTTACGCTGTTCCTCCCCAAAGATTTTCTCAAAACGCTCGGTGTCCTGCATCACCGGGTCTTCATCCAGTAACCAGTTTTCCCAGGAATCATCAAATTCCACCTGGATCAGTCCCAGTCCGGCAATCAGCGTGAGAAGCAAAAGAACCGAGAGGGTAATCCAGCGTCTCCTGACAACCGCGCTCATCCAGAAATCAGCCATTTTGTCCTGCCATTTCTTCTTTCCAGTCATTAAGTTAACCTCCTTTGATCCCTCTTGAGGGGACCGTCTTTCCTGAACAGTTTGCTCCCTGCTGGAGAATAATTTTCCGTTCAAACTGTTCCTGAAGAGTAGTTGGGGGATTAAAACCCCCTATGTAAGTAAGTGCTTACTTTCATTTTAACACTTTTTTTGATTCTGTAAAGGGTTTTTTTAAAAAAAATTTCTCCTGCAGGGATTTTTTTTACCCCGGCCCGACAAAACTACCTCCACTCCCCCTCTTAAAAAAATCAGATCAAAGGGCTGCCGGAAAAAAGCCCGGATCTGGAATAAATAAAAAAAAAAGGCCACCCCTAACAGGGCCCCTTTTTTCGATTTATTATTGGGGTAAACATTCCAGGGAGCAGGTAAATGGATTTTTCTCCCAGGCCAGAAAAACAGGGTATTACCCTTTTTATTCTTATCCAAAAAACTACATTTGAACGCCAGGACCGGTCTTGAAGTTAATGCCCTGCAGGTGTTTAACGAAATTACCAGGAATTCTCCCCCTCTAAGCAAGGCGAAGGCGGGAGAAAAAGTATTACCGATTACTAAAACCCCCTGTTCTATCCTTAAAAAGCCTGCTTGAAGTTTATATTTAATGTCGGATTATCTGTTGCTTTGAGACTCCTGTCCCCAGATTATAAAAGGAGTTTTAGTTATATTCTTCTGTAAAGACAAATAATCCCGGGAAATTGCAACCGGTTGCTTTATTAAACCTCTCCATTCCCCCCCTCTCACCCTGGCTTACTCCAAGGAGGGGTATTGATCAGTAGAACCAAAATTCCAAATTATTTCCTCCCAGCCATCATACATGAGGTTGTTAACATTCTTGTGCTCATCTTCGCTCCCATCGGGTTTTATAAAGGCTCCGGCTGTACCAACCAGCATCTGTTTACTGGTTCGGCCCAGGCCGGCAGCGGAAGAAACCTGCCCCGAAACATCCTTATCCCAGTAGCAATTAATCGCGGTTCCTGATGATATCCCGGCCAGTCCCCCTGTAAATAGGTTGCCGGTCACCTCCCCGGCTGCATAGCTATGGGTAATACCAAAATCCTTATTTTCACCAGTAAGGCCGCCCACAATTTCATTACCCGCCACATTTCCTTTAGCATAGCAATTAATAACATTTCCATTATTCATCCCCACCAGTCCACCAACCCATTGTTCCCCGGTTACATTACCGGTAGCATAACTCCTTATTATATCTTCTCCCAGATTATTCCAGCCCACCAGGCCCCCGACCCAGGTTGCACCGGTAACATCACCGGTGGCCTGACAATCCCGAATAGTCCCTTCATTCACTGCGGCAAAACCTCCAGTACCATCCAATCCCATAACTTCTACCTCTGCCAGGCTTCTCTCTATTACTCCTTTATTCCAGCCCACAAAGCCTCCCGCTCCCTGGATGGAACATTGCACCTGTCCCTGAACCTGACAATCTTCTATTTCCCCATAATTATAGCCTACTGCCCCCCCGATCAATTCTCCTCCTGTGACCGAAACACTGGCATCGCTTTTTATTATTGTCCCCACCACCAGGGTTCCAAAAACCGAATTTTCTCCGACCAGGCCCCCGGCGATCTCGGCAGTTGCAGTTATCTCCCCCAGGACAACACTATATGATATTTCTTCTCGATTGAATCCCACCAGCCCTCCGACCTGCTTTTCCCCGCTAACAGTTCCGACAAAAACAGTCCCTTTAATCTGGGAATTGTTATGCCCGGTAATTCCCCCCACCCTCTCCCGGCCAGTTATCTTTCCTGAGACAATACAGTTTTCTATTGTTCCCCGATGACCCTGTCCCACCAGTCCTCCGACTCGATCCCTGCCGGTAATTTCTGCCTCTTCCAGTTTTACATTTTCTATTCGGGAATTACTGGCGGCAAAAGCAAATAATCCTATCCAGGAACTTTCAGGCCGGTGAATATACAGGTTCCCTATGGAAAAAGATGCTCCATTATATACACCCATAAACTCACAATCCTCCAGGGCCTCCCCTATGGGATCCCAGCCGGCCCCTGAACTATAGGGGGTTAAATCAATATCCGCAATCTGGAGGAAATGGGCTTCCAGGTAATTGCGCACATTATCCAGCTGAGTTGCATTCCCCACCAGGAAGGGATTTGTTTCACTGCCATCACCCCCGGCAAAGCCAGATGGCTCTGTTTTGACTGCGAAAATACCCCTGACTGTTGTATCTGCACCAAAGGAGATGAAAGTTATTTTCTCATCTTCCCGGGCAAAAGCAGATCCAGTTACCTCCCAGTCCTGCAGGGCAAAACCCTCCCCTGGCACTGCTTTTAAAACCACTATGGAGCCTCTTTCTATGGCCGTGCTCCCCTCTATTTCTATCCAGACCCCATCTTC
>PWFS01000133.1 GCA_003554145.1 Halobacteroidaceae bacterium | reverse complement strand
TAGCTCCAGTATTATCTTCTGGTATTAAGTCATCTACAGCAGTAAAATAATCATATTCAGTCATAACTTTATGTGTCGATATGCTATGGGCTACCTGAGCACAAGCATCAGTATTTAAATACGGCTCGCTTGCAACCATACGACCAAATAACGCAACCTCAAGGCCCGGAGCCTCCTTTAACGCCTGTTTCGCTTTAGCTTTTATCTCTTTTGAAGGCTTCTTAGCAACAACTTCTGGCTCTTCTATTGTCAGTTCTGCCAAGGCTTTCACTTGAGCATCACTGACAAAAAACAGGGCTTCTGTTGTTTTTTCTTTTTCTTTAAACTTAAGGCCCGCAGCTTCTAAAGCCCGTTCAGCCTTCAGTTCTGGCTCATCTGTTTGGCCAGTTTTAATTATTTCATCCGCAACAAGATTTATTATTTGTTTTGTGCGAATACCCAGGAGTTCTTTTTTAACGTTCTCCCTGAAGAAATCTCGAACAGCTTTCTTCCAGCTTTGAGATGAGACTCTAGCTCTTGTTGCTCCACCATAGATAGCAGTTTTAGGGCTGCCGGTATCATCACGGTTAACACAGCTAGGTGGCACTGTCTGTAAAACATGAATATCAACATACAATTTTTTTGAATTTTTCATTTTTCTTACCATCCTCTCATACTAACTTAGGATCTTTCTTTTCTTTTTTCTTTTCCATCCTGTAAAAAGCACGACCCCACTTTAATCTAATCGAATCTCTGGCCTCGGAAAATTGAAAACGATACAAATCTTCAGCTAATTCAACATAATCAAGAGGTAAATCTTCAGCTTTTAATCTTTGAATTAATCCTCTAAGGTGGTACGAAAATTCTTCTAAACTATCTGAAGTTGCTGCTGCATCAAACCGCCTTTTTACTCGCAACTCATCTTCTTCATCTTTGATCAGTTTTCGGAGAGAGCTTCCTAATGATTCACCTTCCTTGTTCATACAATTTTCTCGAATATCTTTTCCTTGTTGGTGCAATGCATATAATGTCATAGTAGTATGAACAGCCCATTCACCATAGGTTGGCTCAACCCATTTCCGGGTTAATGTTTCTGGTAGCCCGTCAAAGGTCACAGCCCACAGTTCTGGCATACTGCCTGGTGCTTTGCCAATTCCTCGACGCAATTTCGCCAACGTTGCTCGCACCAAAGAATCATTTCTGCTTTCCGACAAACGAGTGATCTGGTTTTTTATGAAAGCTTTAACCTGTTTTGTTGCTTCAGACATTTCTTCACTCCTTTCTATACAACAATTCCCGATTGGACGTGCGGTACAGAAAATAATCATAGGCTTCCGGCGCGGTATATCTCCTTGTTTTTTCGTTGCTACTGTCTCCAGTAGCTAAAACTCTGCCGGTGAAAGCTTTTGGTCCTGATTGATAGACAAGCTCTCTCCCCAGCTTTCTTACTATACTCCTTGCTTCCTGCCACCACTTTTCACATATTTCCTCTTTATTCTCTGCATCATGGACTGGATCAATAGACTCTAACCAACCGCGGAATGGTTCGTCTAGCCGAAAATAGGCATGCTCCTTAGCATGATTCTTGCGACTGTATCCATCTGTATCTCCTGCTGCTATAGCAAGATTTTGTGCAAGGCGTCCTGCTTGTTCTGAAAGCTGGTCTGTTATGTTGATTTCGTCAATAATACGTGTAATCCAATCTTTACCTAAAAATGTCAACAAATTAGCGTTAAATGCAATAGAATCACCAATTATGTCGTCTATAAAGAAATCCTTTGATCCGTATTTAACACCAGCAATCTGAAAACGAAAATGCGAGCGGGAAATCAATTTCTCTGATTTTAAGCGCCCAAGCCATCCAACAACACCAGGTTTTCGGGAAGCCCCACCTTGTCCAACCATCACTGGAAAGTCTCGCCATAATTGCCTGCTGGGATCGTGGCGCCTTGGGTGATATTCAGGCGGATCATCTTTTTTCTTGGCTGCATTTCGCCAAAGTGTCATTTGCTCATTTATAGAGTTTTCTTTTGGAAAGAAATCACCGCCAAGGAGGTTGTATCCTATTACTTTATTATCCTGTTTAATAAGGTTTAACCGTCGAGATTGTAGTGTGTATAAACAAGATAGGTTAACAGGCATTGGTATTTCAGTTCTTTCCTCTAATTTAACTTTTTCATTCTCCCAAACCGGGCCGCCCCTTTCCCAAAGCTCGTCACTCCCATCCCTAAGTAAAACAAGATTAAGTAGTAGTGTTTCAAATAGATTAGCCCCAACTGCATTTATAATGCCCAGCTTTCCCAGCCAACCTGCTCCAGGACTTGGAAGGCCTGATTGTGTTGGCTTAGCCGCAGTATCATCATACCCATTGATATAAATCAGCCATCGACAAGCTTCCGCGTAATCAAGCAGAGCTTTATTCTCTCCAGTGCGTTGAGGGAACAGTCGCGTCTTGTTGTTGCTCTCTGATAATTCTCCGTTTAATTTGGAAGCTGTATACTGAGTTGCTCTACCCATGCCCGGCACTTGAAAAAACGGATATTTTTCATGGAAAAGCCAAAACCGGTCTTTATAATGCTCTAGATATTTACTTATAAGTTCCATAGGGAAATAAGCTCTATCCCATAACAATTGCCAACGTTCTAAAGCCTTTTCAGGTGACAAAACAGGATCTGGAATTCCTTGAAGATTAACCCTTTCAAATACAGCATGAAGAATAGCAAGCAATATCCGCATTACGGCAACATCTTGTGTTGGCAATTCTCCAGCAAGTCCCTGATAGTGATGGGCCTCCTCAAAAACCTTCACTAAGGAAACTTCATCAATACTGCCATCAAATTTCATGACTTTAATCCACGGTTCATGTAACAGATTAAACTCCTTCTGACTCATCCTCCTTAACCTCCTTTTCATACAACAGTCCATCATTCGGATGGTAGGTCAATCGGTAACCGTTCAAAGTAGCAGAGTAGTTTTGGTCGACAATTACAATAAGGTCACCTTTTAACCATGGAGATTGTTGCCACCAAAACAAACGTTCAATAACCGTCTGTTCCAACTCCTTGATCGTATTGTCGATAGACCATGGAGAGCATAAAACTCTAGGGAGCCGTATTCTTTGTCGTGCTATCGCTTTTCCCAGTTCATTTGAGGGTACCTCAGTTTCTAAAATCTCACGTCCGTTCTCTACCCAGGGTAAAAAGCAGAGTTGTCCTTTTTCGTTTTCTTGAACTAAGAGCACTTCGATAGATTCATCGCTATCACGCACAGTCGCTTCTCCATGCTGGTGTGACATATCCGTATCTAACCAGCCGCACAGATGTTGTTTGGTTCCAGGCCAAAAGGGCGCTATCCTAAACTTTTTTGCACGTTCTTCTTTTGATGCAATAAGGTTTTGATGGGCAGCTCTAGCTTGTGTAAATCCTACTGGTTCTGGAAAAAGACTAAGCTTGTCTTCATACGTTTTCTGCACTAGAAATGGTATGTCATGAGGTAATGCCAAACAATCCGGTAATAATGTCTTTGTACGCATGAGAAGATATTTTCCATATATCTGTTCTGTGCCCTCTTCAAAACCGTCATTACTGCAACCCATAATAAAGCAGAAAGCACTCTTTAACTTTTCAGGCCTTTGTCTTTCATGGCGATGGAGACGACCAATACGCTGCAACAATAAATCCATAGGGGCAATATCGGTGACCAAAACGTCAAAATCGATATCCAGGGACTGTTCGATCACCTGAGTCCCAATAACAATACGTTTTTCTGGCCGGTTCCTGTTAATATCTGGCTTTCCTAATTCCTGCAATAGTTTGTTTTCTTTTTCTTTGCGATCTGGAGCAAGAAAGCGGGAATGAAGCAAAAGCACCATCTCTTCTCCAAAATGCTTCCTTAATATACGGGCCAATTCCTGTGAACGTTTGACAGTATTGACTACCACACCAGCACAACCACCATGAGAAAGCAATTCATCCAATTTCGAAACGAGTTTGTCTTCTGGTAAAAATTCCAACTGAATCTGCTTTGGTTTTTCTTCTGCAACAAATGTTCTTTGCTTAACCTCACCACCATCGGTATATGTTATCAGAGGATAATCAACACTCTCAACCCATTTTGGTACATGGTGCTCATCTTTGATAGATTGCCCAAAGAGATCAACAACTTGACTATCGGAAGCCTTCTTGTTCAAATAAGCTTCAATCACCGACTGCCTTTTTGACGCAGGTAAAGTTGCTGACAGCACTATCACTGGCACCCCATAGACACCCAGCCAATGTAAAGCACGGTTGAGATACTGGTTCATGTAAGCATCATAGGCATGACACTCATCTATGATTACGACCTTTTGGGCTAATCCCAAATGGCGTAGCATCACATGTTTCTGTCTTAGAGCAGCCAATAGTAGTTGATCAATAGTTCCCACTACAAAATCAGCCAACATGGTTTTTTTCTTTCCTTCGAACCATTCATGCACTAACAGACTATCTTCATCATCGTATCCAAAGTTTGTGCTGCCTTCAATTTCTTTGAGCGCCTGATAGTCTTCATTAAACTGAGCTTTCCCATGAGCCAAACCGATAGAGTACAAACCATCTTCATCCAGCTTTCCAACCCATTGGCATAAACGTGGAAATATTCCGTCAGAGGTTGCTTGGGTAGGTAAGGCAAAAAAAACACCACTCCTCTTACTGTTTCCAGCAAAAATCTCTGCACATGCCAGGGCAGCCTCCGTTTTGCCTTGACCCATTGGCGCTTCTATTATGAGAATACCTGGCCGATCAATATCTACGGCTGCTTCTGCTGCTTCTACCTGGAGAGCATTGGGGCTATCAAACGTAAATCGTTGCTGAAATAATTCACTACCCCTAAAGACTCTATTCGCTACCCACGGATATGTGAGAGATAGGTTGCACCAGGCATGTGTTGCTCGTAAAGAAGGTGTAGTGCTGTCAACTGTTTCATCCAAATGAATATAGGGAAAATACATTTCGTTGCTTGCAATCCAGTCCGTCATGATCAACAAACCACTCAGCAAAACCTGTGCAGACATATCAGGGACTGGAAGATCCTGCACAGAGAGGAAGCCTGATAAATTAAGGGCATATCGAATTATTTCTTTCTGAACTTTACGCCAAGCTTCCCTGCCTTCATCTTCCAAGTAATAGTTGAAGCTATAGGCACTGATATTGCATTCATCTGTAGCATTAATTCCTTGCGGTTTGCCATGGTGGGCTCCTAAAATAGCTGCCACATTTCTGTGACAACCTTCAGCTTCTAATAAAACTTGGGTAGCTAAGGCATGGGGAGTTTTTCTGCTTTGACTAAACGAGAATTGTGACCTAATCGGTAAGCCTACCATCTGTAATCTGTCTTCTATCTGTTCATCTAGCGCACGGTGTAGTGGGCGAGCCTCTTTTACCTGAAAAACCGGTGTTGCTTTCCCTAGAT
>PWFS01000204.1 GCA_003554145.1 Halobacteroidaceae bacterium | reverse complement strand
CTTTACAGGAAGACCCCGTAGATATTCCCTGGTTCATGGAGGAAGTTGAGGAGTTGAAAGTTCTATTAAGATAATAAATTAGAAGAGGGGAAGTGAAGTCACTTTCTTTTTTGCAGGTTTTTTTCTCCAGGTCTGGAAAGTCTAGCAATAGGTGCGAAAACATAATAAAGAAAGGAGGGTAATCGATGCCGGGCAAAAAATATTTCTGCATTCTAGGGCTATTTTTAGCTTTCTTCCTTATCCTGGGGATTGATGGAGTTCAGGCTGACCTGGATTTCCTGGAAGAGGACAAACTTTATAATCCCCGGGAAATTGGAGACTTCGTTGAGTTCTTCCAGGAAATTGACTATGAATTCCATTCCGCGGCAGGCGAAACTGTCAATACTTACATCCTGGAGGGAGAAGAAGAACTGGATGGAGAAATCGTTAACCGGATCCTGTTAGAGGCGACTTCTTTCGAACAGGACTTCAAATTTACCGTCTGGGTTGATCAGGAAGGTGAAGTAAAAAGAGTCCGAGACGAGTTTTCCCAGGAAGAGATCCCAGTTTTCTTAGCAAACACATTGCTTCAGGCTGCTCTCAGTCCTTTCATGACTGCCGAAGAACTGGGAGTTGAAGAAACTATCGCCGCTGAATATGAGGGTTATGAACTGGAGCATACTGCTACCGTTGAAGAAAAAATTGGAGAACTGGAAGTTCAGGTCCATTATTTTGAAGTTGAAAGCGAAGATGATGATGCTTTTGCAGGAACTGCAACCTACAGAATCGCTGACTTTGAGGACTTTCTGATGTTAATCGGGTTTGATATTCCCGATTATAGGGTGGAGGATTTAGAGTATTTAGAGTTTGAAGTGACCCGCATTATTTTAAACTAAAAAAATAAGAAAAGAGTTGCAGCTAAAAAGCAATTCTCTTTCTTCAAATTCTTGAGGTTTTACCTCCCCAAGGGGGAAAACCTCTTCTTTTTTATTGCTACCTCCTGTTTCCCCGCCAGGTAATATCCATATTTTGGGGGCAGTGGACCCGTCATCACGGATGATCGTTCCCTGTTTTTCCGGAAAATTTTCTCCCTTTATTTTTCTGGATCCTCCCCCAAAAATGATCAACAAAATAAATTATATAGCCCAGGGCCAGAAAACCCACAGTCAAAATTAGAACATTAAAGAAAACTCTTCCCATTCCCAGGGCATCTATGTCAATAAAGAAATAGGGGTAGCGGTTGGAAGTCCCTTCCAGGGGTCCTCCCAGCTGAGCCCGAATAATTGTAAAAAGGAAATATAGCAGGGGGAGCACCAGCCATTTCAAGGGATCGGTTGCCCGGTAGCCGGGCTTGGGGTCAAAAAGTAGCCAGTCCAGGATAACCAGAAGGGGGATCAGGTAATGAACCACCAGGTCGTTAAAGGTGAAGGGTTGAAAGCCTCCCATCTCCATCAAAAGGGGGGCCAGGAGAAAGTGATAGACGGTCATGGTGATGGTTACCACCAGGATTACCGCGCCTTTAAAACTAGAATAAAAAGCTCCCGGTTGCCCGGCTGCCGGGATTTTTTTTCCCAGGGAAACAAGAATTACCCCAGAAAAAAATAAAAAGGTCAGGAGCACGCTGAGGATAGTAAAATAGGCGAATATCTGCAGCCGGAAATCGCCCTGTAGAATACCTGAATAGAACAGTAGGGCGTAAATGGTGAAGCCCAGCAAAATAATTCGATAAACCAGAACCACCTTTTCTTTTACTACCATCACTCCACCTCCCCTGCCCTGGGTAAAAAATGAAAAAACGGGAAAGACAGTTTATAGGTCTGAAACTGAAAAACGTTTAAATCACCTGGAGCTGAAAAAAGGAGACAATACTGCGGCCCCTGCTGAAAACTCTCCGGCCGGGCGAACCGACAAGCAGGCATTCAAAAGCCAGGGTTTTTACTGGCACAAAAAGAAGGAACCACCTGCCTCCTCCCGAATTAATGGAGGAAAGGAGGATTAAAAATGGAGCCAAACACCAACCCCCTGGGTCGGGCCCTGGGACTTTTGATTGAGCCCCGCCGGATCATGGATGAAATCCGGGGGAAACCAGACCTGCTGGGGCCGGTAATCATTTTAATCCTGGGATCTATTTTTGCCCTGCCCGTCCAGGAATACACCCAGCAGATCTATGATATTTACCCCATGCCCCTGCCCCGTTATCTATCCCTTTTTACCCAGTCCATCGCGGCCCTCCTGGGCTGGCTGTTAATGGGTCTACTGTACTTAATCTTTACCCGAATACTGGGCAGCAAAACAAGCTATCGCCATCTCCTGTCCCTCACCGGTTACATCCAATTTATTCCCCTGCTGGGCAACCTGATTCGGACCGCCGGACTGGTTCTAACCGGGCACCTGATAACCCTGAGTCCCGCTTTTATCCTGGACTATCAGGACCGCCTCTATTCACCCCTGGGAGCCCTCCTGGAGAGGTTCAATATTATATATCTTTTGACCCTTTTTCTCCTGGGAATGGGACTGCACCGGGTGGCGGGCCTTTCCCGCCTGCGGGCTTCTCTTTTGATTATCTTTTTCTGGGTATTGGGAACAGTATTTTCGGTTATGGGAGCCTTCCTCTTTTAAACTCTTTAATTCATCCTCTGCCCCCTTTATTTCAAAAAAGCCCGGAAAAACGGGCTTTTTTCTGATTCCCCAACAGGTTCCCGGAAAACAAGCACATAAAAAAGCGCCCTCGGGCGGCGCTCTTTTACTCCAGGTGCAGGTCTGCTCCCAGGCCCTTAAATTTTTCTTCCAGTTTTTCATAGCCCCGTTCCACGTGATGAAAATCATTAATCTGAGTTTCACCTTCGGCTGAAAGACCGGCAATAATCAGGGCTACACCGGCCCGGAGATCTGTAGCCCAGACCCGGGCCCCGGAAAGGCGGGAAGGTTTGACCAGAGCCCCCCGACCATCCATCTTAATATCGGCTCCCATTCTTTTCAGTTCATCCACGTGCATAAAGCGGTTTTCAAATACGGTTTCAATTACCAGGCTGGTTCCCTCCCCGGCCTGGGTCAAAAGGGCCATCATCTGGGGCTGGAGATCGGTAGGAAAGCCTGGATGGGGCAGGGTTTTAACGTCCACCCCCCGCAGGCAATTGGGAACGGTAACCCGTACTCCTTCTATGTCTTCTTCGATTCGAGCTCCCATTTCCTTGAGCTTGGCCAAAAGCGATTTCAGGTGTTCGCACAGGGAATTGCGCACATAAACATCGCCCCGGGTGGCGGCAGCAGCAATCATGTAGCTGCCGCTTTCTATGCGGTCGGGAATAATGCGGTGCTGGGTTGCTCCCAGCCGCTCTATTCCTTCCACCTTGACAATATCGGTTCCTACGCCCTTGATGCGGGCACCCATGACTGTCAGCATATTGGCCAGGTCGATAATTTCCGGTTCCCGGGCCGCATTTTCAATTATGGTCTGGCCCCTGGCCCCGCAGGCAGCCAGCATGATATTGATCGTAGCCCCCACGCTGGGATAATCCAGGTAAATCCGGGCTCCGTTCAGGGGGCGGGGTGCCCGAACCTCAACTACCCCGTGATCCAGGTGGATTTCAGCTCCCAGGGCTTTGAAACCCTTGAGGTGGAGGTCAATGGGCCGGTTGCCGATGGCACAACCCCCGGGCAAAGCAATGCGGGCCTCACCATTGCGGGCCAGCAGGACTCCCAGGAGATAATAGGAGGCGCGGAGTTTGCGCACCAGTTCATAGGGAGGCTCAGCAAAATGGGCCTGCTGGGGATTAATGGTCATGACCCCCTGATCATAACTGACCCGAACTCCCATGTGTTCCAAAATCTGCTGCAGGTGAATAACGTCCCGCAGGTGGGGTATATCCTCCAGCTGGGATTCCCCATCTCCCAGAAGGGCCGCATTAATTATGGGCAGGGCGGCATTCTTGGCCCCGCTGGCCCGAACTTCACCCTGTAGTCGTTTTCCTCCGTTTAAAAAAAGCCTGTCTGCCACGGCCAGTCCTCCTTCATTTCACTTCTATTACCCGGGATAGGGGGGCCTACCCTTATTCATTAAACCGGGCTGCTTTGATCCGGGCCATAGCCCGCTGCAGGGCCCCTTCAAATCTGGTCCGGTCAATTTCTTCTTTTTCCAGCATTTTTTCCGCCCTCTTCTTGGCTTCCATGGCCCTTTCCAGGTCAATTTCCTGGGGTAGCTCCGCAGTTGCCACCAGGATAGTTATCCGCTGGGGCAGGACCTCCATTACCCCCTGACTGATGGACACCGGAAGAAAACCCTCTGCCTCGGTTCGCCTGATCCGCATAACACCGATTTTCAGGCCGGTAATCAGGGGAGCGTGGTCGGGCAAAATTCCAATCTCACCATCTACAGCAGGAGCAATTACCATTTCCACTTCTTCCCGCAGCAGAATCCGCTCCGGGGTAATAATTTCCATTTCCACAGTGGCCGGCATAATTTACTCCTCCTTCAGTTCCCTGGCCTTATCAACTACTTCATCGATACTGCCCACCATGAAAAATGCTTCTTCCGGCAGTTCATCATGGCGCCCCTCCAGGATTTCCTTGAAACCGCGTATGGATTCTTCCAGGGGCACATATTTGCCCGGTCGGCCGGTGAACTGCTCGGCCACAAACATGGGCTGGGACAAAAAGCGTTCAATCCTCCGGGCCCGGTTAACAACCACCTTGTCCTCCTCGGATAATTCATCCATTCCCAGGATGGCAATTATGTCCTGCAGATCCCGGTAGCGCTGCAGAATTTCCTGGACCTGGCGGGCCGTATTATAATGTTCTTCGCCAATAACATTGGGATCCAGGATCCGGGAAGTGGAGTCCAGGGGATCCACCGCGGGATAAATTCCCTTTTCTGCGATGGAGCGGGAAAGAACAGTGGTTGCATCCAGGTGAGCAAAAGTAGTGGCCGGCGCCGGATCGGTAAAGTCATCAGCAGGAACAAAAATGGCCTGCACCGAGGTAATAGATCCTTTCTTGGTGGAAGTGATCCGCTCCTGCAGGGCTCCCAGGTCAGTAGCCAGGGTGGGCTGATAGCCAACGGCTGAGGGCATCCGGCCCAGCAGGGCCGATACTTCCTGGCCGGCCTGAATAAAGCGGAAAATATTATCAATAAAGAGCAGGACATCCTGACCCTGGGTGTCCCGGAAATATTCGGCCTGGGTCAGGCCCGTCAGGCCAACCCGCATCCGGGCTCCAGGCGGTTCGTTCATCTGTCCAAAAACCATGGCCACCTTATCGATGACCCCGGATTCCTTCATTTCCATCCAGAGATCGTTGCCCTCCCGGGTCCTTTCACCCACTCCGGCAAAAACAGAAAATCCGCCGTGCTTGGTGGCAATATTATTAATCATTTCCATGATTATAACGGTTTTGCCCACTCCTGCCCCGCCGAAAAGCCCTATTTTGCCGCCGCGAACATAGGGTTCCAGGAGGTCAATAACCTTGACCCCGG